>JAJYMM010000227.1 GCA_021787035.1 Actinomycetes bacterium
GCTACTACGGGTGTCACCGCGGTCACGCGCCGACGGCTAGCTTCTCGCGCTCGGTCCCCGCCTCGACGTCGGGCTCGGCCGCGCTCCACCCGCTGCGGTATGCGAGAACGACCGCGGCAAGCTGTGACCTGACTTCCAGTTTGACCAATATCGAGCGTATCTGGCTCCGCACCGTCGGCACCGAAACATATGCCTCGCGCGAGATCTCCCTTACGCTCTGGGCGCGCATCAGGCTCGACAGAACTTGTCGTTCTCTCCGGCTCAAGCGCTCGAAGCAATCGTAATCACCCTCTAGCATGCTCAGACCTCCTCGTTGCTAAGGGATCCATCCCAGCCGGCTTCATAGCTACCAAGCTCGTACTGGCCATAGCACGTCGTAAATGGCTGGCAAATACGGAATGCCTAAAGCAGAGGCTTTGGATTAACTAACTAAGACTGCAGTGTGCCCCCAGCCATAACCTTCCGGCCTCAACACCCTTCCCTGAATTACCGGAGCCCCGTACAAAAGATAACACATACCCCCCCGAGGGCCATAGGCCCTTTGGCCCATTGTTGGCCGGCACGCATGGCCATAACCACCAAGTGCCCCGCTTGGGGCAGCGCGCGGCAGTTGACAGGCCGTCCCCGTGGATGCCAATCGGCCCTCGGTTGATGAGCGCGCAAGCCCGAGTATTACGGTAGCAGGCCGTCCTCTCCGTATGCTCACGAATTTCCAAAACTCACCACGGGTGGCGCAATAATCTCGTTGGGCGGCAAGCATCCTTCGCACCTGGACCGGTACCTCATATCGATCGGCTTGAAGGGCCCCGCCGGCATGGCAAGTCCCCTGGCGGCGGGGTGGCGTCTCCCATGGTCCGTTAGTTTGCCAGGCCCAAACCGGGCTAGCATCGGGGACATCCCCTATATTTAGCGAAAGGGATGGGCTGCCCGCGAGGGAGAGGGAGGGGGGAGGGAACAGCGGCCGTGCCTGACGCTCTGCTCGAGCGCGATAACCATATCTCTGCACTCAGGGCAACGCTGGAGGACGCGAGGGCCGGAAAGGCGGCGGTGGCGTTCGTTCTAGGCGAAGCAGGACTTGGGAAAACTGCACTATTGGAACTCGCCATTTCGCAGGCGGGCAAGATGGGCTTCGAGTGCGCGCGAGCCCAGGGGGAGGCGGCCGAAGTAGTACTGCCCTTCGGCTACATTTCCCAACTCTTTCCCGAAGAGGCCGCCGAAGAAGTGCCCAGCTTCGTCGCCAAGCTCCCTCCCCGCGAGCGCGCAGCCGCGGCTTGGCAACGCTTACGCGCCGAGCCACGCTGATCCGGCTGTCGCCTCTCACCAGCTCGGCATCCCTTGGGCGAGCAGGCTCACGCCTGCCCAGACGCGGGTGCCGTGCTGGCAAGCCAAGGGCTCACCAACGAGGAGATCGCCAGGCGCCTCGTGATCTAGGAAAAGACAGTCGAACACCACCTCGGCAGCGTTTACGCCGCTCTCGGGATCAGCGGGCGCTGGGGACTTCGCGACCTCAGTTTATGAGAGGTCACGGGAGGTCAGGTCAGTCGTAAAGATCTCGCCGCATCCTCTCAAGTTCGTCGCGCAGCCCTACTACCTGAGCGTTCAGCTCTGCCACTTCGGAGCGCAGGTCTGCCACTTCAGAGCGCAGCTCTGCCACTTCGGGAACCTCGGGGCGCGGCGCTGCAACCCCGAAGTTCGGCCCGGTCCCCTCCGCGACCTCGAAGCGCAACCCTTCCCGCTCGGGTACCTCTAAGCGCGACCCTGCAGGCTCAGGCATCACCGGGGGCGGGCCAGGTATCGGCTGCACGGGACCGGGCCCTCCGAGCGGTGACGCACTCGCTCCCATAGCGCCATCGGGCGCTCCGTCTGATCCCGTCAACAGCTGCACCCAACGCTCTTCCTTTTGCCCGGGCCGGCGCGAAAGCTTCGCGACGAGCGGCTCGGCCAACTTGGTTAAAGCTTCGAGCTCAACGTCGACGTCGGCGATCGCATCGAAGTCACACATCCTCTCAGTGCGGGACCGCAACTCGCCCGCTGTCTGCGGGCCCCTGAGTAGCAGAACCGCCACTAGCGCGAGTTGCTTCTCGCTCACCCCAAGGGATTCCCCGAGAAGCTGCTCGTACCGGACGACGCTCCGGCCGTGCGAGGGATGCACGAAGCGCGCAAGCCCGGCCGCCTTGAGCGACACCAGCGCCTCTTTGACCGTGCCTTCGTCGAACTCCACCACTGGGTCTCGGTTGGAGGACTGGTTGCACGCCGAGAGCAGCGCGTTCATCGTTAGCGGGTACTGCTGGGGCGTTGTCAGCTGTTTTTCGATGAGGCTCCCGACCACGCGCGCTTCTACCTGGCTGAGACGCACCCGGCGATCTTACTTTGGGCCCGGCCCCCGGAACGCCCACCGGCATACCGGCAACCACCTCGACTTGCGCGAAGCAAGGGCCCGAACCCGCGACCGTCTCAAAGACCTTCCGCCCCGCCACCAGTTCCGAGGGACTGGGAAACAACCTCGGCCAAGCGCCCCTCGAGGAACCGGCGTTCTGGCTCGTTGCGGGCCAGTGCCAAAGCCTCGCGGTAAGCAGTGGCTGCCTCACGACAACGCCCAAGCCTCCTAAGGAAATCGGCTTTGGTAGCAGGTACCAAGTAGTAATCGCCCAGGACGCCGGAGCCCTCGAGTTGCTGAACGATAGCGAGGCCCACCTCGGGCCCGTAGGCCATCGCCACGGCCACGCTTCGGTTGAGGTCGACGACCGGCGAGCCGGTAAGTTCCGCCAGCCTCTGGTACAACTGCGCTATGCGGTGCCAATCGGTCGCCCCAGCTGTCGCGGCTCCGGCGTGGCAACTAGCAATGGTCGCTTGGAGCTGGTAGGGGCCGGCTTCGCCCCGGCGCGCAGCTTCGGCCAGCAAGCGTTCCCCCTCCTTTATTGCTGCCCTGTCCCAAAGGGAGCGGTCCTGGTCCTCCAACCTCACCAGGTCGCCATTGCCGTCCACCCGGCTCGCCCGCCTCGCCTGGTGTACGAGCATGAGCGCAAGGAGGCCCTTCGCTTCAGAGAGCTCGGGCATCAGCCCTGCTAGCACCCTCGCCAAGCGGATGGCCTCATCGCACAGATCTCGGCGGACCAGGTCGTCGCCCGCGGAGGCCGAGTACCCTTCGTTGAAAAGCAGGTAAAGCACCGCCAGGACGCCGGCAGCCCTTCCCGCGAGCGCACTGACGGGGGGAACTCGGCAGGGGATCCCGGCGTTTTGGATCTTGTGCTTGGCTCTCACAAGGCGTTTGGCCATGGTGGCTTCGGGAACGAGGAACGCCCGGGCAATCTCCGCCGTACTGAGGCCCGCCAACGTGCGCAGGGTGAGGGCGACGCGGGCCTCCATGGCCAGCGCCGGGTGGCAACAGGTAAAGATCAGTCCCAGCCGCTTGTCGGGGAAACTGCCTTCGTCCAACGCCTCGGGCTTATCGGGCGGCGGGGCGAGAGCCGCGTCCTCGCCCCCCGCCAGAGCAGTTGCCATCGTCGCGACCGCACTCAGCTTGGCCTGGTAAGTTGCCGTCCGCCTGAGCCGGTCGATGGCCCGGTTGCGCGCTACCGTAAACAACCACGCGCCGGGACGGCTCGGCGTGCCCTCCACAGGCCAGCGCTCGCTTGCGAGGGCGAAGGCTTCCTGCGCGCAGTCTTCGGCCAAGTCCCAGTCGCCGAACCGGTGGATCAAGGCGGCGACCGTACGGCCCCACTCGTCTCGGAATGTGCCGGCCAGTCCCGGCTCGATCAGTCCTCGCCGAACGGCCAAAAGGGGCGCACCTCCAAGATGCCGTGCCGTGCCATCGGGTGCTGTGCGGCAATCTCCAGGGCTTCGTCCAGGTCAGCGCAGTCGAGGATGTCCAAGCCGGCAATCTGCTCTTTTGTCTCTGCGAACGGCCCGTCGGTTACGAAGATCTGGCCGTCGCGCACCCGGACCGTCCGTGCGCTGGCCGCCTCGTCAAGCTGGCTGCCGAAACGACGAGCGCCGCGGCTCCCCGTCGCCTCGACCCAGGGATCGACGGGCGCTATCGGACCGAGCTCTTCCACGTCGAGCGACGGGTCCGTGCAGACGAGCATCATGTAGCGACGCTTTCCTGGGGCAGGTTCCGGGAGGCCCGCTGGTGGCTGGTAGCCGTGGAGCGCGCGGACCTCGATGGCTCCGGTACGGGCGGACGGGTGCTTGCTCGCCCATTGGACGGCCTCCGCCATGTCGGTGCACTCGAGGAGGTCATAGCCAGCTACCTGTTCTTTCGTCTCTGCAAAGGGCCCGTCGGTGACGATCAGCTCCCCCCGGCGTACCTTCACCGTCGTGGCGTCGCTTGGTGGGCGGAGCCGGCTCCCGTGGAGGTTGACCTTCTGGTCAACGCTCTCCTCAAGCCAGGCGTCAAGTGAGGCCTGAGCAGCCTCGTCCCAGGGCTTTGCCGCCGCTATCGCTTCATCGGATACATGGACAAGCAGGTACTGCACCGTAGAGACCTCCTCAGTACTTGGCCCGCACGCCAAACGCGCTGGCCCCTTTCCTCATGTGCTTCGCCCCTCCCAGGCCCTTCAGGACGCCGAGCCCACGGGACAGGCTATGCCCCAAGGCGCGACGCGTTTTTGCCAAGTCGGCTGCCAGCTCACCAGTCCGCTGGTCAACAGCCCTCTGCTCGGCGGCGCTCAGGCCACGCTCGAGCCGGTAAAGATGGTAATAGTCGTACACCTCGCTCCCTTCCTTCGACCATTGGCGGGCCGTTTTTCGACTCGTCAGGACCACGACGAACGGGATCGCCTAGATGGACAGGTCTCCGGAACATCTTTTTGACCCGGAGATCGCGGAAAGGGCTCACCAAGACGGTGGCGGTCACGATCGGCGGGCTCAGGGCAAGCTCGGGGGGCCCGAGGCCATAGAGCGAGCCATCGGGTGGGCTTCCGCATAGTTGGCCGACCTACCGACCAAGCGAGGCCCGTGAGCGATTTGGTCGGTCAACGAGCCAGCATCGCCACAAAATCCCTAGCCCACCACGGCTCGAAGAAGGTCCATGGTCCCTGGACGCTCGATGCCAAGAGCTTGGTGCCGTTGGCCGGGGCCGCAAGGCCGTTTGGGCTCGGCGGGTCATATGTGGCGAAGACGGGCCAGTCTGGGTTGATGTCAAGTTCCATCGCCCGAACCGCCCCGGCCCGGGCTAGGAGCTGGGCGAGCTCCAGTGGGGCTAGGCCCGGTCCGAGTGCGTATACCAAGGCGCCTTTGGCTGTCACCCCGAGGCCTGAACGCCACTGATGTTCGATACCGGGGCCAGCGCAAGAAGAGGCTCCGCATGTTGCCCCCCATTCACCCCAGTTGGGCGTGCCGGCCAGCTGGGTCGGCCGCCCTCCGTCGACCAGCAAGTTGAGGTTTTGACGGACAGACGCGACGTTTGGCGTCATACGCACATTGCTCCCCCACGCCCCAACGGTGACGCCTCCGCCCTTATAAATGACGAGCGAAGCCGCCCCGTTGCGCATCGCGAAGACGAGGTGACCTTCGCTGTAGTACCCACCGTCGCTCTGTGGGAACTTGAACCCACCATTGAACGCGGCGACTAGGCGGCGGGCGTCGCCCGGGAGCACTGGTGCGGTGTACTTCCAACCGCCCGTAATCCACCCCGGGCTCTGCGAGCCCGAGTACAGCCGGGCCGCCAGCAACCGGGTGTCCATCCACGCGACCCCCGCAGGGGCGCCTCCGCCCGGCGGCGCGAGGACCGTCTCGTAGACCGCCGGCCGGCCACCGACAAGGCGCCCCGCCGGGTGCCACACTCCCTCCCCCGTGGCCACGTTCCCCGGGAAGGGGACTAGCCGGGCGGGTGCGGGTAGCCCGGCCGGGGTCAACTGCTTGTGGGCGCGAGCGGCACCGACGCCGAAGCTCTGGAGGGCACTGCCCATGACCGCGCCAGGCGTGGCCAGGGTGACGGATAGCAGGAGCCCGGCGACAGCCGCCGGGAGCAAGGCAACCCGAACAGCGCGCATCGCCAAAAGGCTACCTACGCGCCCCACCGGCTGGTCATCGCCGACCGGCACCGGCCCAATCGAGGGTCAAGCAGCGCGAGGATGGACAACCCGTTTGCGCCCTCACGTCTCAGTGATGCTCGCGTCAGTGATGCTCGCGGCGTGCCCGGTCGTTGACATTGTCGTGGGGCGAAGGGAACCGTGCGCGCCTGTCGCTGCGACAAGGAAGCTGTGACAGTAGTTGAACGACCCCGGGTGTGAGCGACGATGTCACCGAGTTGGATGACACGGCGTTGCTCCGCGCCGTGGCCCATGGCGATGAGGAGGCGCTTGGCTGCCTCTATGACCGCCACGCCGGGTGGCTCACGGCTCGTTTGTCACGGAGGTGCTCATCGGTGGACTTGGTCGACCAGGCGGTCCAAGACCGCTTCGCCGTTCGCGGCTCCTCTCGGTTGTAGGGGTACTTGCTGCGCTGAGCGGTGAGTCGGTACTGGTCGGGCACCCCTCGGGCACCCCACTCGCCGTTGGCGGCCCGGGCTGGGGGGTATTGGCGCCGTTCCTTCTGATAGCACCGCAGACGGTGCTCGCAGGGGTGGCGACGGCATTCCTGCCCGTGTTCGACCCGGCCCACGAGCTGGCCGCGGCGGCACCATTCCCGGGCCTCGGGCTGCTGCTCGTGAGGTCGCTCTCGGCGCTGGTCGCCGCCCTGGTCCCTGTCGTAGCGGCGGCTTTTGTCGTGCCCGGCCCGGGCTGGTTGCCAGCCGCTTTGTTGTTGCCTTGCTGCGTCTGGGCGAAGTGGGCCAACTGGCAGACCACTGACGCCGAGCTCGCGGCTGCGCTCGGCGTCACGGCCCAGCCTTCCAGGCGGTACTGAGCGGTGCCATCGGCGACTACGGCCCCGCCGTTACCGTCCAGCCCGACGGCAAAGTCGACCCCGAGCACACGAGCGAGATTGAGCTCGAGCTCCGGCACGGGACCTTCCGGCTCTACATCGAGCGGATTGCAAGCAAGTTCCGGGCTGGGACCTCCCACGAACCAGTCTACGCGGCGACGTGCTCGGACTACGTCAACGTCACTGCCAATGTCCCGGTCGTTGCTGGGTCGGGCACCGGCTCGTACCGGGGGGTGCGCGGCGACTTCTCGTTGTCCCTGACCGGCAACCAGGACCAACAGGCGCCACCGTGCAGGCTCGGCTTCGCCCGCCAGATCCTCATGCTGACGGGCGCTGGGATGGTGTCGTCCTGAGGCCGGGCATGGGACAGCAATAGCCCATACCGAGATGGCTACGCCTACGGGCGCAGGCGAACGAGCCGAGACGTACGGCCCGGATGCACGCCCACACCAGGTCCACGAGGTTCTCGCCTAGCTGCGACTTCTTCGCTCGCCGTTCACCCCGAGGGCCGATAGGTCCTTGACCAGATGGTCGTAGTCGACCTCCCGAGAAGTCGAGACGCGAACGAGTGGGGCATGGAGCGCTAGCGGCTCGACGAGCGGTCGGAACATCTCGTAGCCCTCGACGGTCATCTGCTCCGCCGCGAACCCGGCGTGACGCGGCCGAGAGAAATACCGGTCGCGCGCCAGCTCGAAAGGGCAGTGGCAGAACACCTGGACCATCGGCAAGCGAAGGCTCGCCAGTTCGGGTTCGGAGACGCCGGGCCACAGGCCCGAGTCGACGACGGCATCGCCAACTGTCGCGATCGCGTGGTACTGGAGAGCGATCGCCGCCTGGCCGAGCCGTCGCGACCAGGAGCGGTCGCCGATACCGAGCGTGTCAAAGAGGATCTCTTTGTACCGGTCCTTGGCGATCAACGGTAGCGCGAGCCGGGCAGCGAGCTCATTACTTAAGGTCGACTTGCCGCTTCCCGGCAGACCCGTGACGACCACCAGCATGCCCAAACGCTAGTGCGGTCGCTTGAACGCTTGTCCTTCACCGCACTCCTATGCGGGCTCGAGGTACCTGGAGGCGGTGCTGGATCGCTTGTGGGAGAGCCTTGGGGCGACTCCCATGTCGCCATCTAAGTGCCTAAAAACGGGTGGGCGCGGAGGGACTTGAACCGCTTTAGGTGGGGCTCTCCCCACTGCGACGCGCCCCCCTCCACCTCACCACCAGCCTCAACTGTGCGCTCAGTCTGCATGACGGCACGTTAGCTCCAGCGCAGCCGACACGTGACCCTCGAGCCCGGGGACGCCTGTGATCCTCAACATGGCACCAATGGCGTACCCGAGAGCAGTGATGAACGCCCCCGCGAACGTAAGGCCGGGCCCGTCAACGGCGCTTTCTCTCTTGGCCGCCTCGGGGTACAAGCCGGCAGCCCGCGCCTCGACGAGAGGGGACACGAGCTCCACGGGGACCTGTCGGCTCACCGCCACCGCCGGCCACGCACGCGGCCGCGCTGCTCGGTCAAAAAGGCAGCGGCGCCGCACCCCTGCGGCCGGATCAAGGGAGCCCAGACGGAACTTGGCCATTCGCCGGCGAACGGACAAAGAGCCACCCGCGGACATCGTCCCGCACTTTGGCTTTATGCGCTTGCGAAGCCGCCGCTGGCCGTCGAGCGCGGCTTTCTCATCATCGTCCAAACTCGCGTTCGCTTGGTGGGCCCAATAGCTGAGGGTCGAGTCGTCGACGCCCAGCTCCTTTGCTATGTCCGCGATGGGCCTGCCAGACCGGCGCACCAACGCGACCGCGTCGGATTTGAACTCATTGCTGTAACGGCGCCCACGGGCCCACTTGCCACGTACAGATCCTCCTCCATTCATGGCAAGGGCAGAGTGTCCGGGTAGAGGGGGAAGGTTCAAGTCCTTCAGTCTGGGGTGTGATGAGCCAGGCGACGCAGGCTTGATCACTTCGGCATGCAGTCGACGGCGATTGCCAGCGCGTCACAGAGGCGAGACATCGTGTCAGGTGTGGCTTGGCCGACGCGCCGAACGAGACGGGTCCGGGCGAGGAGTTGGGTGTTGTCCAGGTTGGCGACCGACTCGACACGGATGCCATCGGCGGGACCGACGGGCACCTCGGTCGAGACATTCCGCACCATCGAAGTGACCGGAGCGACCAGTACAGCGTTGAGGTACCGGCCCATGGGATTGCGGGTGAGCACGATGACAGGTCGGGCCTTGTCCACCTCGGCGAGCCACACCTCGCCCCTGCGCGGGATGGCGGTCACGGTTCGCTGTAGAGGGCGGCCCAGTCGGTGTCATCGTCGAGAAGCGCCCCGCCGGCGAGATCGGCCAGGGCTACCTCGTCGTCGGTGGGCGGCGCGGCCCGGTAGGCGCCAATGTCGCGTCGAAGGCGCTCGAGGCGGATGAGCCGGTCGAGGGCGACATCGACCACGGCCGAGGTCGACTCGGCGCCGACAAGGGCTCGAGCCTCCTCCGCCTTGCGCCGGTCGAGCGTGATCGTCGCCTTCTCTTTCGCCATAGCAATGATACTACCAGATGGTAGTACTCCTCCTCGGCCGGCGACCCGCCCAGCGCTCGCCCTTACACCCGCTTCACACCCCAAATTGAAGGGGGGCAGCCCCCGCCCGACCTTGTTTGGCCAAGGGCGCTGGGCTGTGTCGGCCGGCTCACGTCGCGTTGGAAGCTCGCCGTCGGCCGGCCTCAAGGACGCGTCCAGGCTCTTCGGCCAGGACGTCCACAGGGATAGCGCCGTTTAGCCAGGGGGCCGGGCCCGTCAGCCGTGCCCACAAACCCCACCCGTCCTCACCGGCCTCAGCGAGGACGCGGATAACATCGGCCAGCTCGCGCCGGGGTGCGAGGTCGGCGTCGACCAGAACCTGGAAAAGGTGCCGGACCGCAGTCACGAAATTTTCCGCACCACCCTTTCCATCGGTGGGCTTGGCGACTAGCCCTCGTGCCGCGCGACCCTGGTTGTCCCTTACGGCCTTTTTGGTGGCCATCCGTTCGGAGACGAGCTTGAAGCGCTCCAGTTCGGACTTTACGAAAGCCCCCGGCGCGAGCACCCGGTCGGCGCAGGGCGGTATGGCTACTTTGTCTTCGCAGGACTTACAGGCGCAGCCACACCCGGACCGCAGGTCGGTACAGGCGTTACAAGTGCAGCTGTAGTGCTCCGCCGTGCCCATGACCAAGCGGTCGTAGTGCGTCTTCCAGGTCCGGCGGGTATTTCGGCTACCGGCGTTGGCAAGCACTTGCTTTACATGCTCTTCGAC
>JAJYMM010000044.1 GCA_021787035.1 Actinomycetes bacterium
CGACGGGCGGGACGGTCGGACCGCCCTCACGACAAAACGAGACGCACCGCACGGAGCGTATCGAGCACATCGATCTGAGCAGCCATCATCTCGCCACGGTCGAGAAGATCCTGGCGCACCCGGTCAACCACAACCTCGCCTAGCACGACGTGGTCCTTGATCGCCGAGATCGGAACGGTTACCGAAGAGCCGAACCACCGGTTCACCATTACCATGGGCAGCGAGACCAAGACGTTCGACCGTCCCCGCCACGATGACATCGACGAGCAACAGGTCGTCGATCTTCGGCGCATGCTTCGCCACGCGGGCATCACGCCGGAGTCCCTCGAGAAGTGACGAGGGTCGGTCGTCAAGCAGCGTCGTTCCGAGCGCCGAGACAGGGCGAGGTGGGAAAGGAGACGGCTAGATGAGCACCGGAGACGAATGGTCACCCGACGAGCCCCAAGGCACCGAGACCAACGAGGCAGCTGACGAGGCGTTTGACGAGGAGGACCGGCTCGACTCGGACTTCGCCGACGCCGTCGAGGAAGATCCTTCGATCGATCCGGCCAATCAACTGGACCGGCTCGAGGTGGAGGAGGCGGGGGTCAGGCTCGATGATCCCGAGGTCATGGTCATGCTCCAAGGCGGCGGCGACGACCCTGACGGCCTCGGGGGACTGCCCCGCAGCTCCGATGCCCGTTCGCTGGGGGATCCGGGTTGGGATCTCGATAGCGCGGACTCGGCGGAGGACGACGACCCTGTAGAACGCTGACCCCTACCAGGCTCCGAACTCGTCTCGGTCCAAGGCGACACGCTCATGGCGACGACGTCGAGCGAAGGCCGTGACCATCGCCCGGCATACCGTCCACAACATCCAGCCCGATCTGGATATCCCCGCCGGAGGACGCCGGAGGACGACCCGACCACTCCACGACGCCTGACGGCCTCATAGCAGACAGCCACGTGGTCGCCCTCGCGTGCGCTACGGTCGCCGCCGCTCATCACTATCGACGCAGATAGCGAGGGTATGACACGGCGCTTGATGTTCGGCCTGGCAACGATCCCCCAAGCTGCGTGGTGCGGCGCCGCCTCGCCGATGAAGAGCGGCACGACCTCAGACGCCGATCCGACCGCGAGCCCGATGACGAAGCGCATGGCGATCAGCACGCCCAGGCTCGGCGAGAGCGCCGCAGCCAGGCGGCCGGGTTACGGGCCGGGTGTTCGGGATGCCGTTCTGGGTCCCCAGAGGAGTGGCTGGTGTGCCATGTGCCAGCTGGCTGTCCTTCGTCGAGAAGCCCTCGGGTGGCTCCCCCGTGCCCGGTCAGGGGCGACTGGGCCAGTCGTAGAGGGTATAGGGGTTGAGGATTTGGGTGTGCCACATGGCGTCGCGTTCGGCGGCGGTGAGGCGGGCGCGTTCGGCTGCGTCTGACCAAGAGCTGAGGATCGTGGACACCTGATGGTCGATGATGTCCCACGCCTCGGCCGGGGTGAGGTGGTACACCTTCGCGGCGTCGAGGCAACCGGCCAGTTGGCTGTAGCGCCACCCGTCGGGGCGAATGGCGAGTGCTTGTTCGGCTTCCTGCCCAGAGCGCAGCTGCGGGCAGATGTCGTACGCGGGTGTCAAGGTGAGTGAGCCGCCGTCCCAAAACGCCGCGTGGTTACGGGCGTGGTCGTCGGTGTTGCCCACGCAGATGTTGAACGTGATGCGCGAGAACAGCTCCCGGAGGGTGACGTCGACGTCGGTGAACCGGGCCCGGATAGCGTCGGCGAGCTCCCAGTACCCGGAGTGGACCGCGCCCCATTCGTCGACGCCGAGGATCGTCATGGCCGACACGAGAAGACGCCGCTGGCCGGGTGTCGCTGTACGGTCGAACCGTTCCACGAGCAGCACGTCCCGGCCGAGACATTTCCGCACTTCGACCGGTGCGACGGTCAGGCCGACCCGCGACGCGAGCTCCATGGCGGCACCCTCGGCTTTCACGACCGGGTACGGGTCGCTGTCCTGGGAGAGCTTCGCGATGAGCTTGCGCCCGCCGTCGTCGAGAAGGACCTTTGGGCGGGCGCCACCGACTGACGATCCCGCCAGCAGCACCTGGCTGACGTCGGGCGAGAGCTGGCCGCCCGCGAGGAACTCAGCGGTCGCGCTGACCATCTCCTCGAGCGTGCCGCCCGACGGACGGTGCTCGTAGGTGCCCGAAGTGCTCTGGAAGTCCAGCGCGCCGATACGGTCCGAAGGTGCCTCGCGCAGGTAGGTGAGCAGGCTCAGCTGGTCGAGGTCGGCGTCCCGACCGCCGGCACCGGTAAGGCGGCGGAGGATGATCCGCTGGCCCCAGGCGTCCGGCCCGGCGTCGCGGATGACCCCGGCGACAGCCAGGTTGCCGGTTGGGCGGATCCGCCCCGAGACGAGCGGCAGTTCGGGCTCGAACAACGCGATGCGGTCGCCGCGGGCGAGGTAGCTGCGGCCGTAGTTGAAGTCGAGCGTCCGGGCGCTTTGCTCGAGCCGCCCGGCGACGACCGGTTCGGTCGCGCCGGGGAGCCACACCCACACGTACGCCTCCCGGGGCTGCTCAGAAGTCATCGTGGACCTGCGATGCCGGTGGCCTGACTCGCGTCGGGAGCAGCGCCAGGCGGTCCTGGGTGCTGCTGAGGAGAGCGGAGAGCTCCGCCCGGTCGGGAGTGAACAGTGCGACACCGACGAGGGTGGCGATCTCGAACGCTGTGCCGAGCGCGACAGTCGGGTCACCTGCCTCGACCTTGCGGACGGTCGGGACCGACACGCCGGCGCGCTCGCCCAGCTCAGCGATGGTCCAGCGTTTCTGGCGGCGTTCCTGGCGTACCATCATCCCGAGCAGGCGGGCCGCCTCGGTCGCTTGACGTGACATCCTGGGGACCTGTTTCACACCAACTCCTCCGATGGATAGCAAGTATACTTGCTCTTACGCAACCTAAAGGCACGTATACTTACCTCAATGTCGTAAGGGCCGTGGGCGTGCACTTCGTGCTGCCAGCGCTCGACGGCGGTGCGAAGGTCGTCGTCGGCCCCCTCAAAGCCCTGTCCCCACGTCTCCTCGCGCCGCACCCAGATGACTTCGACCGGGCAGCGCACCCCCACCCAGAGCACCGGCAAACCTCTCAGGCGTGTAGCGCAATCGCGAAGGACCCCGAGCGGGCGGGAGTAGGCGTCGTGGTGGTCGACGTCGGCTACGACGTTCAGGCCGTGGCGGCTGTGAGCGCGCTGGCGTAGTCCTCCGCTGAGACCTCCCGAGGCGCCGCAGGTTCGCAGTACGTCCACAGCGTTACGACGAAGCCGTCACGCTCATAGGCACGAGGGCCCACTCGAGGCTCAAGACAAGCCACAGGGCACCCGGCCTCGGCGAGCCGCGGAGCAAGTTCGACTTCGAACTGTGCAACCTGATGCGCGACAGGTGCAACCCGGGCAAGCACCTCACAAGCCAACAAATGCAAACTGAGTTTGTTCGAGTCATGAACAACGATCGCCTCGTCCACTCTCAGGTCAAGTGAAGAGGCGATGGACATAGCCGCAGCCATCGCGCGCGGTACCCTTGGCGCCTGCATCGTCGTCCCCGTCTTCTTCGTGCCACGGTGCCAAGGTGGCAACACGCTTCTTTTTTAGACAGCGTCGAAACTACCCGATAACAGCTCCTCGACGGAGCAGGTCCACCTCTCGCCACCGGAGCTCGAGCGGATACTAAACGAACCTCGAGCGAGGTCTGCGTCCAAGCAGATCTCATGCTCGTCCTTTCGCCACGTTATTACAATCGACCTATAAGACGAGCTATGGGTGAACGTCCCCGTAAACCCAGGGTGTCGAGACCGCAGGCTCAAAAGCTGCATCTGGGCACGCACAACCGGGGCTGACAGGCGGCCATCAATTTCCTCAAGGGTATAGCGGTGCCGATTGATATCACGGCCTACCCGCGTCTGCTCAAATAGCGCTACGTCATTGACGCCAGCCAACAATCCCATATAATATACTTGGGGTATGCCAGGGACAAACAGCTGAAGAGCCCTTGCCAGCAGGTAGCGCCCTTCATCGCGACCTAATGCATCAAAAAAGGTACAATTGACCTGATATAGGTCAAGGTTTGAGGCTGCAGCACCTGTCGCGAGCTGGCTTGACGGAGCATTGGAGTAGATCGTCCTTACCAGGTTTGCTATCTGCGCTCCATCGAGAAGACCGGGCTCATCGGGCTCCAGCACATTGGGACCGGCATCTATAACTCCGATACCGTCGTGGGTGTCGAGCACCGTAACGGCATTCTCCGGCCGCACCTTGAGCCAGCGCTCGAGCGGCCCAGGGTCAGACGCAAAGATGGCGTGGAGCACCAAGGGTGGAAGGGCAAAGTCGTACACCAGGTCTACAGACGGCGCCACCTCGACCTGCTGCGAAAAGTGGCCGTGGATCTCAAGCAAGACTTGTGCACCGCGCTGGTGACAATAGTCCTTAAGACGGCCCACGAAGTCGAGCGTCTCGCTTGTCATGAAACAATTCGTCCCGGGACACTTGCCCGCATACCCGATGGCATCAAGCCGAATGACGGATACCCCCGACGCCGTGAGGTGGTCGATAATACCAGTAAGGTACGACCAGGTTAGAGGCTGCCTTATGTCCAGGTCAACCTGTGCCGGTGTAAATGTGGTCCACACGAGACGCGGTTGTCCAGCAAGAGGCATTATCGTAAATGGTAGGCCCGGCCTGGGCCGGTAAATTCTCGCCAAGTCCTCCTCGCTAGCCCGGCCAGGGAATACATCCCCCATTGTCAAAAACATCCGGCGCCAGGGCGAAGCATCGCCGTTGGCCTGGACATCACGGAACTGGTGCGAGGCAACCGACATATGGTTGACAATAAGGTCCGCTACGACAACCATGTTTGCCGAAAGCGACGCTATATCGTCCCAGCTACCGAGACGTTGGTCCACCTTGGTGTGGTCCACTGGGTCGAACCCAGCATCGGCACCATCAAAGTGCGTATAAAACGGGAGGACATGAACGCCGCCAAACACGCCCCCGAAGCGGTCGCTCATCAGTTGACCGAGACCGTGCAAAGTGCCACCAAAGCGGTCCGCGTATACGATCAGCTGGGGCCCATGGAGGCGTGACCTGTCCGGGGTCGTCATTGCTAGAGTAACCATCCGGTTTGCAGAGCTTGGGTTCATGGCCTCGGAAGCGGTCATGGCCGGCCTCCAATCTGACTGTGGGCTCCTTGGCTCATTTCCCGCCCCGGCATATAGGTCTATAGCGTTCCCCGGGCAGGTACTCAGACCACTCGGACCTGGTGATCGGATCTCCGGCGACTGCACAGATCAAAGAGACCACTTGGGTGGGGTGGTAGTCCCAGAAGTGGAGCGTCTGGTCGAGGCCACTGCCCGCGAGCACCCTGCCCTGGGGGCTGAAAGACACGGCGAGGGCACCACCCTGCTCCGCTGAGAGGGCAGCGAAGAGCCTCGGGTGGGAGCGGTCGGCGATGTCCCACACCCAAACGGTGTCGTCCAAGCCCGACGCGGCGACGAAATTGCCATGGGGGCTCACGCGAACGCTGACTACATAGGAGCGAGGCCCGCTCAAGGGCTTCCCGAGCAAGCGCGGCTGGGATGGCCTCGATATGTCCCAGAGCCGGATGGTTCCATCGGAACTGCACGCGACGAGGGTCTTGCCGTCCGGGCTGAAGGCGGTGTCGTAGGCATAGCCGTTGAACCCGCCCACGGTCGCCAGGTGCTCGGCGTGGGCCGGCGAGGCCACGTCCCAGATCCACACCCTGCCGGTCGAGACGGCAGCGGCGAGGAGATTGCCGTCGGGGCTAAAAGAAAAGCCGAGGACCTTGCCTCCCATGTGGCCCAAAAGGGCGACGGAGCGGGGCCGTCCGGCGTTGCCTACTGCCCAGAGGCGCACTTCGCCAAGATCGTCGGCACTGCCGAACACTCGGCCAGACGGGCTGAAGCGGAGCTGCTCGATCGTCGTCGTGGCGACCTTGAACGGGCCGCCAAGCGGTACCGGGTGGCCAAGGCGAGATATGTCGAACAGTTGCACCTCTCCCGCCGCGTTGCCTGCCGCCAGCAAACGCCCCGAGGGGCTCACGCTCGATACGCCGGCCACGGGCCCCAATCCGGCGGGCATGGACACCGACCCCGCCGGAGCGGGGGAGCTCGCGCCGGCTACGTGCCAAAACTCGACGTCCCCCTGCGGCCCGCCGCTCGTGGCGGCGAGGTACCTGCCGTGGTCGAAGTACTGGAGGAACTCGACCGAGCCGGGGGCTTGATAGGTGGCCGGCGACGGCAACCGCCAGAGCCTGGTCGTCCCAGAAGAGTCCGCGGTGGCCAGCTCGGGCCGGCCGGGCATGAAGGCGAGGCTCGTGACCGGGTTGGCCAGGTTGAAGGACTCGAGGGGCGCCAGCGTGGCCGCCCTCCAGACCTTCACGCCCTCGCCCCCCGCCGCCAGCAGTTTGCCGTTTGGGCTGAAAGCGACCGAATAGATGTAACTCGCGGGTCCCGCCATGGGTGGACCATCTGCTTGTAGCCCCGCCTTGGTGACACGGAGGACACGGACGAGGTGGTCGTCCCCCGCGGTCACGAGCAACTTGCCGCCAGGGCTGAAAGCCACCGTCTCGAGCGTGGAAGTGCCTTCCCGATGGATCTCGACCGGGCCGTCTCTCCCTGCCGGCCAGGTCGCGAGCGTCCCGTTGCCGCCTACGGCCGCCAGAAATGTCCCATCGGGGCTATAGGCGACGGCCTTCATGGGGGGTGCGCCGGGGATCTTGGCCACCCCATCGGCCACCGGCTTGGTGCCAGCACCGAGCAACCACTGCCTGACGGTCCCATCGTTGCTCGCCCCCGCCAGCAATTTGCCGTTTGGGCTGAAAGCGACCGCGTAGACCGTGCTCTCGAAACCTCTAAGGAGGGCCTCTCTCACCGGGTGGGCGGGGTCGGCCAGGTCCCAGAGGGTGATGGCCGAATTTGTCCCGGCGATAGCCAATCGCCTGCCGTTCGGGCTGAGTGCCACCGCGAAATCGAGCGAGCCCGCGGGCCCTCCGGGCAATTTGGCGACCCGCCGAGGGCTGGCATCACCCACTGTGTACAGCTGCACGATATCCCCAGACGATTCGGCAACAGCGAGAAGGCTGCCGTCACGGGAGAAAGAAAGGAAGTCCGGGCCGTCGGGGCCAAGCAGGCGGGTCGGCATCTCCGAAGCGGATGTGTCAATGAGCGTAGAGCGCGCCTGGACGGTGGGGTACGTGCGGTAGGCAGCCAAGGCCAACTGCGTGGCCAGCGAAGGGTCGCTGGCGCGCACCTGCTGGGCCTCGATGGCCACCTGGCGCGAAAGCGCCTGCTCCTTGGCCTGCACTGCTGCGTCTTTGGCACGGTTGGCCTTGGCGTTGGCCCGGAGGGCGACGCCGGCGAGGACGCTGGCGGCGACGGCCAGGCTGGCCACGGTTATGAGGAGACCTTTCATGCGCCGTGCCCCGCGACGCCCGGCGCGCCGCTCAGCATCCGCCTGCGCGAGGCAAGCCCTAACGAACTGCTGCTCAGCCCGGTTGAGCATCGTCTGGTGGCCAGCGTCGGTCGCCCACTCTGTGGTTCTTTCGAGGCGCGTGCCCCTAAAAAGCATCGAGGGGTCCTGCCCCGCCGCTAGCCACTGGTTCGCACCTTCGGTCAGCTGGCGGTGGAGATATAGACCTTCACGGTCCTCCCCAGTCCAGGCAGCGAGCCGCGGCCACGCCGAGAGCAAGGCTTCGTGGCTCACCTCGAACGTGGCGGGGCCAGCCGTCACCAACCTGGCCGTCACGAAACGCCCCAAAAGCTCGCCGGCCGGCGCGCCGCCGGGTGTCGCCCCCAGGTCCTCGAGCTCCTGGCGACTGGCTAGGCGCTTGGTGGTGGGGACATCCTCCCTGACAGTCACCAAGCGGAGGAAAATGCGCCTTGCCAGGTCGCGCTCAGCCGGCGAGAGCTCGTTGTACAGTGCTTCTGCGCTCTGGCTGACGGCGCCGCGCAGTCCCCCGACCGCTCGGTAATCTGCCACCGTCAACCGGTTACGCTGAGCGTGCTCCCAAGCGGCCATGAGCGAGTACGAAAGCAACGGGAGCGCGCCGACGTCGTGGGCAAACCCGGTCGGCCGGCCTGGGGCCAGGTCGGCGAGGACCAGGTCGACCAGGGCCTCCTCCACGGCGACGCCGGCCTCGCGGGCGGGTTCCAAGATCGCCCGACGCACCTGGGCCTCGGTCATCGGGCCGAGCAGGACCTGGTCCTCGCGGAGCACGGAGAGCAGGACCGGTTCACGAGCGGCGGCTTCGTAGAAGTCCGCCCGCAGTGCGATGACGACGAAGGTCCCCTCTCCCAAATGATCCAGGGCGTCGAGGAGCGCGGCCCTCGCCTCAGGCACCACCTCGGGGCCAAGGGCCTCTTCGAACTGGTCGAGGACCAACAGCCGCCGCCCCTCACCGACGCCGACCAGTGCTTCGGCGAGGGCATCAGCGGGGTGGCGCCCAGGCGTCATCACGGCGCAACCCCAAGGCGTGCCGTCTTGGTTGAGGGCGCCCCTGCGCACCGCCGGCACGAGCCCAGCACGTAGTAGCGACGACTTGCCCGAGCCCGACGCGCCGACCAGCGCTATCTTGTCCCGGCCGCGCTGTAGAGCACCGACGATCCTCGCGATCAGCTCCTCGGTCGCCTCCTCCCGGCCAAAAAAGAGCCCCGAGTCTGCCTCTTGGAACGGGTCGAGGCCCAGGTAGGGGGGCGGTGCTTTGGACGCCCGGGCGTCGGATGTGACCCGTGCCCTCAACAGCGCGCCCACCCAAAGGTCTTGTTCGGCTTCGCCAATGCCGCACTCAGCGAGGAGCGAGCGGTAAAGGCCAAGCTGGGCCGGCCCCGGCAAGTGCTTGCCGCTGAAATAGTCGCCCACTGTCGCAACTGGTGTCTTTGTCCTCCTCGCCAGTTCCCGCACGCTCAGCCCCTGCCTGGCGCGAAGCGCCGTCAGCTCTCGGGCTAGGTCAGCCCGTGTCTCGACCGAGAGAGGTCCGCGTACGTCCAGGTCCATGGCTATCACCTTCGCTTGCTAGCAGGCTTTTGGCCTGTCGGACGCTGATCGTAGACGCTGGCTGGACGCGGTGTTGGGATGATCGGCCATCGCCACCAGCGTCATCGCGACCTGGCCCTTGTCCGTTCCGCCAACGGTGACGACCGAGGACCGTCAGCCTCCATTTTTCCCTTGCAGGAAAAACCTCCCCAGGGAGAACCGCGTAGTCTAAACGAGGCGTCGACCCACGGCGCTCTGGTGGAGGTGTGACGAGTTGAGCAGTATTGCGATAATAGGCACGGGCCACATGGGCCGGGCTTTGGGACATGGGTGGGCACTGGCCGGGGAGAGGGTGGTGTACGGCTCGCGCGAGCCGGGAGCTAGGAGGGACTTGGGGTCAGTGGCACCGGGTGCGGCCGTGCGAAGCTACGGGGAGGCCTTGGCCGAGGGGGAGGTCGTGGTGATCGCCATACCATTTTCCCAGGTAGCCTCTTTCGTGCAAGAGCACCGTGACCAGCTACAGGGAAAGATAGTCGTCGATATTACTAACCCCTTTGACGATTTGAAGGACCGAAACAAGGCGGCGGCCCAGATAACTTCTGAGCTTATAGGGGGCCGAGCAAGGGTAGTGGCGGCGTTCAAGGACAATTTTGCCGGTACGCTGTACCGTGAGGACCGGAGGGATGGTGAGCGCATTCAGGTCCGCGTAGCTGGGGACGATGACGCTGCCAAGGCAGTGGTGGCTTCATTGGCAGAAAAACTCGAGGCCGACGTCCTCGACTGCGGGAGCCTGGCCAACGCCCGGTTCCTTGACGCCATGGTGAGCTTGATGGTCTTCTTGGACTCCGCTTACGCAGACGGTCACCAGCGATCTGGTTGGATCTTTGCCTCGGCGCTCTGCGAATAAGCCAGGGTTGGCCCGTGCTAGCGCTCCATTGGATCACCGCGCCTTGGCGCTCCTAGTGTCGACCACCAGCGAGGCAAACATCGCCACATTTAGGAGAAGACATGTCGACGATCGCTACACCTGACGGTCACAACACCGGCACCGCCGCCCGGGTCGAAGAGCTGCTCTCTTCGATGAGCCTTGCCGAGAAGGCGGGACAATTGACCCAGTACTTCTACTTCGGGAACCGCAGCGCCGAGCCCGAGCCCTGGGCCGACGAGCAGTCGCGCCAGGTGGAGGATGCACTCGGGCATGGCCGTGTTGGCTCGATGCTGTTCGTGAGTGACCCGGCAGAGGTAAACCGCTTGCAACGCCTAACGATCGAGGGGAACCGGCTCGGGATCCCTGCACTGTTTGGCTTCGATGTCGTCCACGGCCTGCGGACGATCTTCCCGGTCCCGATCGCCATGGCAGCCTCTTGGGACCTCGAGGCGGTGGAACGGGCACAAGGGGTAGCGGCACGCGAGGCGAGGGCTGTGGGGATCCACTGGACCTTCGCTCCGATGGTCGACATAGCCCGTGACCCGCGTTGGGGGCGGATCGTCGAGGGCGCAGGCGAGGACCCCTACCTCGGCGCGGCTCTGGCCGCGGCCCACGTCCGCGGGTTCCAAGGGGGCGTCCTCGGGGCGCCTGAGCGGCTCGTTGCAGGGCCAAAGCATTTCGCCGGCTACGGCGCTGCCTTGGGGGGCCGGGACTACGACGAGGCCGACCTATCCGACTCGGAGTTCTGGAACGTCTACTTGCCACCCTTCCGCTCCGCTCTCGAGGCCGGGGCCGCCAACATAATGACGGCCTACATGGACCTCAACGGGATCCCCCCAACCGGGAACCGCTGGCTGCTGGTCGAGGTCCTGCGCGAAAAGCTGGGCTTCGAGGGTTTCGTGGTGAGCGACGCCAACGCTGTACGAAACCTGGTAACACATGGGTTCGCGGCGGACCTGACCGACGCCGCGGCGCGGGCAGTGGACGCCGGCGTCGACGTGGAGATGGCGATCAGCGACCCTGCCTACGCCCACCTCGAGGAGGCGGTGGCGGGCGGGGCGGTGAGCCTGGAGGCGGTCGATGCCTGCGTACGGCGCATCTTGGCAGTCAAGCTCCGGCTCGGCCTGTTTGACCAGCCCTACGTGGATGAGGAGCACGCTCGCAGCACCCTGGCTGACCCGGCACACCGCGAGGTCGCCCGCGTCACAGCGCAGCGTTCGGCGGTCCTGCTGCGAAATGAGGGCGGTCTCCTGCCACTGGACCCCGACGGCCTCCGTTCGGTCGCGGTCCTGGGGCCCCTCGCGGACTCCAAGCGCGACACCTTGGGGCCGTGGGCCTTCGATTTCGACCTCGCCGAGACCGTGACTGTCTTGGAAGGGGTACGCGCCAGGCTCGGCGAAAGCTCGGAGGTACACCATGCCCCTGGGGTGCGGCCAATATCCCGCCTTTTCCCCTCCATTTTCGACCAGTTCCCGGCCAACGCACCTACCCAGCCGGACAACTTCGACGACGAAGCGGAACTCACCCGGGCCGTGGATCTCGCCTCTGGCTCCGACGTTGCTGTCGTCGTGCTCGGCGAATGGCAAAATCTGATCGGCGAGCAGGCTTCACGCTCCACGCTTGGACTTCCCGGTAGGCAGCTCGAGCTGCTACAAGCTGTCGTGGCCACCGGCACCCCCGTGGTATTGCTCGTCATGAACGGCCGCCCCCTGGACCTTCGGTGGGCGGCTGAACATGTCCCCGCCATCCTTGACATTTGGTACCCGGGGACCCAGGGCGGCCACGCGGTGGCCGACCTTATCTTTGGTGACGCGTCGCCGGGCGGGAAACTTCCGTTTTCCTGGCCCCGTAGTGTCGGGCAGATCCCGGTCGTCTACTCCCATACGATGTCGCACGACCCTGAGAAGCAGGCCGAGCGCTACTGGGACGAGCCCAGTACCCCGCTCTTCCCGTTCGGCTTTGGGCTGAGCTACACCAGCTTCGGCTACTCCGATCTTGTGCTCGACCGCAATGAACTACCGATCGGTGAAAGCTTGACAGTCTCGGTCAAGGTCACGAACACCGGCGACCGCCCTGGCGATGAAGTGGTCCAGCTCTACTTGCACCAGCGTTACGGCACGGCGTCGCGCCCGGTCCGCGAACTGAAGGGCTTTCGTCGTGTGCACCTGGGAGCCGGGGCATCGCGCACCGTCGACTTCACCCTCGGGCGGGCGGAGCTGGGTTATTGGAACGCAGCTGCGCACGACCACGTCCTTGACCTGACGACATTTGACATCTGGGTAGGTGGGGATTCGACGGCCGGGATGTCCGCGTCGTTCAGTACCGTTGGCGAGAGGGCTCCACAAAAAATGACGAACGGATGACTGCAACATGACAACGGCAGCGACATTCGGCATCGTGGGCAGCGGCTACCGAGCGCAACTGCTCGTGAGCGTCGCCCAACGCATCCCCGAACAGCTAACCCTGGTGGGCGCAGCCGTGCACCGGCCGGAATCCGTAGAGGAGGTCGCCAAGAACTGGAGAGTGCCCACGTACCTCTCTCCTGAGGAGCTCTTGCGCAGGACCCGGCCCGACTTCGTGCTCACCTGCGTCCCAAGGTCGGTCAACGCTGCGATCGTCTCCACTCTTGTCGAGATGGGTGCCCACGTATTGACCGAGACACCACCTGCGCTTGACCTAGCGGCGATGCGTTCACTTTGGAACGCCGTAGGCGCTCGCCAGCTGGTCCAAGTCGCTGAGCAGTACCATCTTTACCCCGGCCACGTCGCCAGGCACGAAGTCGTCCGTCGCGGTCTCGTGGGGCAGCCCACCTCGGTACAGGTTTCCTCTACCCACGGCTACCACGCCGTCTCGCTCATGCGCCGGTTCCTCGGGGCTCACTTCGAGCCGGTGACCGTCTCGGCTTCTACCTTCACTTCCCCGCTAGTGGACCCCATGACCAGGAAGGGCTGGACCGACGACGAAAGCGAAAAGGAGGCCCGCACCACGCTCGCGGTACTCGACTTCGGAGGCGGCGCGTCAGGTCTCTACGACTTCACCGACAACCAGTCGCGCAACCAACTGCGCCACAGGCGCATCGTCGTGCGCGCGAGCCGAGGCGAGATCTCCGGCGACTCAGTGGTACGCCTAGCTGGTCCGAGGACGATACTGCGCTCCCCCCTTGTGCGATCCCAGCTCGGCTACGACCTCAACCTCGACGGTTACGATTCGGAGAACATCACCTTTGAGGGACGAGCCGTCTGGCAGAACAGCTTCATAGGGTCGCGCTTCATGGACGACGAGATCGCGGACGCTGCCATCATGGCTGCCACCGCTAGTTGGGCAAAAGACGAGGGTCCCGCCCCTTACCCCTTGGCCGAAGGCTGCCAGGACCACCTGGTGGCCCTGGCCATCGACGAGGCAGCCATGACGGGCACCAAGGCCGTTACCAGGATAGAAGCTTGGGGCAATGCTGAGTAGCCGGACCGGCCCCCCGGCTACAGGGCGATGCACGCTTTCCGACGAGCACCTGAGCTAAGCGCCGTCCGCCGAGGCGCTCCCGTCATCGTCTAGCCGGAGAGGTGCATGTCGCTCCGCAAACTCGCTTAGGTCCAGCTGGGTGGGCCGGGCGCGCCAACGGGCGCCTCAATCACCTTCGAGCAGGTACTCAACCACGTCGCGCGCCGTGTAAGGGCTTCTTCGCCTCATGAGCGCGGGGAGGAAGGAGAGGTCTTGACCGAGCGTCACCACGGGTGCCTCCGCGGTACCGTCATCGCGTCTCTGTCCGAGCCCAATCGTTGCGATCAGCCCGTTGCACAGGCAGAGCCTGCCCACCGTGTCTTCCAGTTGGCCGCCCTTGCGGAGGTAGTCGTTGACTGGCTCGGAAGGGCAGCGGTACCCAACGCGCCCATTGGGCTTCCGGTAGGGAGAACGCAGGTAACCGAGGTCACAGACGCGAGCACGGCCCTCGGCCACATCCTTGTCGCTCAGAGTCGTTGGGGCGTCAACCACCTTGAAAGGAAAGCCGGTAGGCGAAGCCCGCAGGTCTGCCCGGACCTGGAGGGTGCCTGCCAGCGCTCGCTCCAGCACAGCCCGGCGCAGCGCTGGGTCGAGGTTGGACTCCTCGCAGAGGGCGAATGCCGAGCCGACTTGGATACCCGCCGCACCCGAGCGCATCGCCGCCGACAGGCTCCGCGGGCTTGCATAACCGCCGGCAAGCCAGAACGGGAGCCCGAGTGCCGCCATCTTGGCGAGCTCGACTTCATCACGGGGGCCGTACGTCGGTTGCCCGGAGCTATCGACAGCCAGCGGGCCCCGTGGCTTGGCGCTGTGACCACCAGCAATGTGGCCCTCAACCACAAAACCTTCAGGTCGGGTCCGGCGCTCGCGCGCCAGGTAACCGGCCAGCATGTTAGACGACACGATCGCCATGAACTGCGGCCGGCCAAGTTGGGGACGGCTGCCGGCAACCGTCGCTGGGTCGAAAAGGAGCCTGGTCGGGGTACCGCCGGCGCCCAGCACGTCGATCGTGAGCTCTCCGGGCAAGCCTGCGGCGAAGGCGTCTATGAGAGCGGGGACTTCGGCGGGTATGCCGGCTCCCATCAGCACGTAGTCGACCCCTCCGAGCATCGCCCCGTACAGGGCGGCTGGCGTGGCCGCTTGGAGCTTTTCCATGTAGTTGACACCCACGGGCCCGCCGTGGCCCTGCTTGGCAAGGAACACCTCTACGAAGTTGGCCGCAACGGCCAATTCGACCCCAGGACGTCCTGGAGTGAGCGTCACCTTCGGCACCAGGCGAAAGGTGGCATTGCCTTCAATGCCACCCTCGACGTAGTAGCGCTCGATCACACGCTCGGCCACGAGAGGGAAGGGGAAGTTCTCGAGTGCCCGGCGCACATGGCCACCGGGGTCCCCTAGCTGCAGACGACGAGCCATGAGCGTGTCGAGCCCCACGCCGGAGACCACGCCAAGCTGTCCCGTCGAGGCGACCGCCCTGGCCAAGCGCCACCCCGACACGCCTACGCCCATCCCGCCTTGGATGATCGAAGGCAACCGCCCGGGCCTTCGCAACGTCCCTTCCCTGCCTGGCAAGCCAAGCTTCGCTTCTTGTGGCCCCTGCTCTGGGCGCGAGTCCGTCAAAGGAAGGCGCGCCAGAGCAAATTGGCACCCGGCGACCGCATCCCGTCGTCGCCCTGCCTCGACGGCATGAAGCTCACAGCACTAAGTATAGTGATCCACTTCACATATAGCGAGGCGATCTGCCCTGCACCAGGGGGCCGGGCCACAAGGCCCCGGCTCGGACGACAAGGTCCGGCTAGGCCCGACGGCGCCGGTTGGCCGAGTCCTTGCGGCATGGGATCAGGGCAGATCAAAGGCCCCCTTGAGGCGCGCTCAGGTCAACCTCGGCGCCCGACGCCGCTGCCGAAGCCATGGCCCCAAAGACCAGGGACAACGTGGACAGATTGTCCGACCCATCGCATTCCGGGGTACGACCCGACTTCACGGCATCGACGAACTCCGCCAAACATCCGGCGCGCCCGGTGAATTGGAGCTTGGGCAGCTCGAGCGTCGTCCAGATACCTTTCCGGTCGCAAAACCTGACCTCTTCGTCGCCTAGGCCGTCGGCAGACCCGCGGCTCGTCCACCAGAGCTCCCCTTCGTCCATTGCCATCCTCCAGTGGCCCGCCCAGGGGGTATGGTCCGCGTTCAGCCAACTCCCCGCGTAAGACGCAACCGGGCCATCCTCGAAAGACACCAGGGCGCACCCTTCCGGGTCGTCTACGAACCAGCTCCAATCCGGGTTCCACGTCCGGCATACGATACTGACGGCGCGACGCCCGAGTGTCGCGCGGAGAAGGTCAAAATGGTGGACCGCCATATCCTGGAGCAACGGAGCGCGCCAAGTGTGGTGGCCGGTCCCATTATTTTGCGCGGGAGAAAACCGTCTAAACTGCACAGCGACGAAGCGCACTTCGCCGTATGATCGCTCCCACACGAGCCGTTGGACCAGGCGCACAGCTGGGAAAAAGCGGTAGTTTTGGCTCACCATCAAAGTGACGCCGCGCTGAGCAGCCAGCTCGGTTAGGGAATGCGCCTCATCAAGCGAAGGGGCGAAGGGCTTCTCCACAAGGACATGTTTACCGGCCTCAAGCGCTGCCCGCACAACCGCTACGTGTGTCGGGAGGTCGGTGGTTACCAAGACGCCGTCGAAAGGAACTGCCCCCAGCGCTGCCTCCAAGGACTCATAACAATCCTGCGATGAGACGGCCCCCTCCTCGGTTATGGCAGCGCGACGCTCGGGCGACCTGTCCACGCAAGCCACCAACTGTGCCGTTGGGACCTGTGGCAGCACCGTCCTCATCCAGTCATGCCCCCATCTTCCAAGGCCCACTTGTGCCAGCCTCATCAGCCCGTCCTTTCCTTGCCTGACGTCTCCATGTCGAGATGACCCGTCTTGTGGGCGAGGTCGACCACGAGCCACCCCTCGCTATGTACTGTAAGGCGCCCCCGAGCGCTTTGTGAAGGCGGTGGCCAGCGAGCGTCCCATGCCTGGCTCGAAAAAGAGCCGAAGGTCCCAAGATGAGAGCATCCCCTGGGGGGGGCCAGGGATGTTGTAGCCATGACTACTGTTGAGCGTGGACACAACTACAACTGCCAGGAGCCGAGAGGAGCCGGGATGGTAGCGAGCCCAGCTCGGGGCTCCGTGAGCTGGCATTCTAGGGGCGGACCGATCCCATGCACGTCAAGCGCCTGGCCAACCATCGTCGCCCATTGCCAAGACGACAAGTCGTGAGCTCCGTCAACGCAATCGACCCCCAGCTGGCGCCCGCTCGGCTCCTAGGCGTCACGTCGCTCGCGCACTTCCTAAACGACGGCGTGGTGTTCTTCATCCCTGTGATCGGCGACCTTCTCTCGCAAGACCACCACGTCTCTATTGCCATCGTCACAGCCATGTTGACGGTCTTTTACCTAGCTTCCGCCAGTTTCGGCGTCGCGGTCGGGCTACTGGCGGACGCGATCGGACGGCGCGGCCCGATGATTGCCACGGGCATCGCCACCCTCGGGATAAGCCTCCTAGGCTTTTACGCTTCATTGTCGCTGACAGGCATCCCGAGCGATGCCCTCGTGCTGGTCGCCGCGTTCGTGGCGGGGATCGGCAGCTCCTTCTACCACCCCCTAGGTGGGTCCGTGCTCCAACTTGGCTTCCCAAAGAGCTCTCGGGGCAAGGCGCTCGGCGTCAACGGGGCCGCCGGGAGCCTCGGTCGCGCCCTTTACCCAACGCTGTTTTTCGTTATCGCTGCGATTGGGATCTCGCGGCCCGCCACAACCGTTGTTTTCGCAGTCCTCTCGCTCCTCGCCGCGACCGTCGTAGCGGTCGGGCTCCCCGCGGGTCGGAGTGCCCCCGGCGCCCGTCGTCGCGCCATGCGCAAGCCGGGGCTACCGCCTCCGGGAGGCTCACAAGGCGCGGCGGCCTCCAAGGAGCTGGTACCGCCTGCCACGGCGATACCAGGGGCAACCTCCTCCTCGACGTCCACCTCGCTCCGTTCGCTTCTCAGCCGGAGCGTCCTCGTGCTAATGGGCATTTCGTTTTTCCGGTCCCTCGCGTTCATAGGCATCGTGTCGTGGATCCCCATCTACCTCACTACCGAGCGCCATGCCGGGCTCTCAACGGGCCTAGGCTGGACCGTGACGGTGATGTACGCCGGTGGCATCGTCGGCCAACCCCTCTTCGGGCTGCTGTCCGACCGTTTCGACAAGCGCGTCATGCTCGCCTTGGACAGCCTGGGCTCTGCCGCAAGCATCTGGCTGTTCCTCTCCACAGCCGGCCACGGCGTTGGTGCCCTCCTGGCGCTGGCAGTCTTCGGGCTGTTCACCTTCAGCGGCTTCCCCCTGTTGCTGTCGTTGGTAGCCGACTATGTGCCCAAAGAGTCGTCCACGACCGGCAACGCACTGGTCTGGGGAGTTGGCTCGACCGGTGGCCAGGCGATCGGCCCGCTGGCCGCGAGCCTGCTCATGAGAGGATCCCACGCGCACCTCGGCTCGGCCTTTGCCATCCTCGGCGCCGTCGCGGCCGCCACGGTAGTCGCCACGCCGCTCCTCCAGCGGACGGTCCGGTCGGGCCGCATCGCCTTGTTCGGCTAAACAACCCTATGGACATCGGCAAAATGAGCTGCCGGAGACGTCCGAGGTTATGGGGCTCCTCCCCCAAACGCCGGCCGGTGAGGGGACCTTGGCGCCAGAGGGGCGCCTCTTCCTAGCGAAAGCGGGGCTCGGTAGGCTGCATTTGCCTCTCCGGGAGTGAGGAAATGGTTGGCCACCAGCTGGTCGAGGACGTGGCGCTGCCGTTCCTTCGCCAGTGCAAAGTGGTGCACGGGGTCATAAGCAGAAGGTGCCTGTGGCAGACCAGCCAGCATGGCCGCCTCGGGCCAGGTCAGCCGGTCGGGGCTCTTGCCGAAGTAGCCACGGGCCGCCGCAACGTAGCCCCAGTAGCCGTTGCCGTAATAGATAGCGTTTAGGTACATGAGAAGGATCTCGCGCTTGGAGTAGGTGAGCGCCAGCTTCACCCCGAGGCCGATCTCCTTGATGGTGCCGCCCAAGCCGGGCCCATGAGGGTAGAGCTGCTTCGCCAGCTGCTGGGAAATCGTGCTCCCACCCGGGTCACCACGCCTTCGGATAGAAGCCAATGCGGCACGGCCGACGCCGTCCAAAACGTTTACGAAGACATTAGAATAGAAGTGCTCGTCTTCGACCGCAACGACCGCCTCGGCCAGTTTGCTCGGCAGGGGCAGGCGTCCGAGTTCGCCGTCATGGGCACGTACGACCTCCGCCACGCGTTGCTCGGCATTGTTGACACTGGGCAACGCCATTTCGTACCCCGCTCCGGCCACGGCCAGCACGACCACGAGCAAGCCGACCACAAGCGGCACCCATGCGAGGCGCCGCAGTCCCCTCCGCCGACGCCGGCGGCCAACAGGCCGCCCGTTCGCATCGCACGCCGCACCGGCGACGCCAGTTCCGGCGACGCCGGCGTCTGCAGGCGCCTCTCGGGAACTGGCCCCGATCGCCGCGTTGGAGGGGAGCGCTTCCGGCCTCACTTCTCGACCAGCTTGCCGCCCGCGAGCCCACTATTGCCTTCACCCACTCCAGCCAGGGGCTCTCTGGCCGCCCCGCCGTGACCGAGCCGCCGGCGACGACGTTGTCGAGGAACAAGCCCGTCTGCAACATGCCGCCGACCCTTCCCTCGGCTACGGGCCCGGCAGGAGAACGGCCGAAGAGGGTGACCTTTACTGCGCCAGGGTGGCCAAGGCCAACCATTATGTCGATCGTCGTCTACTTACCAGTGCCGTTCGGGCCGAGCAGGGCAACCGTCTCGCCGGGCGAGATGAGCCGCGATCATCTGCAACCTCGACGCGCCGGTTACCAAAACGCTAGCCCCAGGGGGTGAAACACTCCGCGGAGGTGAAGCTGGCGGCCCAGGGCTCTCTGAGCTCGGCTTCCTCCCTCTCAAATAGCGCCCTTTGCGCGTCGGTTAGCTGTACCCAGGGCGCCGGCGGCTCCGCAGCGAGCGGTCCCAATAAGGCGCCGGCCACCAGAGTTGCACGGTTCACGAGCAACCGGTCGGCCCGGCGAGAAGCAAGCGTGCTGTCGAACAAGACGAAATCGCCCTCTGCGACCTCGAATATGGCCAAGTCGGCCGGGTCCCCCACGTCGAGCGACCCGGCACCGGTGGCCCCAATCGCGAGAGCTGGGGACACCGTCACTGCTCTGACGACGTCGTCTAGGTCCATGCCGAGCGCGAGGAACTTCGCCATGCACGTCGGGAGGTCAAAGCAGGGGCCGGCCACGCTGAACTGGTGGCTGTCCGAAGAGATGAAATCGGGCGGGAAGCCGCTGGCGAGCATCGCCTCGGCGACGGAAAAAGCGAACGAGCCCGAACCGTGCCCGACATCGAAAAGGACACCTCGCTCGCGAGCGGAAACGGCGCTCGGGCGGGGCCTGCCCGTAGGGGCTAGGAGCGACATCCCCTGCCCGGTCATGCAGTGGGTGACGATGTCGCCCGGACGGAGCATGTCGAGCACGTCGTCGATATCGGGTGGCCCCGCGCCGATGTGGACCATGACCGGGACCTCGGCTGTCGCTGCCGCGCGGACCGCTCTCCTCAGCGGTTCGAGGCCCATGCCACCTGTGGCGGCCCGGTCAACCCGGCACTTCACGCCCACGAGGAACCCGGCGTGCTCGGACAGGGTCGCTGCGCACAAGTCGGCGGCACACAGTTCGTCGCGCGTGCATTCCCCTGTCTGTGCTACGAGCCCGATGGCGCTTATGTTCAAGAAGGCCTTTGCACGCAAGGGCGCCATGCCGGCACAAGAACGCCAGAGGGCTTTCATGTTGTAGGCACCCGCCGACCCCGCGTCCACCCACGACGTCACCCCCGTACGCCAGGCCAGGGGAGCCGGTCCAACGCCCCAGTACGTCGCGCCGTCGAAGATGTGAGTGTGCAGGTCGACGAGACCTGGCAAGACAAGGCAACCCCGCGCATCGACCACTTGGGCCGCCAGGTGCCGAGGCACCTCTTTCGCCACAACGACCACACGCCCGTCCACCACACCGACGTCATAACGGCCCCACCGGGCCGTCGCCGGGTCGATCAGGTCGCCTCCCGCGACAAGCAAGTCGAGCCGCGCCGGGAACGAAAAGGTCACGTCCCCTTCGAGCATGCTCATTCGGACTTCAGTGGAAAAACGTCCGGATCTCTTCTCGCACCTCGTAGCCGGAGTCGACCAGGAGCACAGTCCGCCACTTGTCGAACGCGGTACAGGGGTGCGAGATACCGAAAATCACCCGGTCGCCGGGTGCAAGGGCCTCTCCGGGCGGGTCGAGGCGGAGGTAACCATGCTGGTCGTCCAGGCTTAGGAGGCGAGCCCCGGTGAACGGCCCCACGGCGCGCTCGCCAGCCCTCACCACGCCGAGCGGTACCGGCAGCCCGAGATCGTAAGGCCCATCCCTCTTACCGAGGCCTACTATCGCCAGGCCCGGCTCGGGCGCAGAGAGCACTTCGGCCCACAGTTCAAGTGCGGGAAGAAGCGGCCTGGCGCTGCCCGCCGTCGCCGCCAGCGGCGAAGTCAAGGCGTAGGCGCCATGGTCGTGGACGAGGTAACACCCTGACCGCACTATGAGCTGGACATCGAGGCTCCCATAGTGGCCACCCTGCTTGGCCTTAGGTCCGAGGAGCTCCGCAACGCGGTCGAAGTACTTGCTGCCACCAGCAGAGACCAGCACGGGCGCGCCGCCCGGGAAAGCGCCACCGTCGCCCAGGCGGAGCACAAGGTGCCGCAGGCTCAGGAGGTAGCTGTCGACCGCCGCCAGCGCCTCTTCGGAGCGGTCGCTCGCTACCACGCCCTCGTAACCCTCGACCCCGGCCAAAGCTAGGCAACGGCTCCCGGCCACTTCGGCTGCCAGCGCCAAGACATCTTCTTCTGACCTCGCCCCCGTCCTGCGGCCCAGCACCCCCAGCTCCACCAGCACGCCGAGCTGCCGGCCAGCACCCGCCTCGGCCATGTTGGCGTCCAAGAGCCGGGCCCCTTGGACCGAGTCCACCAGGCAGTACAGCTCTCGCCCGGGCATCCCCAATGCCCTGCTGGCCGCGACGGCGTCGGCTCGGCCCACTATCTCGTTGGCGACAAGCACTCGCGAAGCTCCGGCCTCATAGGCGACCACGGCCTGCGTCATGTTGGCCACGGTCATGCCCCAGGCGCCCGCGTCCAGCTGGCGTTTGAACAGCTGCGGCGCCATCGTCGTCTTGGCGTGGGGCGCAAGGAAGAAACCGTGCTCGCGCGCGTAAGCGGCCATCACCTCGATGTTGTTGGCGAGCGCCTTTTCCTTCAGCACCAATGCAGGAAGTGCAAGCTCACCAGAGAGGAGGTTCACAAGCCCTCTCCTCGTACCAGCGTCACCGCCTCAAACCCTAGCGGTCCCGGCCCTGGCCGGTCCCAAGCCTGGCCGGTCCCAAGCCTGGCCGGTCCCAAGCCTGGCCGGTCCCAAGCCTGGCCGGTCCCAAGCCTGGCCGGTCCCAAGCCTGGCCGGTTGTCGTCACAGGGCCCTCGTAACCTAGGTGGCGTGCTCTACATCCACCGCTCCGAGCGCGCCGACATGCTCGTCGGCGCGCTCGGGGACGTGCTCGCCGAGCCGCTCGAGGACCCTATGGCGCGCGAGGTCGTTGCCGTCCCTACGCGCGGCGTCGAGCGCTGGCTGGCACAACGCCTCTCTCACCGTCTCGGTGCCGAAGCAGGCGGAGCCGACGGGGTCTGCGCGAATGTCGACTGGCCCTTCCCAGGCGCTCTCGTCGAGATGGCCACCGCTGCCGCGGCGGGGGTGGCGGTCGGCGAGGACTGGCTGGACACCGCCACCGAAGACCCCTGGAACCCGAGCCGCCTCGTATGGCCACTCCTCCGGGTCGTGGACGAAAGCCTGGGAGAGGAGTTCCTGCGACCCCTCACCGACCACTTGAGAGCCTCCTGCTCGGCGCCAGAGGGACGAACCCCCCGCAGGTTCGCCACCGTCCGCCACATCGCAGACCTCTACGACCATTATGCCGTCCACCGTCCTGAGATGCTGCTCAGCTGGCTCGAGGGAGCTACGGAAGGGCACCGTGGGGCGTTCTACAGCAATGAGACGACAGATGCCTCGTGGCAGAGCGAGCTTTTTCGCAGGCTGCGCCGGCGGGTCGGCGTACCTAGCCTCGCTGAACGCCTCACCGCCGCACCCGCCGCGCTGGTATCTCGGCCCGACGTGCTGCCCCTCCCCCTGCGGGTCTCCGTTTTCGGCCTGACCCGCCTGCCAGCCAGCCACCTCCGAGTGCTCGAAGCCGTGGCCGCCCACCGAGATGTTCACCTCTTCCTGCTCCACCCGTCGGCGACGCTCTGGGAAAGGGTGGAAAGTTGCTTCGCCTCACACCGTCTCCCCTCGGAGGCGCCCGTCGCACGCCTTGACGACCCCACCATTTCCCTTCCCCGCAACCCGCTGCTGCGAAGCTGGGGGCGCGACGCCCGCGAGATGCAGCTGGTCATGGCTTCCCAAGGCGCCGCTCGAGCGCAGCACGTCCCGGTCCCGGAGCCACCTGCGCCGTTGACACTGCTACAGCTCATCCAGTCCGATGTCCGAGCCGATCGCGAGCCCCCCGGCCCACCAGCCGGGGGCAGAGGAGACGAGCGGCCCCTCCTCCCCGTCACGGACAACAGCCTCCAGGTGCACTCCTGCCACGGACGCGCACGCCAAGTCGAGGTGGTCCGAGATGCGGTCCTCCACCTGCTCGCTGACGACCCGAGCCTCGAGCCGAGGGACGTGATAGTCATGTGCCCCGACATCGAGCTGTTCGCGCCCCTGGTGACCGCCACGTTCTCCAACGCGTCCCCAGAGCGGGGACCAGAGCTGAGGGCCCGCCTGGCCGACCGCTCGCTGCGCCAGACCAACCCCCTCCTCGCCGTAGCCGGCCACCTTCTCGACTTAGCTGGGGGGAGGGCGACCGCTCCCCAGGTCCTCGACTTCGCATCCCGTGAAGCGGTTTCGCGCCGTTTCCAGCTCGGAGAAGACGACCTCTCTCGCATCGAGGAGTGGGTAGTCCGCACCGGGACTCGCTGGGGGTTCGACGACGCCCACAGGGAAAGCTGGCACCTTGGGGGGCTTGGCGGCCTGGCCACGTGGCAGCGGGGCCTCGACCGGCTCCTGCTCGGCGTCGCCATGAGCGCAGAGGACGAGCCCTTCGGGGGCGTGCTCCCCCTCGACTACGTGCCGAGCACCGACATTGCGTTGACGGGGCGTTTTGCTGAGCTCGTGGCCCGCCTCCGCACGACCCTCGAGACGCTCTTCGCCCCGCGGCCCGTTGACGCGTGGGCCGCCGCGCTCATCGAAGGCACCGAACGGCTCGCCTGTGCCGCCCATGGCGACGAATGGCAACACGACCAGCTCCGGCGCGTCCTTTACGAAGTGGCCCGCCAGGCAATCCCGACGGTCGACCATTCTGAAGGGTGCCCCGAGCGAGCGGCGGCCGACGGGGAGCCGGGCGCCACGGCCTCGCCGCCGCTAAGCCTAAGTACCAGACCGCCTGAGGCTCTGCTCGACCTCGCCGAGGCCCGCACGTTGCTCGCCGACAGGCTGCGGGGCCGGCCGACGCGAGCGAATTTCCGGACTGGCGACCTGACGATCTGCACCTTGGTACCAATGCGCTCCGTGCCCCACCGGGTCGTTTGCCTACTCGGCTTGGACGACGGGCTCTTCCCGAGGCCCACCCATCAAGACGGCGACGATTTATTGCTGGCCGCTCCGCGAGTCGGCGACCGCGACGCCCCCGGCGAGGACCGCCAGCTGCTCCTCGACGCGCTGCTCGCGGCGAAGGACCACTTGGTGATCACCTACGAGGGTCGGGACCAGCGCCTCAACCGCAAGATCCCGCCATCTGTGCCAGTAGCCGAGTTGCTCGACGTCGTGGACCGCACAGTTCGCCACCCCGATGCGCGCCGGGCGGCGCGAGAGATGGTCACCGTCGAGCACCCGCTTCAGGCATTCGACCCTCGCAACTACATGCCCGGGGAGCTGCGAGGGACCGGCCCATGGCGATTCGATGGCCTCAACCTGGACGGAGCGCGTTCACTTTCGGGCCAGAGGGCACAAAGAGGCCCGTTCCTCCGGGCACCGTTAGCACAGCTGCAACGCAGGACGTTGCAGCTCAGGTCGCTCGTCCAGTTCCTCGAGTTCCCGGTGCGAGCGTTCTTACGAGAACGCATCGGCTACTACACACCGGCGCAAGCGGAGCGCCTTTGCGACGGCATCCCCCTCGACCTCGACGCCCTCGAAGGCTGGGCACTCGGCGACCGGCTGCTCTCTGCGCTCTTCGCCGGCTCCAGTACCGAAGAGGCGCTCGCGGCGGAGAGGGGCCGGGGGCTCCTCCCCCTCGGCCAGCTCGGTGAACAAGCGCTGCAAAGCACGCTCACAGAAGTCGCCTCGCTCTTCCTCGCCGCCCAAAAGACGGCGGCCTTCGGCGAAGTGGCCACGCCAGTGGAGGTCAACGTAGAGCTACCCGACGGGCGTTTTCTTGTTGGGACGGTGCCCGGCGTACGAAGCGGCACGATCACCCGTGCCACGTTCTCCAAGTTGCGGCCCAGACAACGGCTGCAGGCCTGGGCAAACCTGCTGGCGCTCTCGGCCGCCCATCCCGAGCTCGCTCCCTCGTCAGTCACTATCGGCAGGTCGGAAAGCAGCAAGAAAGATGCCCCCCGCAACTGCACGCAATGGCTTCCCCCGCTCGCGGGAGACCGACAAGGCCTGCGCGAAGCAGCCATCGAGAAGCTCTCGCTGCTGGTCGACCTCTACGACCGTGGCATGCGGGAGCCGGTCCCTCTTTACTGCGCCACCTCGGCGGCCTGGGCCGAAGCGGCTCGCTTGGAAGCAGGAGCAGGTCCCAAGGCAGCAGCAGAGAGCGCTTGGGGTTCAGGTCGCAACCGCGGCAGCCCTGGCTTCGGCGAGGCCTTCAACCCCGAGCACGTCCTCGTGCTCGGCGAGGTCCTCGCCTTTGACCGCGTGCTCGAAGAGCTCCCGCGAGGCGACGAGGCAGGCCCGGGTTGGCCGGCTGCGCAGTCCCGTTTCGGCCGGTTGGCGCTGAGGCTGTGGGGGCCGCTCCTCGAGCACGAAAAGCTGGAGGTCGGCTGACATGGTCCTCCAGCCGCCCCAGGCCGACCTGGGCACCCGACAGTTCGACCCCTGCGGCCCGTTGCCCCCAACAGGCGTCACCGTGCTCGAAGCGAGCGCCGGCACTGGCAAAACACACGCTGTCGCCTCCCTCGTCACCCGCTTCGTGGCCGAGGGAATGGCCGCCCTGCCCGAGGTACTTGCGGTCACTTTCACTCGCCTGGCCACGAGCGAGCTGAAAGACCGCGTGCGGGCGCGGCTCGTCTCGACCGAGCTGGCGCTCGCGCAGTTCCTCGAAACAGGCGAGCCTCCTCCAAAGGACGACGCCGTAGCCGCACTGCTCACCCGTGCCGGTCCCGAAGGCGGTGAGGTCGAGTTACGCCGCCAACGGCTGGCGGGAGCGCTCGCCAACTTCGACAGCGCCACGATCACAACGACTCACGGGTTTTGTCACATGGTCCTCGGCACTCTCGGCGTATCGGGGGAGGTTCCGCCAGGCGCGGTGCTCCTCGAGGACCCCCACGACCTTGTAGAAGAGGTGGTCGAAGACCTCTACGCCCGATGGGTACGCGACAGAGGGCTGCTGCCGTTCACCAAGAAGGATGCCTTCGAGGTGGGGCTAGCAGCAGTACGCAGCCTCGGCACTGTACTGGACCCTGGCGCCGACAGGGCCGACGAGTCCCCCCCAGGGCTGCGGCGGCGCCTGGCCGATGCGACGCGGCGTGAAGTCTCCCGCCGGCTCGTAGACGCGAACCTGCTCACTTACGACGGGATCCTCTTCCGGCTAGCCAGCACCCTGGCTGACCCTGCCCGAGGCGATGGCGCCCGACGTCGCCTCGCCGAGCGCTACCGAGTGGTGCTCGTGGACGAGTTCCAGGACACCGACCTCGTCCAGTGGGATGTAGTACGCCGGGCATTCGGCTCGGGGCGCACCCACCTCGTGCTGATCGGGGATCCCAAACAGGCTGTTTACGCCTTCCGGGGAGCTGATGTTTACGCCTACCTCGCCGCCGCGAGCACTGCCTCGGCTTCCAAGCGCCTCACTCTCGAGCACAACTGGCGCTCGGACGGCTGCCTCATGACGGCTTGCGACGCTCTGTTCGGGGCCTTGCAGCTCGGCCACCCGGGGATCGTCTACCGGAAGGCGGGGCCCTCCTGCGCCCACCAAGGACCTGGCATGGAGGGCGCTCCCGTACCCCAGCCCATGAGGTTCCGATGGGTCGACCGGCACGCCTTCGACCTCTCCCCTTCCAAGCCGATGGCTAAGAAGAGGGCCGTCTCGCTAGTAGCCGAGGACCTGGCAGCAGACGTAGTGGCGCTGCTTTCGGCCGGAGCCCAGCTATTGGCACCACACGACCCAGCCATGCGTCGAGGGCTCGAGCCGCGTCACATAGCCGTACTGGTGCGCACCAACGAGCAAGCCCTCCTCGTACAGCAAAAACTGGCCGAGGCCGGCGTCCCCGCTGTCGTCTCGGGCACTCAGAGCGTCCTCGCCACTCCCGCTGCGCACGACTGGCTAGTGCTCCTGGACGCCCTACAACAGCCCGCGTCGCGCTCGCTCGCAGCCGGAGCGGCGCTCTCGTGTTTCTTCGGCCGCCAGGCAGGGGACCTCGCCAGCGGCGACGAAGGCATTTGGGAAGAGGTGCACGACCGCCTCCACGACTGGGCGGGGGTGCTTCGGCGCCACGGGGTCGCCGCTTTGTTCGCGGAGGCCTGCGCTAGCGAACGGCTCCCCAAGCGCCTCCTCCGCGAGCAGCAGGGCGAGAGACGCCTCGCTGACCTCGGCCACATAGCCGAGCTCCTCCACTCGGAGGCAACGCGCTCGCAGCTCGGCCCGGCAGCGCTGCGAGCTTGGCTCGCGCGCCGAGCGGACGAGGCCGCCACGGAGGGGACTGAGGAGGAGGATCTATGCCGGCGCCTAGATTCTGACAGGGCAGCGGTCCAAGTACTCACCGTGCACAGGGCGAAGGGCCTCGAGTTCCCAGTCGTGTACTGCCCCTACCTCTGGGATGCAGGTCATCGCGGCACGAGCGGGAAGCCGGTGGCCTACCACGACCCAGACGACGCGTTCCGCCGCAAGCTCGACGTCGGGGAAAAGGGGGACCCGGATTACGACCAGCATTTTTCCCTTGCCCAAGAAGAGTCCCGTGGCGAGGACCTCCGCCAGATGTACGTAGCTCTCAGCCGCGCCCAGCACCAGCTCGTGCTTTGGTGGGCGCCCGCGACCGACTCACAACGTTCGCCCCTCGGCAGGGTGCTCCTCTCTAAAAGAGGTGCCGACGGTTCGCTGGCGGCGCCTTACCCTGGCCTTCCGCGCGACCAGACGGTAGAGACCGCCCTCGAGCTCGTGGCGAAGGGGGCGCCGGGCTTGGTGAGCGTGGAACGGGTAGCACAGCCTCCTGCTCTCTCTTGGCGGCCGCTTCGGGCCGCCCTCGGACCCGAGGACCTCACGGCAGCGCCCTTCGAGCGTGACCTCGACCTCTCCTGGCGGCGCTCCTCGTATAGCAGCATCGTCGCCAAAGCGCGCTTCAGGGAGGAGCAGCCTGTCAGTAGCGAGCCTGAGGAAACTCGCACCAACGATGAGCCAGTGTCGACGTCACATCTAGGGGCGACGCCGCCGGCCCAGCCGCGAGAGACGACGGAGCGGGCCGTTTCGGCTCACGAGGAGGGTGGCGGCGGCATGGAGCACCTCGAAGCGCGTCTGCGTTCCGCCGTCTCGCAGTGGACGCCGGTCCCGGCTGGCGCAGCCATGGGCACGTTCGTCCACGGCGTCCTGCAGGGGACCGACTTTTGCGCCCCTGACCTGAGAAGCGCCCTGGAGAAGGCCATAGCGGCCCGGATGGGCAGCTATGGCGGGGACCCGGCTGACGCCGGCGCCATCCTCAGCGGTCTGGCGGCCACGATCGAGACCCCCCTCGGCTCCTTGGCCAACGGCGCACGGCTTCGCGATATCGGGCGCAGGGACCACCTGGACGAGCTCGTTTTCGAACTGCCAGTAGCGGGCGGTGAGGATCCCTCGGGAAGGGTCATGATGGCCGAGATCGGCCGGGTCTTCTCCCGCCATGTACCCCGGGACGGGCCCCTCGGGGGCTATGCGGCCGTACTCGAAGGGCCGGCTCTGGAGACAAACCTCCGCGGTTACCTGAACGGCAGCCTCGACCTCGTCTTCCGTCTCAAGGACCCCGAGGGCGACAACGGGCGAGGGCACCGCTACTTCGTAGCCGATTACAAGACAAACTGGCTGGCGCCCCCCGGAGAGCCGCTCTCCGCGTGGCACTACAGGCCCTCAGCCTTGGAAGCTGAAATGGTGGAAGCGGACTATGTGCTCCAGGCACTCTTGTACCTGGTCGCCCTCCACCGCTACCTTCGCTGGAGGCTGCCCGGCTACCAGCCAGAAGCGCACCTAGGTGGCGTTCTCTACCTCTTCGTGCGCGGCATGTCCGGCCCAGGCACCCCCCTAGCAGGCGGCGGCGAGCCTTGTGGGGTGTTCTCCTGGAAACCCCCGGCCGCTCTCGTGAGCGAGGTCTCCGACGTGCTGGCCGGAACGAGCTCCCGAGGGGCCGAGTGACAGGGGCCAAATGACAGGAGACGGGGCGTGAACGAGGAAGGAGGCGTGGAAGCGGACCTGGTGCTCGGCCTGGCACCCGCAAGCCTGCTCGGGACCTTCAACCGCGCTGGGGTGCTTTCTGCGGCCGACGTCCACGTCGCTCTCGCTCTCGACCGGCTGACCGGCCAAGACGACGCTCTCGTCGCTTTGGCAGCCGCCATCGCGGTGCGCGCCGCTCGGACGGGCCACGTGCTGGCAGATTTGGTGACAGTCCCCATGACAGTCTTGGCGGGCGCCGAGCTCGAGGCGGGACTGGAGGAGCTACCCTGGCCCGAACCAGGGACCTGGTTGGAGCGTGTCGCGAACAGCGCGCTCGTGAGCACACCAGGAGGCGCACATCAAAGACGCCCGCTCCGGCTCGAAGGGAGCGCCCTTTACCTCGAGCGGTACTGGCGAGACGAATGTTACGTCGCGGCCGAACTTCTCCGGCGCGCTGGTGCCCCCCAGGTTCCCGTCGATGAGCAACGCCTGGCTGCGACTTCGGAGCGACTTTTCCCAGACGACCTGTCCGGCCTGCAGCGCGAGGCAGCGGCCAGGTCGGCACGCGGGCTGCTCTCGGTGGTCGCCGGTGGGCCTGGCACCGGCAAGACGACCACTATTGCTCGCTTCCTCGCTCTCGCCCACGACCAGGGGGTGGGCGGCGCCAAGGCGGCGCCGCTCGTGGCGCTCACTGCCCCCACTGGGAAGGCTGCAGCGAGGGTGGCCGAAGCCGTCCGCGAAGAGGCCCAGCGCCTGCCCCTCGACAAAGCGGTGCGCGAGTGGATGGCGCACCTCGATGCCTCGACGGTGGACCGCCTGCTCGGCCGGCACCCAGGCAGCGCCGGCCGGTTCCGCCACGACCGCCAGGACCAGCTCCCTCACGACATCGTGGTCGTCGACGAGACCTCGATGATGTCTTTGCCGTTGATGGCAAGCCTGCTCGAGGCGGTCCGCCCCGACGCGCGTCTCGTCCTAGTCGGGGACCCCGAACAGCTGGCTTCGGTTGAAGCCGGGGCCGTGCTGGCGGACATCGTCGGACCGGCCCTGGAGGACCTGGCAAGCAGGGCAACAAAGCCGATGGGCCGCTGCGTCACCGTGCTCTCAGCCAACCACCGGTTTAAAGGAGCCCTCGCCGAGGTGGCGGCAGCCGCCCGCGCTGGTGCCTCCGATGATGTCGTGGCCGCCCTCCGGCACCCTTCTGGGGAAGGGGTCTCGTGGGTCGAAGTCGACCCAACGGCTTGCCAGGGGGAAGCATTGAGCGCGGTGCTACGTGTCGTGGGGGGGGAGGTCAAAATCCTGGCCGAGCGCTGCGCCAGCGGCGACGCCCCCGGCGCTACCCTGGCGCTCAGCCAGTTCAGGCTCCTGTGCGCCCACCGAGAAGGGCCTGCCGGCGTTGCCACCTGGAACGCCCTAATAGAGCGATGGCTCACCGCCCCCCCAGCGACCTCGCCCAACACGGCTTGGTACCCCGGTCGGCCTGTTGTCGTGACCGAAAACGACTACAGCCTCGGCCTCTGGAACGGCGACCTCGGGGTCGCGCTGCGAGAGGGCGACCGCATGGTCGTTGCGTTCCAACGCGGGTCATCGGTAGTCCGGGTGAGCCCGTCGCGCCTGACCGCAGTGCAGACTGCCTTCGCCATGACCGCGCATAGAGCGCAGGGTTCCGAGTTCGACCAGGTCGTCTTCGTCCTGCCGCCGGCCCCCGCGCGCATCTTGACGCGGGAGCTGTTTTATACGGCGGTGACGAGGGCCCGGCGATCTGTGACAGTGGTGGGCACCGAAGACGCCGTACGTTTTGCCGTCGCACGCCCGGTGGCACGCGCCTCCGGCCTGGCCGCACGCCTTTGGGAGGCCCGCAGTTGAGCACGCCGAGCACACCCAGGGCCACGTCCTCCAACGCGGCGGGCGACCCGCCTGCGGGTTCGCAAGAGGGCGCTGCGATGCTGCCGAAGCTGAGCGTTGCCTGGGGCCAGCTTCGCGGGGACCTGTCGCTTCGTGGCAAGGACTGGAGCGCAGCTGCCGGCCAGGTTGCTGACCGCTGGCTGCGACAGCTGTTCGCCACGGCTGTCGCGGAGGCCGGGGTGGCCGCCAGTTCCTCGCCAGGACGGCTCGCGTCGTTTCGCGCTCGCTGGCGGCCTGGGAGCAGTGACGCGGTGGGGACCAGGCAGGGGACGGGGCACGGGCAACCGGCCGGCCCGGTAAGCGGCGGTGGCGAGGCAGGGCCCGCGGCCGGCGGGGTAACGGGTCTCGCATTGCTCGCTGTAGGGAGCCACGGTAGGGGCGACCTCGCCCCGGGCAGCGACCTCGACCTCTTGCTAGTCCACTCTGGCTGGCCCAAGGTGACCGCCGTTGCCGACAAGCTCTGGTACCCGATCTGGGACGACCCGATGCCCCTCGACCACAGCGTCCGCACGCTCGCCCAGGCGAGGGATGCAGCCGAGTCGGATCTTCGCGTCGCGCTCGGCCTGCTCGACGCCCGCCTGGTGGCAGGGGACCCCGAGCTCGGCGACGAGCTCATCCGCCTCGGTCGGCGCCTCTGGGAAGCGCGTGCCTCGAAGTGGCTCCCAGAAGTCTTGGCGGCTCGGGAGGCCTCGCAACAGGCGCACGGCGAGGTTGCTTTCTTGCTCGAGCCGGAGCTCCAAGAAGCTCGTGGCGGCCTTCGCGACGTCCAGGTGCTGGCACTTCTGGCAAGCGTCACGCCCGTCCTGCCTGAAGCGGCTTCTTCGCCCGAGCTCGCTGCCGCCGCCGACCTACTCCACAGGGTCAAGGTCGAGCTGCAGCGACCGACTGCAAAGCGAGGCGAAAAGCTCCTACTTGAAGACCAGGACAGGGTGGCAGGGGCGCTGGACATGCAAGGGCGTGAGGAGCTCGCCCACGAGATCGCCAATGCAGGCAGGACCGTCGCGTGGGTGATCGAAGACGCCGCGAGGAGGGCCCGCTCGTGGCTCGCGGGACCGCGCGGGCGGGGCGGCTCCGCCGACACACCCCTTGGTCCCGGGGTCGTCCTCCGCGACGACGAAATCGTTGTCCCCCTCGTAACCGCAGTCGGCGATGACCCGTCGCTCGCCTTGAGAGCGGCGGCGGCTTCCGCTGAGCTCGGCGTTCCCATATCCAGGGCCACCATGGCCCGGTTGGCGGCGGAGGCGCCGCTGCCTACCACCCCGTGGCCAGACGATGTGCTGCGGGCGTTTCTCCGGCTCCTCTCGACCGGCCAGGCCGCCATCCACGCCATAGAGACGCTCGACCAGCTGGGCATCTGGCCGCGCTACATGCCGGAATGGTCTCGCGCTCGCAACCGCCCCCAGTTCGATCCTTACCACCGCTGGACGGTGGACCGGCACTTGCTCGAGGCGGTCGCCAACGCCGCCAGCCAGGCGCGCGACGTGCGCCGTCCCGATCTCCTCGTCTTGGGAGCTCTCCTTCACGACATCGGCAAGGGTTCGGGGGAGGACCACTCCCGAGCCGGGGCCGTCATTGCAGCCGAGATCGCAGAGCGCCTCGGGCTCGCCAGCGAGGATGCCGCCACGCTTGTGAAACTGGTCCGCTTTCACCTGCTCCTCCCGGACACCGCCACCCGTCGGGACGTCGAAGACCCGGCTACGGCGGCGGGAGTGGCAGACGCCGTGGAGGACGCGACCACCCTCGAGCTGCTCGCCGCTCTCGCCGTCGCCGACGGGAGAGCCACCGGGCCTGCGGCATGGAGCGATTGGAAGGCCGGCCTTATCGAGCGCCTCGTCGAGCGCACCGGGGCCCTCCTCGAAGGCAGGCCGCTACCCGAAGGCACCCCTTTTCCCTCAGAGGAGCACCGCCGCTTGATGCAGGAAGGGGGCGTACGAGTCGTTCCCGAGGAACGACAGCTCACCGTCGTAGCTCCCGACCGGCCCGGGCTGCTCGCCGACGTGACGGCCGTCTTGGCCATGTACGGCATCGCGCTGTTGGACGCGCGAGCCCACAGCGAGCACGGCCAGGCCCTCGAGGTCTTCACCCTCGACCTCCCAGAAGCCGCGACCCCCCGGTGGCAGCGCGTGGCCGAGGACATAGAAGGCGCCGCCCTAAAGCGGTTCAACGTCGCCGAGGCCCTGGCCCGCTACGAGCAAGAGCAGAGCAGGCACCGGCGCCGGCGCCGCGCAGCCGCCCTCCCCTCGCCGGAGGTGAAAGTGACCCTGGACAACGCCGGCGCCAGCGCGGCGAGCATCCTCGAGGTGCGCGCCCCCGACGTACCAGGGCTCCTGCACAAGGTGGCGGCAGCTATTGCAGATCTGGGCCTCGACATACTCTCGGCCCGCGTCTCCACCCTGGGCAACGCTGCTGTCGACACCTTCTACGTGCGTGCGGGCGGCACGAGGTTGCCAGACGCGGAGGCCGGAGAGGCCCGCCTGGCTCTCGAGAAGGCCCTCCGGGCACCTTCCGAGGCCGAGGGTGCCCGGACAAGTCGTAACACTCCCGAAACCTAACGGTCGCTGCCCCGAAACACGCTGCCTCTACCTTTGCGGAGAGCCCCGAACCCAAGCATTGCGCGGGCGGGCTTTTCAACCTACTAGGAGGAGGTCTATTGCAGCACCTTTTGGTCCACTTGCAGGCCGCCGCCGCGCCTAGCTTTTCGGACAAGCCGTACCTGAACACTGGCGACAACGCCTGGCAGATGACAGCAGCCACGTTTGTGGCCCTGATGAGCGTGCCCGGCCTGGCCGTCTTGTTCGGTGGCCTTGTCCAAAAAAAGTGGGTCGTGAACACGATGCTCATGACCTTCGCCGGCTTCGCAGCGGTCCTTATCGTCTGGGTGCTCTGGGCGTACCACATGGGCTTCGGCTCACCTTTGTTGCGCGGCGCCAATTGGAAGCCCTCGAGCGACCCGATCACTAACTTCTTTGCCAACTTCATCGGCCGGCCCGGCACGACCCTTTCGAGCACTGGGGAGGAGGCCCAGGCAAGCATCCCGCTCGTCAACCCCGGCATGCCAGCCTTCGCCTTACCAGCAGCGAGCGTCGTCTATTTCCAGTTCGTGTTTGCTGCCATCACCCCCCTGTTGTTCTTGGGGAGCGTGCTCTCCCGGATCAAGTTCAAAGTGTGGGTCATATTTGTCCCGCTTTGGACTTCGCTCGCCTACACCGTCAACGCCTTCTTGCTCTGGGGCGGCGGGTACTGGGCGCAACAGGGCGCAGGCGACTTTTCGGGCGGCTATGTGATCCACTTGGCCGCTGGCACGACCGGCTTCGTTGCCGCCGCCATGATCGGGCCTCGCATAAAGAAAGACAGGGAGAAAGCGCTGCCACACAGCCTCCCGCTAGTCGCCATCGGGGCCGGCATCGTGTGGCTCGGCTGGAACGGCTTCAACGGTGGTGACCCGTATTTTGCGAGCGCCAACGCCGCCGCTGCGATCATCAACACCAACATGGCCACGGCCGCAGCGCTGCTCACCTGGGTGCTGTGGGACGTGTTCCTCGGCCCCGCCAAGAAGCCCACGTTCCTCGGCGCAGTGAACGGGATGGTGGTCGGCCTCGTCGCCATAACCCCCTCCGCCGGCTACGTAAACGGCGCTGGCGCCCTTTTGATCGGCGCCATCGACTCGACCATCGTGTGGATGGCCTGGACCTACCTGTCTCGCGCCCGGTTCATGAAAAAGGTCGACGACGCCATGGGTGTCGTGTACACCCATGGGATAGCCGGCTTCTTCGGGGGGCTTTTATTAGGGGTCTTCGCAGACCCGACTGTGGTCGAGTACCAAAGCGTCGCCGGCTCCAAAATATCGCTCAGGGGCGCGCTCTATGGGCACCCGAAACAGGTGCTGATCCAGCTCCTGGCCGCGCTCACGATCATAATGTGGGACGCCCTCGTCACCTTCGTGATATTGAAGGTGATCAGTTTCTTCACCCCACTGCGCATGTCCGACGAAGACTGCGAGATCGGCGACCTCGCCGTCCACGGCGAAGAGGGTTACCCAGAGACCGAAGGCGTGTCGCGCATCTTACCGGGCTACGGTGAAACCATCGGGGTTCCTGTACCCTCCGCGGCGCCAGCCGATGGGAGCATCACCGTGGGGGGTGGCGCCTGATGGTCCTTGTAACGGCGATCATCAAGCCACACGCCCTAGACACGGTGCGTGAGGCCCTCTCCTACCTCGGCATTGCCGGCATGACCATCTCGGAGGTGAAGGGGTTCGGACGCCAGCGGGGCCACACCGAGATCTACAGGGGCGCCGAGTACCGGGTCGAGTACGTACCGAAGATAAAAGTCGAGGTCCTCTCTAGCGCCGAGATGGCAGACGAGGTCGTGGAGGTCGTCACCAAGGCTGCCAGGACCGGCAAGATCGGGGACGGCAAGATCTGGGTCACCGCGGTAGACAGCGTGACGCGGATCCGCACCGGCGAGACCGGCCCTGGGGCCATCTAAGACCATAGACGCCATCTAAGACCGTAGACAGCGAGGAAAGAAAAAATGGCTCGAGGCAAGTTCCAGGCCAAAAGATGTGGAACCGGGGACCTTCCCGGGGTAGTTAACAGGGTGAGGCTGGGTTCCCCCGCAGGAGCGGCCAGTGTTGCACTGGGCGCTCCGACCCCGAACAGGGCCGCTACACGCAGCACTGGTGGGGCCGGCAGCCAGGCGGGGCTGCCGGCCCTCGGCATTGCCGTGATGTCCCCTTGGGGTTGGCGTATCCTGGCGGTCTTCGCAATGGTCGCCACGGGCCTCTGCCTCACCTTCTTCATAGATGGCAAGGCAATGTTCGCCACCCTCTGGGTGGTGGTGAGCGTCGCCTGGGGCGGCTTCAGCTTCAAGCTCTGGCGCCAGCACCTCGCCTGGGACAAGGCCGCCGGCGCCAAATAGGGCCGCCAAATAGGGCCGCCAAATAGGGCCGGGGTCAGCCTGTGACCGTCACGCCTTGGCCATCGGGCACGAGCTCCTCCCAGGTGTTGCCCGGGGCCAGGGTGAGCTTGGTCCCGTCCTTTTCTTCGAAGGTTGCTGGGTCGGTGAGCGCCGGCCTGACCCAGCGGCCCACGAACTCTTCCCCGTCACGGAAGACCCATGCCGGCCCGGTGCCCGTCAGGGTCAGCTCGTTCTCGTGGGCACCCGTGGCGTCTTCTACATACCGAGTCGGGTACATGGCAACCTGCATGACGACGACGTTGGCGGCTGAGATCTGCTCCCCGCCGCCGAGCATGGCTGGCCCGCTGTCATCCGGCGTGCACACCTGCTGGACCCCTGGAGGGCATGCGTACGAACGGAGCCACCGATGGCTCTCAGACGACCACGTCCAGCTAGTGATGTCGAGCGGGTAGTCGATGTGAGCCGCGATGACAGGCTTGCCGCCGGCGGGCAACGCGCCATAGGTGAAGATCGCTTTGGGAGGTGGCTCGGGGTAGCCCTTCGCCGCCGCAGCCTGGTAGAGGAGCTTGGTCGAGGTCGCGAGGTTGTGGGGTTCGACGCGAGTCGGGTCACGCCAGTAGGCATTCCCCGACGTGTCGGCGCCAACGTCCTCTAGGAGCGAGGAGGGCGAGTCGACCTCTTGGATGACCGGCTGGATCGCCCCCGAATAGGCGAAGAGGATCTTCCCAAGTGGCTCCAGGATCTGGGCGTCTACCAAGCGGGCAGAACGGACCGGCTCGATGCGCGAAGCGCCCTCGCACTGGTAAACGGCTATGAAACGCGTGATGCCGCCCTCGACTGGCTCCTCGAAGACGATGTCAGCCTGGTCGAGCCCCCACTGAGGGCGAGCGGCGGGCAGGTTTTCGACCTTGACGGCGACGGCGGCTCGCTGGGGCAGCTTCCCAGACGGGCTCGGGGCCCCCGTGAGCGGGCACACCGAGACGTGTTTTGGCCTGGTCGTGGTCGTGCGGGCAACCGTCGTCGTCGTCGTCACCTGGAGGGCGGACTTGACCGCCTTCTTGGCACCGCCACCGCACCCGGCCAGCAAGGCCGCGGCGCCCGCCACCGCGGCGACGGTGCTCAAGGGAGCCATACCCCGTCGGCGGCCGCCGGGTCGCTTCATCGGGCGCCAACCCTACCGGGTCGACCCCGAGTGGTCACGCCATCGCGTGGTCGGCACAGGTGGCCCGGATGCTTGGATGGCCCGGATGCCCGCTCCACCCTGCCTACGCGCGCTGGCCTTGCTTGCGCACTGCCTCGGCGGCCGCCGCGATTGCCTCGGGGTCGCCGAGCCACCGCCCGCCGGCCTGGATCGGCCGGAGGCCTTTGTCGAGCTCGTAGACGATCGGGACCCCGGTCGGGATCTCGAGCTTGGAGATCGTCTCGCCGTCCAGCTGGTCGAGGTGCTTGATGAGCGCCCGGAGGCTGTTGCCGTGCGCGGCAATGAGCACGACCTTGCCGGCAAGGAGGTCGGGGGCGATCGCGTCGTACCAGTACGGCACCATACGTGCGACCACGTCGGCAAGGCACTCCGTCTTCGGCACGACACCTGGCACGTAGCGCGGGTCAGCGGACACGTCGTACGCGCTACCGTCCTCGAGCGCCGGAGGCGGGACGTCGTAGCTGCGCCTCCACAACATGAACTGCTCGTCGCCGTAGCGCTCCCGCGTCTCGGCCTTGTCGAGGCCGGTTAGGCCCCCGTAGTGGCGCTCGTTCAGCCTCCAATGGCGTTGGACGGGGATCCAGAGGCGGCCCATCTCCTCTTGGAGGATGTTGAGGGTCCTGATAGCCCTCGTGAGCAGGGACGTGTAAGCGACATCGGGCATGAGGCCTTCCTCCGCCAGGAGGCGGCCGGCCTGGTGGGCCTCGTCCTCTCCTTGCTCGGAGAGGTCGACGTCCCACCACCCTGTGAAGCGGTTCTCGAGGTTCCATGCGCTTTGACCGTGACGTACGAGGACAAGGGTTGCCATGTGCTCAAGCTACCTTGCTAAGCCCTGCGGCCTGCCCGGGCCCAAGGTCACAACCCCTGCGACCAGGCCCTCGGCCACACCAGCAACTTTCTTGACACAATGACACTCAACTTCCCCTACTATGAGATCACGAACATGAGACCAGCTCGGCAAACCGACCACAACCCGGGTCGCGGTCCGGACCTCAAGGAGGCACAATGGCAAAGGCAGTAGGTATCGACCTCGGGACCACCAACTCGGTGGTTGCAGTCCTCGAAGGTGGCGAACCCACCGTCATCCCCAACACTGAAGGGTCCCGCACCACGCCTTCGGTCGTCGGGTTCTCGAAGTCGGGCGAGGTGCTCGTGGGTGAGGTCGCCAAGCGCCAAGCCATCACGAACCCCGACCGCACCATCCGTTCCGTGAAACGCCACATGGGCGAAAACACGTGGCGCCTCAACATCGACTCCAAGGGCTATTCGCCTCAGGAGATCTCCGCCCGGATCCTACAGAAGCTAAAGCGCGACGCAGAGAGCTACCTCGGCACAACGATCACCCAGGCCGTGATCACGGTCCCGGCCTACTTCGACGACGCCCAGCGCACCGCGACCAAGGAGGCGGGCCAAATAGCCGGCCTCGAAGTCCTCCGGATAATCAACGAACCGACGGCCGCCGCGCTCGCCTACGGCCTAGACAAAGAGGAGGAGCAGACCGTCTTGGTGTTCGACCTCGGCGGCGGCACTTTCGACGTCTCGATCCTTGAGATAAGCGAAGGTATCTTCCAGGTGAAGTCTACGAGCGGCAACACCCACCTCGGCGGCGACGATTGGGACCAGCGGGTCATCGATTGGCTCGTAAAGAGCTTCAAGGACACCGAGGGCGTCGACCTCGGGAACGACAAGATGGCCTTGCAGCGTCTACAAGAGGCCGCCGAGAAGGCCAAGATCGAGCTTTCTCAGGTGCAGGAGACCAACATCAACCTGCCCTTCATCACTGCTACGAGCGACGGGCCCAAGCACCTCGATATGAAGTTGACCCGCGCCAAGTTCCAGGAAATGACGGCCGACTTGGTCGAGGCGTGCCGCGGCCCCTTCGACCAGGCCATCAAGGACGCGGGCCTCTCCAAGGAGCAGATCAACCACGTCGTCATGGTGGGCGGTGCCACCAGGATGCCCGCGGTCCAGGACCTCGTGCGGAGCCTCACCGGGAAAGAACCCCACAAGGGCGTCAACCCCGACGAGGTCGTGGCTGTCGGCGCCGCCATCCAGGCCGGCGTCTTGAAGGGAGAGGTGAAGGACATCTTGTTGCTCGACGTCACCCCGCTTTCCCTCGGCATAGAGACCAAGGGCGCCGTGATGACAAAGCTGATCGAGCGCAATACGACCATCCCGACCAAGAAGACCGAGGTCTTCACCACGGCCGAGGACATGCAGCCGTCGGTCGAGATCCACGTGCTCCAAGGCGAGCGCGAGATGGCCATGTACAACAAGACGCTCGGCAAGTTCCAGCTAGTAGACCTGCCGCCAGCACCGCGCGGCATCCCCCAGATCGAGGTCACCTTCGACATCGACGCCAACGGCATCGTGCACGTGTCGGCGCGCGACAGGGCCACGGGTAAAGAGCAGTCGATGACCATAACCGGCCAGAGCGCGCTGTCGAAAGACGAGATCGACCGCATGGTGCACGACGCCGAGTCACATGCGGCAGAGGACAAGAGGCGCCGGGAGGAGGCTGAGATCCGCAACAACGCGGACTCGCTCGTGTACCAGACCGAGAAGATGCTGAAGGACCAGGCGAGCTCCTTTAGCGGGGCCGAGAAGGACCGTGTCGAGTCCGACCTGAAGGCGCTCAAAGAGGCGCTCTCTGGGACCGACACCGAGGCCATAAAGGCCGCCACCGAACAGCTCGCCGGCGGCGTCCAAGAGCTCGGCAAACGGCTCTACGAAGCGGCTTCCTCGTCGGCTCACCCAACTGACGACGGCTCTGCCGGCGGCTTCACTGGCGACGGCCCGAGTGGGCCTTCGGCCAGTGGTGGGGCCAATGACGAAGAAGTCGTTGATGCCGAGATCGTCGACGAGGGCGGGCAGCACTGATGGGCTCCGGTACCGATCAGTCGTCCTGGGCCGAGGCGCCCGAGGGCGGCACCAATCCGAGCGGCAACGGGGGCGCAGGCCCCCCTGCCGGGGCCGGCTGGGCCAGTCCCGCTGGCGAGGGGCCGGGCGAAGCGCCCGCGGCAGCCGACGACGGAGGCACCGTCCCCCACGGGGCCACAGGCACGAGCACGGGCACTGGAGCTGGCACCGGCACCGGCGAAGGTGCCGGCGAAAGTGCCGGCTTGGGCGACGGCGTGCCCGCACCCGAAGCCGACCTCGCTTCGCTCCTCGTAGGCGTCGAGCACCAGCTAGGCGTCGAGCACCAGCGAGACGAGTACCTCGAGGCGCTACGCAGGCTCCAGGCCGAGTTCGACAACTACCGCAAGCGCATCGAGCGCCAGCAGCGCGACGTTGGCGACAACGCGGTCGCGGCCATAGTGAAAGAGCTCCTGCCCGTCTTGGACACGGCCGACCTAGCCCTCGCTCATGGCGCAGGCGAGGACATAAAGCATGTCACGGGCGCCCTTTTCGACATACTTTCCAAACAGGGGCTGGAGCGCATCGACCCAGAAGGCCAACCCTTCGACCCCGAGCACCACGAGGCCGTAGCTCACGAGCCGGCCGAAGGCGCCGGCGCGCCCGAGCGGCCCGAGGTGAGCGAAGTCATGCGCGCCGGCTACCACTGGAGGGGCCGCGTGCTGCGACCGGCCATGGTGAAGGTCAGGGGCTGAAATGGCACCGCAGCGCGAGTGGCTCGAAAAGGACTATTACAAGGTCTTGGGCGTCTCCAAGGACGCCTCGGACAAAGACATCGCTCGCGCCTACCGGAAGCTCGCCAAGCAGTACCACCCCGACGCCCACCCCGGTTCCGAGGACCGTTTCAAGGAGATATCCGCTGCCTACGACGTTATAGGCGACACCTCTAAGCGAAAGGAGTACGACGAGGTCCGTTCCCTATCGGAAAAGGGCCTCGCCGGCAACCCCTTCGCTGGCGCGGGCGCAGCCGGCAACGGCGGGGTCAACTTCTCGAACTTCGGGATGGACGACCTAGGAGACCTTCTCGGCAACATCTTCGGCCGAGCCGGCCGGAGGGCACGTCCCTCCGCCGGCGGCGCCGGCCCTCAGGGCGCCGCGCTCGGGCCCCAGCGCGGCCAGGACATCGAGGCAGAGCTGCACCTCTCCTTCGCCGACGCCGTTCGTGGGGTGACGACGAGCGTCAACATCACCTCCGACGCCCCCTGTTCGACCTGCGGCGGGTCGGGAGCCGCACCAGGGACCAAACCGACCCCCTGCTCAGTGTGCGGGGGCCGCGGGGTTGTCAATGAAAACCAAGGCATGTTCTCATTCAGCCACCCCTGCACAGCATGTGGGGGCGCCGGTATGCGAGTAGAAAAGCCCTGCCCGGCCTGCCACGGCCGGGGGACGGAGCGCCGGGCCCGGCAAGTTAAGGCGCGCATCCCACCCGGGGTAGAAAACGGCCAGCGCATCCGGCTGCCCCACCGAGGCGGGGCAGGGCGCGCGGGCGGGCCGGCAGGTGACCTTTATGTCATCGTGCGCGTCACACCCGACCCTGTCTTCAGCCAAAAAGGCCGTGACCTGCAAGTAAAAGTACCGATCACCTTCGCCGAGGCCGCCCTCGGTACCACGGTCTCGGTCCCAACGCTCGACGGCAACCCGGTGTCGCTCAAGGTACCGGCCGGGACCCGCTCTGGCCGGGTCTTCCGCGTCAGGGGCCACGGCGTCCCCGTGGCCGGCAGGCCTGGCGACCTCCTCGTGAGCTTCGACATAGACGTACCCACCAAGCTTTCCGCCGAGCAGAAGCGAGCAGTGGAAGCCTTCGCAAAGGCCTCGGCGAGCGATGGCAACAAGCTCCGCGAGAAACTGGGGGCGCCGTCCCGATGAGCGAGCACGTGAACAACTTCGGCAACGCCCGAGGAGGCGCCCGCTTGCCCCGAAGGGACGGCTCGATGGCCGTCTATGTGATCTCCGTGGCGGCCGAGCTCGCCGGCGTACACCCGCAGACCCTTAGGATCTACGAGAGGAAAGGGCTTTTGGGCCCTGCCCGTACCCTGGGCGGGAGCCGTCGCTACAGCGACCAGGACATCGCTCTCTTGCGCCGCATACAGGACCTCACCGCTTCTGGCCTCAACCTGGAAGGGGTGAAAAGGGTGATCGAGCTCGAGGCCGAGGTGGAAAGGCTGCGCCAGGAGGTCGAGGATGCCAGGGCCCAGGCCCGCCGGGCGGTAGAGGAAGTGCACCGCCAGTACCGCCGCGACCTCGTGCCCCTCCACCTCTCGCCAGTGCGCTGGCTACCCAACCAACGTTAAAAAGAGGAACTCGAATGGCAATTGACACCAACCGCTGGACCCAGCGGACCCAGGAAGCTTTCAGCGCCGCCGTCTCCGACGCGCGCGCCCGCAACAACCCCGAGGTAACACCCGAACACCTCATGTTGGCGCTGATCGGCCAGGAAGGCACGGCCGTGCTGCCAGTGCTCGACCGCGTCGGCATCGAAGTAATGCCGCTGCGCAACCGCTTGGAGGAAGCCCTCGACAAGTTGCCCCACAGCTACGGGGGCGAAAGCGCCGCCTTGTCGCGCCAAAGCCGCGAGGTACTGGAAGAGGCTGGGCGCGAGCGCGAACGGCTGGGCGACGAGTACCTCTCCGTCGAGCACATCCTGCTCGCTCTTTCCAAGCTCGTGGGGGCCGGGCGCGACAAGCTCCTCGAGGCGCTCAAGCAGGTGAGGGGCAGCCATCGCGTCACCAACCCAAACCCCGAAGACACCTATCGGGCACTCGAAAAATACGGGCGCGACCTTACCGAAGAGGCAAGGCGGGGCAAACTCGACCCGGTCATCGGCCGTGACGAGGAAATCCGCCGCGTGGTCCAAGTCCTTTCCCGGCGCACCAAGAACAACCCTGTCCTGATCGGCGAACCAGGCGTCGGAAAGACGGCGATCGTCGAGGGCCTCGCGCGCCGCATCGTCGAGGGCGACGTGCCCGAAAGCCTGCGCGGCAAGCGCCTGCTCGCACTCGACCTCTCTTCGATGGTGGCCGGGGCCAAGTACCGGGGCGAGTTCGAGGAACGCCTGAAGGCCGTCCTGAAGGAGATCGCTGACTCCGAGGGAGAGGTCATCACCTTTATAGACGAGTTGCACACGATCGTGGGCGCCGGCGCAGCCGAGGGTGCCATGGACGCCGGCAACATGATAAAGCCGATGCTCGCGCGTGGTGAGCTCCGCATGATCGGTGCCACCACGCTCGACGAGTACCGAAAGCACATCGAAAAAGACGCTGCGCTCGAGCGTCGGTTCCAACCGGTCTACGTGGGCCAGCCCTCGGTCGAGGACACGATCGCAATACTACGGGGCCTGAAGGAGCGCTACGAAGTCCACCACGGTGTGCGGATCATGGACTCCGCCCTCGTCGCGGCCGCGGTGCTCTCGGACCGGTACATAACAGCCCGCTGGCTGCCCGACAAGGCGATCGACTTGGTCGACGAAGCGGCGAGCCGCCTGCGGATCGAGATCGACTCGATGCCGACCGAGATCGATGTGGTGGAGCGCCGGATCCGCCAGCTCGAGATCGAGCACGTCGCGCTCGCCAAAGAGACCGACGAAGCCTCGATCGAGCGGCTTGCGAAGCTAGACGAGGAGCTCGCCAACCTGCGGGAGGCCTCCAACGGCATGAAGGCCCACTGGCAGGCCGAAAAAGACGCCATCGGCACTATCAACACCTTGAAAGAGGAGCTCGAAGAGCTGAAGGCCGAGGCCGAACGCTACGAGAGGACCGGCGACTTGGCCAAGGCAGCCGAGATCCGCTACGGGAAGGTCCCCGACGTCTCGGCGCGTGCCGACGAGGCAACCAAGCGCCTCCAAGAGCTCCAAGCCGGCCAGAAAATGCTGAAGCAGGAGGTGGACGAGGAAGATATCGCCGAGGTAGTGGGCAAGTGGACCGGGATCCCCGTCTCGCGCCTTCTCGAGGGCGAGGTCGCCAAGCTGGTCAGGATGGAGGACGTCCTCCATGAGAGGGTGGTCGGCCAAGACGATGCCGTCTCGGCTGTGGCCAACGCTATCCGCCGTTCGCGAAGTGGCCTCTCGGACCCCGACCGGCCGATCGGGAGCTTCCTCTTCCTCGGCCCGACGGGCGTTGGCAAGACCGAGCTCGCGCGCGCAGTCGCGGACTTCCTCTTCGACGACGAAAAGGCGACGGTCCGCATAGACATGTCGGAGTACATGGAAAAGCATTCGGTCGCCCGCCTCGTCGGGGCGCCCCCCGGCTACGTCGGCTACGAAGAAGGCGGCCAGCTCACCGAGGCGGTCCGCCGCCGGCCCTACTCAGTCGTGCTCCTAGACGAGGTGGAAAAGGCCCACCCAGACGTCTTCAACATCTTGCTCCAAGTGCTAGACGACGGCAGGCTCACAGACGGCCAGGGGCGGACGGTCAATTTCACCAACACGGTGCTCATAATGACCTCCAATTACCAGGGTGACCTGCGGGAGGTGTTCAAGCCCGAGTTCTTGAACAGGATCGACGAGATCGTGCACTTCAGGTCGTTGACCGAGGAGGACATCACCCAGATCGTCGACATCCAGCTGCGGGACCTCGCGAAGCGCCTCGCGAGCAGGCGCCTGGAGCTCCACTTCACGCCGGCCGCCAAGGCATGGCTCGGCAAGCAGGGCTACGACCCAACTTACGGCGCGCGGCCCTTGAAGCGCCTGATCCAACGGGCGATCGCCGACCCCTTGGCGCTCGCGCTCTTGGAGGGCAAGTACTCCGACGGGGACACGGTGACCGTCGACGTACCGGCGCCCGGCGAGGCTACCGGCGCGCTCGCGCTCGGCTAGGGCGGAGCGCTGCCACCCGGTCCGGGCCCTAGCCCAAGGTCGGCTATCATTTGGCGTACCGCAACCAACCCGAAGGAGCTTGCGCGTGCCCGCGACGATCGTGATCGGAGCCCAATGGGGCGACGAGGGCAAGGGGAAGCTGACGGACCTTGCTGGCCAAGGAGATGCAGGTCGTCGTGCGCTACCAGGGTGGTCACAACGCCGGCCACACCGTCGTAGTGGGCAGCGAGCGCTTCGCCCTCCAGCTGTTACCGAGCGGGATCCTCTATCCCCACATCACGCCGGTCATCGGCAACGGTGTCGTAGTGGACCCCAAGGTCCTCATAGGCGAGATTGACACCCTCCAAGCTCGGGGCGTGGACTGCTCGGCGCTCGTGATCTCCGGCAGCGCTCACCTGATCATGCCCTATCACCAAGAGCTCGACGCTTTGACCGAGCGCTACCTCGGCAAGAACCGCCTCGGCACGACCAAACGCGGGATCGGGCCCGCTTACTCCGACAAGGCAGCCCGAGTCGGGCTCCGGGTCCAGGACCTGCTCGACCCGAAAATATTCCGCCAAAAACTCGACGTAGTGCTGAAAGAAAAAAACCTCGTCCTGGCAAAGATCTACAACCGCCTCGGGCTCTCGGCCGCCGACATCGCGAGCGCCTACCTGGACCAGTACGCGCCCCGTCTCGCTCCCCATATAGGCGACTCCGTCGGCTTGGTCCACGA
>JAJYMM010000258.1 GCA_021787035.1 Actinomycetes bacterium
ACCCAGATGGAAGGTTTACCCTCAGTGTAGGAGGTATCACCATGAACGTAACCGTCTTGTACATCGACGGCTGCCCGAACCTGGAGCCACTCTTGGCCGAGCTGGACGACCTGCTTGCTGACCGGGCTGGTACCGTCGTCACTTCGACCATCGTCCGCACCGAGGACGAGGCTCGGCGCCTCGGCTTCCATGGGTCGCCAACCGTGCTCGTGGACGGGCGCGACCCTTTCCCCGCGCCGTCTGGGCCGGTCGGTCTGTCGTGTCGTCAGTACCCGTGCTGCAGCGAAGACGGTGGGCGAGTGCCTGGGTTTCCGTCGCGGGCGAGGCTGGCAGAGGTGCTAGGGCTCACCGCCTGACAGGGAGACGGGGTCGTCAGGTAGGGGAGACCGTCGAGCCACATCCCTTCGATGTCGGCGCGGCTCGGCGTTACGGACGAGCACGCGGTTCGCGCACGTCCTGATCACCAATGCGAAGGCACAGGTCAGGATCCAGGTGGGCTGTCGTCACCTCTTTCGAATCTCGACGACGTCCGGAGACGTCTCGCCTGCAGGCTCCCCCGCGGTGATATAGTCTTAGTTATGGTCACTTCTGCTTCCGAACAGGTCTCCCTGGCCGATGCCAAGGCACGTCTGTCCGAGGTCGTCGAAGGGATCGAGACCGAGCACCGTCGGGTGGTTATCACCAAGCACGGCCGCCCGAGCGTGGTAGTGCTCGCGGTCGAGGACCTCGAGGCGCTCGAAGATACGCTCGACGTACTGTCGGATGCCGACGCGATGGCCGACCTCCGGGAGGCGGCAACCGCTCGGCGAACCGGCCAGACGATCGAGCTGACCAAGGAGGCCGCGGTCGCCCGCTGGTCGCGTGGATGAGTATGGCCTCCGGTGGTCGCCGCCCGCAGTTCGCCAACTCGACCATCTCGCGAAATCCTCGCCACGTGTCGTGGGCGCAGTCGTCGAGTTCTGCTTCGGACGCCTGATCGCCAACCCGCACCGAATCGGTCATCCTCTAGGACGGGAGCTCGAAGGCTGGTACAGCGCGCGTGTCGGGGCGTATCGCGTCATCTACTGGATCGACGAAGACGAGCGCGTCGTCTACGTCGACCGAGTCGACCATCGAAGCGACGTCTACCGTCCGAAGTGAGCATGTCCACCGGGCTCTCACGGGCCGAATAGCGACGCAAGGCCTCCTCGCTGGTGGGCCGTAGTCGCTCGTATTCGAACTCCGATGACATGCGGCAAACTCAAAGTGCTCGAGCCCGCTCAGGAGATGATGTAAGCTTACATCATGCAGCGGACTCAGATCTCTTTGACCGACGAGGAGCGGCGTGCCCTGGATGCCGCCGCGCTGCGGACTGGTCGATCGCTCTCATCCCTGATCCGTGACGCGGTTGAGCAGGTCTATGGCTCGGAGCGCTTCGCCGAGGACGACCTCGCTGCGATGCGCCGCGCCTTCGGCTCCTGGAACGACCACGATCTCGACGGCGCAGCCTGGGTCGATCAGCTTCGCTCCGGCTCTCGTCTGGAGCGCGACCGCTCGTGAGCGCCCTGGTAGACACCTCGATCCTGATCGACTACCTCCGAGGACACGCAGGCGCCGGGGATCTCCTCGAACGGGAGCGAGTCGCTGACGTCCTTCATGCGAGTGAGATCACCCGCATAGAGGTGCTCGCCGGCATGCGCCCGGCAGAAGAGGATGCCACCCGCGCGTTGCTGTCCACCCTGGTCTGGCACCCCGTCGACGCCGAGATCGCGGAAGAGGCCGGCGCCCTCGGCCGCCAGTGGCTTCCTAGCCACCACACCATCGACAGCTCCGACCTCGCCATCGCAGCCACCGCCGTCTGCATCGACGCACGACTCCTTACCTGTAACGTCAGGCACTTCCCAATGTTCACCGATCTCCAGGTACCCTATTGACCCGCTTGGTGAGCGACCGTCGACCGCGCCGAGATACCCGTGATCGCGCCAGCCGTGCAGCGGACGCGATCCGTGTGCCTCTCGGTTCGGTTCGGTGGGCCGTAGACACTCGTATTCGAACTTCGACGACCTGCGGCTTCGCCTTCAGCACCTCGGCCAGAGCGGCCTGTAGGTGGCAGGCCTGTGACGGCTATCGCTTCTCTGAGGGTGGCGCAGGCCGAGCGGGGGGCTTCTGCCCCTTCTCGATGTAGCCGATGAGATCCTTGTTGGGCCGGAAGGGAGGTGGCTCCGGCCGGCTCCTGGTCGGCGGCGGGGCCGGTGCGCTCTGAGGTGCCTTCTCGTCAGGCATGAGGCTGGCCTCCCATGGCGACAAGTATACCGGCGACAACGAGTGCGGCAGCGATCGCCAGAGAACCCACGGCAGCTCGAACTCGCCATCCTTTCTGCTTCACCAGGGTCGCGGCCTCCTCTACCATCACGATTTGCGTATCGAGCAGCTCCAGGCGCGTCTCCGCCTCTGACGCGGTGAGATTGCTTTGCCGGAGTCGCTCCACCTCGAGCACCGGGTAGCGACGAGGAAGGAAGGCCCACGCTGCCAGGATTGCCGCAACAACTGCGACCGCCAGTCCGATCTCGAAGATCACCGTGCCCGAGATCGTGATCTGCGCCGTGGCGCCGAGACCCACGAGGACGCCCGCGAAGCCCAGGACGACCCCTGCCTTGCCGTCGAGGCTCTCGGCGTGCGCGTTCATCGTCTCGCGTTCTGCGACGACCTGCGCGAGCACGATCGCCAGCGATGGCAGCTGCTGTTCCTCGTCCACTGCGGCGAGGCTACGAGCAAGGTGTGACTGCGGGTCGAAGAGCCATGCTCGCCGACCGGCAGTTCGAGTCCGGCAGGGAGTGCCCGTTGGCCGACCCGCATGACCAGTAGGACTCTCGCGAAATTCGTGGCGGGCGCTAGACACTCGTATTCGAACTCGCCTGACGTGCGGGTTCGCGTCGCCACGGTGCTCGAGGCCACGGCAGCCGTTCGATGGTGATCCTTGGGGACGTACGACCTGAGACGTAGGCTTCTGCCGTGGTCATCCTCGCAGCGCTCGCGCTCTTCGTGTCGGCGGTCGCCCTCGCTACCAGCCTCTGGAGCGCAATGAGCGCCCGGCGCTCAGCAGAGGCGGCAACCCGAAGTAGAGCCGACTCTCTGGGTCCCCTGGTGTCAGTGCGGGAAGTGCATCCTCTCCGCGAGCGCTGGAACTACAGCCCGCAAGGTCTCCCGGACTCTCCGCTTCGTTACCCGCCAGGAGTGGCGCCCGTCGAACGCCAGTTCGTCCGACCCCAGGATCTCGGTATCCGCCTACTCGTTGGCGCCCATCTGATCGTCGTCAACGAGGGCACGCTCACGACCACCGTTACCATCAGCGCTTTCAGAGCGGACCGCTGCGATGACTTCGACCAGGTGCCGGCCGTCCTCGCCCCTCCCGCCGAGCTGCCAAGCACCGCACTACCGGACGGTCGGCTCGTGCTGGAGGCCAGCCAGCGAGCAGGGCTGATAGTCCGGCAGGGTCCCACCCTTGAACAGTGGATCGCGAACGGCGATCAGCCCTACGTCGTGGAGATCGCCGCTGACACCTCGCCCGACGGCGCACGCCAACGCTGGAAACTTGAGCTGTCAGCAGAGGTGTTGGATCGCGTCTACGGCAACGATGCGGCCTACCGTGTCGTCCCTCATCGTCCGCCCGATTTCAAGCTGACGGAGCTACCGCGCACCTATCCACAGCAGTCCTGGCTGGGTTTCGCTCCCCGGTCTCATCGACGCGCCACCTGTCCTCCTGCGACCTACGGCCCTGCAGCTTCGGACCCCCTGGCATGAAGATTTCCGGGTCCGTGGGCCGACACACCCCAGCACTATCCTCGATCCCAGGAAGCTAGACGGAGGAACCGATGATCGATCTCGGCAAACAGAACACCGACTATGTAGTGCTCGGCGACAACGCGGAGGTGCTACCGAAGCTGCCCGACCAGTCCTTCCAGCTGATTTACATCGACCCGCCTTTCAACACTGGAAAGGTCCAGCAGCGGCTCACGCTCCTCACCCGCAGGTCGGAAAACGGGGATCGCCGAGGCTTCGGAGGTCGAAACTACGTAACGGTGGAAACCGGACGTAAGTCCTACGGGGACGAGTTCGACGACTACCTCGGCTTCATCGGACCGCGCATCGAAGAGGCCCGTCGCCTGCTTGCCGACGACGGCACCATGTACTTCCACATCGACTACCGCGAGGCCCATTACTGCAAGATCCTTCTCGACGAGATCTTCGGCCGTGACTGCTTCCTGAACGAGATCATCTGGGCCTATGACTACGGCGGCCGGCCGAAGAACCGCTGGCCCGCTAAGCACGACACGATCCTGGTCTACGTCCGTGATCCAGCTCACTATTATTTCGACCAAGACGCGGTTGAGCGCATTCCCTACATGGCGCCCGGCCTTGTCACGGCAGAGAAGGCGGAGCGCGGCAAGGTCCCGACGGATGTTTGGTGGCACACGATCGTGCCTACTAACGGTAAGGAGAAGACGGGCTACCCGAACCAAAAGCCCGAGGGGATCCTCCGTCGTGTGGTGCAGGCTTCCTCGTCACCGGGAGCCCGAGTGCTGGACTTCTTCGCCGGAAGCGGGACGACGGGAGCCGTTGCTCGCCAGCTAGGGCGGCGATTCCTGCTGATCGACGATAATCCCGAGGCCGTGGCGGTTATGCAACGCCGCCTGGGTCCGAGCGGAGTCAGCTATCTGACAACCCAGGGAGATCCCATGCCGTGCCCAGACGACATCCCGGCTGCGCTCTTTTGAGAAAGCTCGCGCCGGTCACGAGTGGGCAACTACGACGTCATCCATTCCTTCAGTTGTCGAAAGTCGCGCCGAAAACTCGAGTAGACGTCCTGGCTGGTCCTTGACGGGTAGAACCAGTGGGTATTGCTATCTTGATGCTGGATCGTGATGGCGCCCGAGTCGATGAGTGCAGCCACATCTCCGGCTTCGACGACCCAATACACCAACCCGTCAGGTCTGCCTGACAGGCAGAGCAAGGCGTCATATTTCATCACCCCCTGGCGCCGCGGATCGCGAACCTGCTGGAACCTCGGCGGCTCTTCGGTGGAGAACTTTACCTCGACTTTCGTTGCTCCTGAGTGCCTGACGACCGTGAGGTCGAAATCTGAGCTGCCGGAGGGTGCGTTGGTAAGCCCGAGCTTGGTGGCGATCTTCGCGACCAAGTGTTCGCCGAGCTTGCCGCGAGTGCGCGGGGCCAGGTGGATCACGAACCCCAGCGGTGAGTCAACCGGCCACTCCTCGACCCGACGCAGCTCCAGCTCGAGCTCGCCCAAGTAGACAGCTTCCTCGGGGTCGAAGGACATCTGTACACAGTAGGCGGAGATGGAGGCTCCCAGTTGGGCGACCCGCTCAGCGGTACGCCTCCTTCGAGTGCTGCTCCTCCGCTGCCGCAGCGGTGGGTGGCCCGGCGGAGGCGATCTCAACGTACGACGGCCGCTCTCCTCCGCTCCGCTGGAGGTCCCTGCAGACGTTCGATGGTCACGAGCCGGAGGTCGGCGTGCTCGGCGGCCGGGTGGAGTCCCGCTGGGCGCATCCCAGTGAACGTCGACCTCGGCTGGTCACGCCAGCTATAGGCCGAAAGTCGACGGCACACAATCGGGCGCCAGCGGGGGCCGGGCCCCCAAAGTGAGGGCGAGAGCCGCGTCGACGTCGGCGACCAGCAGACCGTGAATCGCCGCGAGGGCGTACCGGTCCGCAGGCGGCGGCTGAAGGTTTGTCGCCAATCGGCGCCCATCCGCCGGTTCATAGGTGATGGAGCGCCTGTCATCCCTCCCGCCGCGCCGAGCCCGAGGGCGGGCTGGCGGACTTCTTTTGTTGAATTTCGGCCCCGAACCCCTTGTTCTTCTGGTGGAGGACGCTCGTCGAGCCACGGCGGCGCCATCCAGGACGCCGATGAAGACAAGTGGTCTGTCCAAATTCGCCCCAGATCCCCTTGTTCTTCCTATGGAGGCCAGTCACCGATCCAAAGGAGGTCCATGCGATACCACCGCCACGTACCGCGTTGTCACCGATCCGCCGCTGCCCGCCGGTGCCGTTCCCATCGCCGAGCACGCCCGTCGCACCGCTACCGAGACCCAAGCGGGGCTCGGGACAGGACAAGGCGGGGGACGTCGCGGATCGCTCCCCTGGCGATCCGCGAGGCTCGCGGGCACGAAGGCGCCGCTCAGGGCGCAAATCTGGTGAGGCGGGAAGACCCCGACTGTTGGGGAAGGTCGGTCGTGATCCTTCTCCGCCTGATCGGCGGGGGGCGGTGGTGACCGCGGGCCGCGCTGCGACGGTGTCGGCGGGGGCCGATCGTCTGGCGGGCATCGACCACGACATCCTCGCCTTGCTGCACGCCCATCGGGTGCTCACCACGCCGCAGCTGATCGCCCTCGCGCGTCGTCCGGAACGCACCGTGGACTACCGCCTCACCCGGCTGCGTCACCGTGCGCTGGTGGAGCGGGCCCGGCCGTACGCGGCGTCGGGATCGGCACCGTTCTACTGGTGGCTCACCCGGGCCGGCGCCCACCTCGTCGAGGGGACGTCGCCCGCACCGGGGAAGGGTACGCCGAACCCGCTCTTCCTGCGCCACACCGCAGGCATCGCCGGTCTCTACGTGGCGCTGTCCGAGGTCGGCAACGACGCTGGCCTCGAGCTGGCGGCATGGCGCCGAGACGAGGACGCCTGGGAGGACTGGTCGGACTACCGCGGCCCGGGGCGCATCCGTCCCGATGCCTACGTCGAGCTACGGCTCACCGTCGACGGCACCGACGCGGTGGCCGGTGCGTTCGTCGAGGTGGACTTCGCCACCATGGACCAGGCCCGTCTGCGGGCCAAGGTGGCACGGCACCGCCGCTACTGCACCGAGACGATCTGGTGGGACCGCCACCCGTGTTGTCCGGCTCTCCTCCTCGTCACGACCTCAGAAGCCCGGGTGAACCGATTCCTCGCCACTGCCGAGAAGGACCATCCCCGCCCTTCTCCCTTCGAGGACGAGCACCCCGCCCGCTACGCGGAGCTGGTAGCAGCGTGCGCGGCCGTCGCGTCGCCTGAGGCGGCCGTGGTTGCGCCCGTGTGGCGCGCAGCGGTCGGAGACGCCCCTGTCCCCCTCTCCCAGCTGCTTGCGCCCGAGGTGCGCCAGTACCGCCGGGTGGTTACGCGTGTGCAAGCCGCGTGGCGAGTAGAGGACGACCAGCGCCGTCGGGTCGGCGCCGGGAACCTCGCCCGGGACGCCACCGCCCTCGCCGCCGCCTTGGGTGACCCAGAGGCCGGCGTCGCCGTGCGCTACGTGCTCGACGGCGTCGTGGCCGCCGAGAGGTGGGCCGACGAGCACCCCGACTTGGCAGAGGCCACCGTCGCCTGGTGGGCCGAGGCGCGCTCGGGTGCCGCCCCGGTGCCGCCGGAGTCTCTCGTTGCTGCCTGGCGCGCCCTCTACCGCCAATGCTGGCTCGCCCAGGCCGACGTGCTCCTCGCCCAAGCTGAGGCGATCCGGCTGTCGGACCCACGCCTGCGGCGAGCGGCAGCGGCGCTGGCGGGCGGTCACCTCGTCGCCGACCACACCCTCGAACCCGCCTCGCCGATCGACGGGCACCAGATGGCCGCAGACGCCATGGCCCACCACGAGGCCCGCCGGGAGCAGGCGGTGACAGCCGAGCTTCATGCCCTTCCGCTCCACCGCCGCCTGCGGGTCGCGCGAGCCGACCTCGAAGCCGCCTACGACGCCCGCCACCTCTACGTCTGCCGGGGCTGCGCGCTGGCCCACAACGTGGAGTGCGACCCGCACGGACAAGGGCCGCTGGCGGTGACCTGCCAGTGCTGTGGCGGGTCGCTTGTCCCGGCCGCCGAGGTGCCGGACCTGCCGCCGCCCCTGGAGGACTCCCTCGCCCGGGTCGCCGCCCGCCGGGAGCGGCTCGGGAGCCGCCGATGACCGACACGGGATCGAACCGGCACTTCTCGCAGCCCTCCCTTCGACGGCCGCCTGCCGGGGGGAACGACGACTGCGCCCAGGTGTCCCAGCAGATCGGGGGACTACCCCGCCATCCGCGAGGTCGAGCAGACCGGGACGCGCCCACTACCCCGCCCGCGGGGGACCACGACGGCCAGGTCCCCCGCCGTCCGCGAGGTGCATCCAGCCGGCAGCCGGCCAGTCCCACCGATGCCGGGGCCCCTGGTACCGGTGTCCATCACGGCCCGCGAGGTGACGACAAGCGGGGCCAGCGACACCAGGATCAGGCGGGGGGCCGTCCATCGCGAGTCCATCATCACCCGCGACGTGACACCGAAGCCGAGGAGCCGGTCCCGTCGGTCGACGCCCTCCGCCCCTACGCCCGGGCGCTCGTCGCCCTCGCCATCGAGGTCCGGGCCGACGGCCTTGCCCTTTCGCCGACGTCGAGGTCTCATGGACCGCTCGGCAAAGGAGGTTCCCGGTGCGTTGCGTGATCTACCTGCGGGTCTCGACCAAGGAACCGGCCGAAAAGGACTTGACCGAAGAGGGGTTCTCCATCGCCGCCCAGCGCGAGGCGTGCGTCCGGCGCATCCGCGACGAGGGTTGGGAGCTCGTCGACGAGTACGTGGACAAGGGCGAGTCGGCCCGTTCGGCCGACCGGCCGCGCCTGCGGGCCATGCTGGCCCGGGTCCAAGAGGACGGCGACGTCGAGGCCGTCGTCGTCCACAAGATCGACCGCCTGGCCCGGAACATGGAGGATCACATCGCCATCCGGGCGCTGCTTCGCCGTCGCGGCGTGGCGCTCGTCTCGGTGACCGAGAACCTCGACGAGACCGCGTCGGGGCGCCTCGTGGAGGGCATCCACGCGCTGATGGCCGAGTTCTACTCGGCCAACCTGGCGGCAGAGGTCCGGAAGGGCATGGGCCAGAAGGCGAAGCTCGGCGGCTACCCCCACAAGGCGCCCATCGGGTACTTGAACGTCCGCGAGCCGATCGGCGGGCGCCAGGTGGCCCACATCGTCCCAGACCCCGAGCGCGCCCCGCTTGTCCGGATCGCCTTCGAGCTGTACGCGACGGGCGAGTGGACCGTCGAGCGCCTGGCCGAGGAGATGGCCCACCGTGGCCTTCGCAACCGGGGCCGCGACGGCCACCACCCCGCCAAGGCGCTGACCGTCTCGGGCATGGCGCACCTGCTTGCCCATCGGGCCTATGTCGGCATCGTCGAGTGGGACGGCGTCGAGTCCCCCGCCAGCCACGAGCCGATCGTCGAGCGGGCCACCTTCGACAAGGTCCACGAGCTGCTCGCCGCCCGGGCCATGCGCGGCACCCGGGAGCGCCGGCACCACCACTACCTGAAGGGGCTCCTCGTGTGCGGGGTGTGCGGGAGGCGCCTTTCGATCCAATTCTCCAAGGGCACCTACACCTACTTCTACTGCCTCGGCCAGAAGGACCGCCGCAACGGCACCGGTTGTCAGGAGCGCTACGTCGCCGCCGACCAGCTCGAAGCCGAAGTCGAGGATCTCTACGGCCGCATCGAGGTGCCGACCGACTGGGCCGAAGGCCTACGAGAAGCCGTCGCCGCCGAGGTTGCCACCCGTCACGAGGACACGACTGCCGAGCGTGAGCTGCTGGCGACCCAACACGAGCGCTTGGAGTCCGAGCGCTACAAGCTGATGGAGGCCTACTACGCCAACGCCATCGACGTCACCATGCTCCGCCGCGAGCAGGAGCGCATCGGTGCCGAGCTACGGGCCATCGAGTCACGCCAGGGCGTGCTCGACGGGAGCCTCGACGACTGGCAGGACGTGATGGACCTCGCCCTCCGGTTCTCGACGCGTTGTGCTACCGGCTACCGGCGCGGAAGCGACCGGACCCGCAAGCTCTTCAACGCCGCCGTGCTCGACGAGGTCCACGTCCGCGACGGCCATGTCGTCGACGCGGCCTACAAGGAGCCGTTCGACCTGCTCTTCTCTTCGCCGAAGTTCGAATACGGCGATGTGGTGGGCCGTAGAGGACTCGAACCTCTGACCCCTTGCGCGTCATGCACCGGCAAGCGCT
>JAJYMM010000205.1 GCA_021787035.1 Actinomycetes bacterium
ACGCTTGTCTCGGGAGTGTCTCCCCGCTATCGGGTCTTCGACGGTGCAGGATCACCGAAGATCACGATGACGCGCACGGTGGCGATCCGGCCCGAGGACGCACCTGCGTTCGAGGCCCTCGGTCGCCTCCTCGACGGGGCCGTCGTCGAGAGGGAAGGGATGGTGTCCACGTCGTTCGACCTCAGCGCTGACCTCTTCCACCGATCCTTCGAGCCGGGGACGTGGGCGGAGCGGATCACGGACCTGGCGACCGCGCTCGAGGCTGCGCTCATCGGCGGTGACGGAAACCGTCTCAAAATCAACGAGAAGCTCCAGGACCGGTCTTCGAAGCTCCTCGCCACCAAAGACGATTCCGCCGCCACGATCAAGGAGGACGTGAGGACGCTCTACGGCCTGCGCTCGTCCCTCGTGCACGGGTCGAACATCTCGGAGGCGGACCTCCGGCGGATCCTCGAGACTGTCTCGACCGTGCCGGCCGGCGAGATGTTCGGCGTGATCTAGTGGCGGGGGTTCAGGACCAGCACGCACCTTCGGGCCACAGACTCGACGAAGGCGCTGGTCAGCGCTTTGCCCTATGCAGCCGCCTGGGCGGTTGCCCTGCTCAGTCTCGGCTCGCCAGCCGCAGGTCCCGCGAATCTCAGGCGAGTGGGTGACTGTCCTTGCGTCGACCGCCGGTGACCTCGACCGCGTCGAGTGCAGCGCCGATGCCAGCCAGCACATCGGACCATCCGGCGCCCAAGCCGTCGTGGGCCTGGCTTCCCTCCGATACCTCGGTCGATGTCGAAGGGCGGTGCTCGCATCCGTCGAAAAGTAGAGTCGATGACTGTCGAAACACGGTAGTCTCGTTGCGTGTTGCGTCCTCAAGACTGGACCAACCCAGCGGGTGAGAGTCCCGTCCGGGTAAACGCCGGAGAGCCCGGTAGCAGGCCCCGGTACGTCATCGAGAGGTGGCGTGCTGAGCGGGGCGTCAAAAGCCTCTTCGGAGGGAGCAAGCGTGCGGGCCGTAGGTCCACCAGGACCGAGCCCTGCAGCCTCGTCAAAGGTACAATGAGGGAGCCGAGCCGCTCATGTCACGGCGAAGGCAGCACCTGGCCTAAATGGCGTCCGGACATGCCCCCGGCCAGGTCCCTCCGGGGTAGGGGGGGCGGCACGTACGCAAGGGTTGGGCCGGGACTGGAGAGGCCCGTCTGCGCAGCCTCGTCAGCAAAGACCGCTCATATAAGCCAGTGGTGAAGTTGAGCGGAGCGCAGCGGGAGCCCGACAGGGCCGTGGTACCTGGGAGGGCTGCACAGGCCCGCAGACCAGGGAAGGGCCCTGACTTCGGTCACGCCGGCAATGGAGGTAAGCACGAGGGCATGGCTGGGACCGCCCAGCCCAATTACCCCGACGGGCATTTGCCCGCCGCCAAAGTACGACAACTCCAGAACCGGCTATGGGCTGCGGCCAAGCAGTCTCCGGGTCGCCGTTTCCACGCCCTGTACGACCGTGCCTACAGGAGCGACGTCCTGTGGGAGGCGTGGGAGCGGGTGCTCGCTAACCGTGGTGCCGCCGGGGTCGATGGTATGACCCTGACGGTAGTGGAGGCCTACGGGGTGGAGCGGGTGCTCGCCGAGCTCCAAGAGGCCCTCCGTACAGGCAGCTACCGCCCGGCCCCTGTGCGCCGGGCCTTCGTACCCAAGCCCGACGGCTCGCAAAGGCCGTTAGGTATACCCACTGTCGTGGACAGAGTGTGCCAGCAAGCCGTGAAGATCGTCCTCGAGCCCATCTTCGAGGCCGACTTCCTGCCCTGCAGCTACGGCTTTAGGCCCAAGCGCTCGGCTACCCAGGCCATGGAGAAGCTCCGGACCGGTTTCATTGCAGGCAATTGCTTTGTACTTGAGGCCGACATAAAGAACTTCTTCGGCGAGATCGACCAGGAGAGGCTTCTCTCTATGGTGGAGGAGCGGGTCTCGGACCGCCGGGTGCTGAAGCTGCTCAGGCAGTGGTTGCGTGCTGGGGTGCTGGAAGCCGGGGTGCCCACCGAGACGGTCACTGGCACCCCCCAGGGAGGTGTCATCTCGCCCCTCCTGGCCAACATCTACCTGCACGCCTTCGACCGGGCCTGGGCAGAGCGTGGCGTGGGCGAACTGGTCCGCTACGCGGACGATTACGTCGTCGCCTGCAGGTCCCAGGCAGAGGCCGAGCAGGCCCAGAGGCTCGCTGCTGAGCTGATGGGCGAGCTTGGCCTCACCCTGCACCCGGACAAGACCAGGATGGTCGACCTCCGGGGTGGTAGGGGCGGCTTCGACTTCCTCGGGTGCCACTTCCATGCCCGCATGTCCGGCAAGCTCTGGGAACAGCGCCACATAGTGCGCTACTACCTCCACCGCTGGCCGTCGCTGCGGTCCATGAAGCGTGCCCGGGCCAGGGTCAAAGCCTTGACCGGTCGTAGCCAGGTGGGGATGGAGCTGAAAGAGGTGCTAGGCCGCCTCAACCTATTCCTCAGGGGATGGGGCAACTACTTCCGCACCGGCAATGCTGGCGTCAAGTTCGTCAGCCTGGACCGCTACGTATGGTGGCGGTTGTTCCGCTTGATGGTGAAGAAGCGGGGCCGCAACCTGCACGCCGGCCAGGTTGACCGCTGGACCAGCGCCTGGTTCTACGACCAGGGCCTGTACAAATTGATGGGCACTATCCGTTACCCGAAGGCTGCGTAACCATGTCAAGAAGACCGTCGGTGAGCTGTATGCGGGAGAACCGCACGTACAGATCGAAAGGAGAATGGGGAACCGGGCTCGTAAGAGCACCGCGCCCCTGACTACCAATGCCCGACGCCCGATACCAGCCGCGGCTGGTGGATCGCCTGCTCCACGAGCTGTTCGCCGAGCTTCCGGCGCTGGCGGTGACCGGTCCGCGAGCGGCCGGCAAGACCACCACCGCCGCCCGCCTCGCCCGCACCGTGGTCCGCCTCGACCGGCCCGCCGAGGCGGCCGCATTCCGGGCCGACCCCGACTCGGCCCTGGGGGCGCTCGACGCGCCGGTCCTCCTCGACGAGTGGCAGGAGGTTCCCGCCGTGCTGGGGGCGGTCAAGCGCGCCGTCGATGGTGACTACCGGCCGGGAAGGTTCCTGCTGACCGGTTCGGTCCGTGCCGACCTCGAGGAGGCGACGTGGCCGGGAACCGGCAGGATCGTCCGAGTCCCCATGTTCGGCATGACGGTGCGGGAGCTCAAGGGAGGCGCCGCAGGGGCCTGCTTCCTCGACCGGGTGGCCGGCGACGAGCCACTGCGGCTCCCGGCGGAAGTGCCGGACCTCCGCGGCTACATCGGGCTCGCCCTCGCCGGCGGCTTTCCCGAGCCGGCGCTCCACATGGGCCAGCGGGCCCGGAGCGCCTGGCTCGAGAGCTACATCGACCAGGTCGTCACCCGCGACGCCCCAGCCGTCGAACCCGGCCGCGACCCAGCTCGGCTACGCCGCTACTTCGAGAGCCTCGCGCTCAACACGGCCGGAACCGTCGCCGAGGCCACCATCTTCGAGACTGCCGGCGTCAACCGGAAGACCGCCGACGCCTACGAGCGCCTCCTCACCGCCCTGTTCCTCACCGAGGCGCTCCCCTCGTGGACCTCGAACCGCCTGCAGCGGCTCTCGGCGCGCCCGAAGCGCTACGTCGTCGACCCGGCGCTCGCCGCCGCGCTGCTGCGCGTCGACGAGCTCGGCGTGCTGCGTGACGGCGACCTCCTCGGCCGGCTTCTCGACACCTTCGTCGCCAGTCAGCTGCGAGCCGAGCTGCCCGTCGCCCGGAGCCGACCCCGCCTGTACCACGTACGCGAAGAACACGGCCGCCACGAGATCGACCTGCTTGCCGAGCTCGGTGGCGGCCACGTCATCGCGTTCGAGGTCAAAGCCACCGCATCACCGGGACGCGACGACGCCCGACACCTGACGTGGCTGCGCGATCGGCTGCAGGACCGCTTCGCCGCCGGCATCGTCCTGCACACCGGACCGCGACCGTTCGGCCTCCACGACCGCATCCGCGCCGTGCCCATCTGCGCGCTGTGGGGCTGAGCGGGCCCGTCGGTGCCGATAACCTCGTCCAGGTCTCCTGAGCTGGACTTTGACGCCGGAAGGCTCCTGCAGCGAGCATCCGGCGGTGACCCTCTCGTTCCTCTACTGGGCGTTCTGTCGCGTCCTCCAGCTGATCCGACTCATCGGCCGGCGCAACGTTGACTTCGCCGTCGAAGTCATCATGCTCCGACACGAAGTCGCGGTGCTGCACGAACGACTCCACCTAGCACCACTCGGAGGGACGCCAACGGCGGTTGTCGCCGGCGCCCTTTCCTACGGAGCGACGTGTCGTTGCGGGTCGCCTACCAAGGCCGATCCGAGCGGTGGCTCGGGCCTCGGTTCGTCACCGGTCGGTGCCCCTCCGGGGCGTCGCAAGAGGTTCCCCACGGCCGTCGGCTCGACGATGTCGACGGTCCAGTAGGCGAAGGGCCGCAGTAGGGAGACGGCGAGCACCGCGACAGCGGCCAGCAGGTAGCCGGCCACGACGTCGCCGGGATAGTGGGCGCCGACGTAGACCCGAGCGAAGCACAGGAAGAGACCAAGCACGACGTTGACGGCGGCGAGGACTTTGACCACCCCTGGCACGCCCCCTCCATTCGCCTCTGCTTGGGGAAGACCACGTCGCGCGTGCCGGCGACGCCGCCACGCTCCGCTACCGAGCACCAGGAGGACCGAGACGGTGAGACCCCCGGCGATAACCGAGTGATCCGAGGGGAACGAGTAGTCGTTGGCCTTTGCCACAAGGACCAAGGCGTTGGGATGAGCGACGTAGGGTCGCAGCTCCTTGGCCGCATGGCCGACGACTTGATTGAGACCGAGTGCCACGACCGTGCCGATGCCCCCCAGGACGAGGAGCGCTGCGGCCCGTGGCGCCCGTCGCCACCACGCCACGGCGTACGTGGCGATGAAGACGGCGGCAACAAGCACGGGCCCGAGCCAGAGGGCGTAGTTGTGCATGAATCCGTGCGCCCAAGCAGTGTGCTGGGAGAAGTGGTTGAGGTCGAGGTAGATCGAGTTGTTGAGGCCCTTGGGTGGCAACACCCGCACGCCCGTGAGAGCGGCTGATGGGCTCGGCGGCGTTGCGCTCTGTGCAGCGGTGAAGGGTTCCACGGGGCTTTCTTCAGTGACTGACTGGTGACCAGAGAGTGAACAGACGGTGACCTGAACGTAGCACAGACTCACACGAAGAGATGTAGCATTCGTTACATGGGATGGCGTGTCCTCACGTACCGGCTCTCGGGTGATCAGTCGCGCCATCGGGTGGCGGTGTGGCGGGAGTTGCGCCGGGTGGGCGCGGTGGCGTTGCAGTCGGCGACCTGGGCCATCCCGACCGGGGATCGCTTCGACGAAGGGCTGGACCGGGCGACGGCGCTCGTGAAGCGCTCGGGGGGGCAGGCGCTGTGCTTCGAGGTCGCCGATTCGGAGGAGACCTTGGCCGCGGTGGAAGCGCTGTACACGGCCGAGCGTGAGGCCGAGTGGATCGAGTTCTGCTCGGAGTGCGACAAGGCCGAGGCCGAGCTGCACCGCGAGATCGAAAAGGAGAAGTTCACCCTCGCCGAGCTGGACGAGGAGGAGCAGAACGTCGACCGGCTCCGGCGCTGGTACCGCGACCTGCGGGCGAAGGACCTCTTCGGCGCTCCGTCCGCCGGACAAGGCGAGCGGCGCCTCAAGGAGGTGGCCGAGCTGCTCGAGGACTTCGCCGAGCGCGTCTACGAGGCCCGAGAGCGCCCGTGAGCACGAGCGAGGAGGCCGCCCGTCGCCGCCAGGTCCTCCCCATCTACGGAGCGGGCTTCGTCACCGCCTTCGGGGCGCATGCCGTCGCCGCCAACCTCGGCGCCTACGCGCTCGGCCGTCACGACTCGCTCCTCGAGCTCGGGCTCATCCTCGGCGTGTACGACGCGGCCGAGGTGGTCCTGAAGCCGGTGTTCGGCGCCGTCGTCGACCGGCGGGGGGCGAAAAAGGTGATGGTCGGCGGGCTGGTCGCCTTCGGCCTTGCCTCGGCCGCTTTCGCCGTCGGCGGCGACGCGAACCTCCTCGGCGCGGCGCGTCTCGCCCAGGGGGCAGCCGCAGCCGCCTTCTCCCCGGCTGCGGGCGCGGCGGTCGCCTCCTTGGGGGGCAAGAAGCGGACCGGTCGCCTCTTCGGCGGCTACGGCGGCGCCAAGGGCATCGGCTACCTTCTCGGCCCGGTCATCGGCGGGGCGCTCGTGGTGGCCGGCGGCTACCGGCTGCTCTTCGCCGTGCTCGGGGCGGTGGCGCTCGTCGCCGCCCTCGCCGTCGGGTACCTGGTGGCCGACATGGCGCCCATCCGGCGGCCGCGCTCGGGGCTGGTCCAGCTCGTCCGCCGGCTCACCAAGCCGTCGTTCCTCCAGCCGGTCCTCCTCCTCGGGGCGGGCGCGGCCGCCCTGTCGACCGGGGTCGGGTTCCTCCCCGTCCTCGGCTACCGCCACCACCTGAGCCCGGTTGCCACCGGGGCCATCGTCTCGCTGCTCGCCGCCACGGCTGCGCTGCTCCAGCCCTGGGCGGGGCGCCGGCTCGATCGCGGGCGGCTGCATCCGGCCTTCGCCGCTGGCGGGCTCCTCGTCTGCGCCGGAGGCTTCGCGCTCGTCGCCGGCATGTCGTCGCCCCTCGCCATGGCGATCGCCGCCGTCGCCATCGGCGCCGGGGTGGCTGCCGTCACCCCGCTCGGCTTCGCCCGGCTCGCTGCCACCGCACCCGCTGACCGCCTCGGACAGACGATGGGGGCGGGTGAGGTCGGCCGGGAGCTGGGCGATGCCGGCGGGCCGGCGCTCGTCGGGGCGTTCGGCGCGTTCGGCCTCGCTGTTGGGTTCGCCGCCATCGCCGCGGCGCTCGCTGCCTGCGCGGCGCTCGCCCTGCCACGTGTTGCCTCACCCGAGGAAGCACCTGCAGAAGCATCCGCGACATGAACATCGACCACCTCGTCTCGAGCCTCGGCTACTGGGCGGTGTTCCTCCTCGTGGCGGCCGAGAGCCTGGGGGTCCCGCTGCCGGGCGAGACGGCCCTCATCGTGGCGGGGGCCTACGCCGGACAGACCCATCACCTCAACCCGTGGATCATCTTCGCCGTGGCCTCTGCGGCTGCTATCGGCGGCGACATCGTTGGCTTCTGGATCGGCGACAAGGGCGGCTATCGCCTCGCCAAGCGCTATGGGAGCAAGGTCCGCCTCGACGAGCGCAAGCTCAAGGGCGGGCGCTACGTCTTCGACCGCCACGGCGCCAAGGTCGTCTTCTTCGGTCGCTTCGTCTCGATCCTGCGAACCTACGCCGCCTTCTTGGCCGGGGCGAGCAAGATGCGCTGGCGGAGGTTTCTCCCGGCCAATGCTGCCGCCGGCGGCGTCGTGTGGGCGGCGATCTACACCTTCGCTTCCTACGAGGCCGGCACGACGCTCCGGCACCTGTCGGGGAAGATCGACCTCGCGCTCGGTGTCGCGGCGGTCGTCGTCATCGCGATGGTCCTCATCGCCGTGCGGCCCTCCACCAACCGGCTGGCCGACAAGGCCGAGCTCGCGTACCCCGGACCGCTCGAATGAGGCCGCCCGACCGATGGAACTACTGAACCTGCAAAAGCGAGAGATAGTGGCAGCCTGCCGGCATCGGACTGCTGGCCGTGGCGCCGGAGCGTTTGCGCCGCAATTCCGAGACCAGCTTGATCGCGCGGGGTCCAATGACGCGACTGTGAATGCCGCCAGGCGTCGACGCTTCAGTGGTGGCCCTTCTGTCCAGTGACGTCGGTTCCGACAGCGCTCCGCCCATCGTCCTCGGCGCGGAGCGGCGGCCCGCTCTGATCTGAAGTACCCCCAGACGAGCGCGGCCGCGACGACGGAGGTCTTTGGAGAAGACGGGCAGGGGCGATCATCGTTGCATCTCGCACTGGACGGTGGTCGAGGACGGAAGAAAGGGCCGCGCCTCGCCCATGATTGCCCGCCGTGTGCCGTCAGCTTTCTTGATCGATGACGTGACAGATGAGCCTGGGCTCGCATCGGCGAGGATTGAGCCGTCGTGCCCGCCGGTCGAGGCTTCGCAACTCGTCGCGCAGTGCCGCGAGCCCGACGATCAGAGCATCGAGCTCGGCGGCCCGGCGCCCGATCAAGTCCACCACGAAGCCACACGGCGTCTCGCCGCGGTCCCGAAGGGCGATGATCTCGCGGATCTCACCGAGACGCAGCCCGACCGCCTGGGCGGCGCGCACGAACCGGTAGCGGTCGAGGGCATCCTCCCCGTAGAGGCGATAGCCGGACTCGCTGCGCTCCTCGGGCCGGAGCACGCCGATGCGGTCGTAGTAGCGGATCGTCTTCACCGACGTGCCCGCCCGCTCGGCAAGCTCCCCGATCCTCATCGCCACCACCACCACAGTAACCCTTGACTCTCCCCTGCGGGGGAGGCTTTAGGGTCGATTCATGGCCGACACGATCACCATCTTGCACACCCCGGGCTGCCCGAACGTCGCCCTTCTTAGCCAGCGGCTCACCGACGCCCTCGCGCGGCTCGCCGGTCCGGACCCCGAGGTCGTCGTCGAAGAGGTCGCCAACCCCGACGAGGCCCAGCGATGCGGCTTGCACGGATCGCCAGCCCTGCTCGTCGACGGCGTGGACCCCTTCGCCAGACCCGAGACCCCTCCAGCATTTGCCTGCCGTACGTATCGCACCGAGGCCGGGGTCGAAGGCGCCCCGTCGGTCGACCAGATCGTGGCCGCCCTCACGGCCGGGTAGGAACTTGGCCGGTGGCCGACTCACTACAGCGAGAGCACCTCCGCCGGTTGATGACGCGCGGGGCGCGCAACCGGTCGAGGGCCAGCCGCCGAGTACGGCGACGAGCACCTTCTCGGTGCCGGCACGTCTTGCTGCAGCCGGTCGGGGGCCGGTCACCATCACGGGGTTCGACTGCAACCTCGTGATGGTCTACTGCTCCGTGCGAGCCCACCAGGACCTGAGCGACCTCTCCGGCCGCACGCACGCCGAAACATCGTCGCGATCCTTGTCACCGACCAGAGTGCCGACTGCTCTGGCTCTTCCATCGCGACGACGCCGAGGCTGTCCTCGCGCAGACGCAGGACGTCGCATGCGTCCAGCTGAGCCGACGAGCTGGCGCTAGCGTGGTCGTCAGTGCATTTCTTCTGAACTTGCTGAGCAACCGCCGCTATCCAGGCTCGTACCTCGGTGGCGCGTGCCCGGGCTCCTCCTCGGCTGGGGGCTGGTGCCCCCGGCCAGCGCCTTTCCACACCAACTCCGAGGAGGAACCCATGCTCAGCCCCAGCCAGATCGACCACTTCCATACCTTCGGCTTCGTCGTCCTTCCCGGCCTGCTCGGCCCAGATCGGACCGAGACGCTCCGGCAAGAGGTGGACGCCGCGCTCCACGACGCGTACGCCGCCACCTACGACGAACGGGTGATCGACGGCATCAGCGGCCACTACCTGCCCTTGGCCACCATGCTCACCCCGCTCAGCACGTCGCTCGTCTGCGACGACCCGGTCCTCATCGACGCCGCCGAACAGCTGCTCGCCGGTCCTGCGTTGCCTTCGATCCCTGAGGGTGTCCTCTACTTCGCCGAGGCGGGCTGGCACGACGACGACGGCATTGGCGGGGACCGCCAGGTTGCACGGGTGACTGGTTGGGCGACCGAGCACGGTTACGAGATCACTCAGGTGGTCACCGAGGTCGGCTCCGCGTTGGACGGCAAGCGGCGCAAGTTCCTCGCCTTGCTTGGGGGCCCCACCGCGACCGTCATCATGGTGGAACACCGGGACCGCTTCGCGAGGTTCGGCGCCGAGTACGTTTCGGCTGCACTTCAAGCCGCCGGACGGCGGCTCGTTGTGGTGGACAACTCAGAAGTGGACGACGACCTGGTGCGGGACATGACCGAGGTACTGACGTCGATGTGCGCCCGGCTCTACGGCAAGCGTGCTGCGGCCAACCGTGCCAGGCGTGCAGTC
>JAJYMM010000178.1 GCA_021787035.1 Actinomycetes bacterium
CTGATGGGCAAGCGCGCCGGCGAGAGCGTTACCTATGAGGCACCCAGTGGGCAGCTGGAGGTCGAGATCGTGTCCGTGGGCGAGTGAAGAGCGAGTGAAGGGGAGGGTGGGCCTGGAGCCCTCCCGAAGCCCGGCACCGTGACGCGCTATATCGAGAAGCCCGAAGGCCCAGGAGCCCTCCCAAGCTCAACCTCAGGGGCTGGCCGACCGACAAGTTGTCCGGGCTATGCGGAAATCTTTCAACTCAGAGCGACCCGGCTCGACAGGCGCGGCGCCGGCTCCCGGACGAGGACGGCAGTACCCCGCCAAGAGCGGCTCGCGAGGCCAGCCAGGCAGTACCGCCCCAGACCGTGCTGGCCCTGACCGTGCTGGCCCTGGGCCAGGGGCCTCGGGCCATGTTGGCCGGCTGGTAACCGCCGCCCGCTTGACCGCCAGAACCGCGCTTGGCCTACTGGCATCAGCGTTGGGGCTTGGGAGCGTTGCCGTCGCCGGCACCGTGGCCGTCACCAGCACCGCGCCGGGCGCCCCCGTGCCGGGCAGCACCGTGCCGGGCAGCACCGTGCCGGGCAGCACCGTGCCGGGCACAGAGATCGGTGCCGGCCCAGCCAGGTTCGTCCTCCACCACCTCAGCCGGCTCCTCCATCCCCTCGCCGGCGCCAGCACACCGGCAGCGGCGCACTGGGTGGCCTTCGGCGGGTTGTGCCTGGTCGCGATCGTCGCCTTGGTCACTGCGGCGGCCTCGCTGCCGCCGCTCGCCAGCAAGCGGGCGAAGATGAGGAAACTTGAGCGCGCCGCTAGGGCCCTTTCGAGCGGTGCCTTACCGGCAATCCTCCGCGCACTGGAGGCCCGCGCCGCAGGCACCAGTGGGGTTCCGTCGCTCGCAGGAACGCTAACCGAGATGGAGACTGCGGCCCGTGACCTCAGGAGTTGGAGCCTCCCAGGGAGCGGAGGAGCCAGGGACCTGGCGCGGGCGCTGTCCGAGGCCTCCTGGCAGTTGGCACGGATCACCGCCGTCGTCGACCTGCTCCCCCGCGCAGACAAGCAACGGCTGGAGGAACTGGTCGGCGAGCGCACCGCAGCCCTTTCGAGCGCGAACCGCCGCCTCGTAGACTCGGGCTGGCAACGCCGGCAGTTGCTCGACCGGACCGTTCGAGCGGCGGAAGGAGAGCGCTCCAGGCTCGCCGCCAGCCTCCACGACGGGCCGATCCAGCGCCTGGCTGCGCTCGGGCTCGTGCTCGACCGCTGCCGCCTGCGCCTCGACCGTGACGACCAAGCGGGCGCTGGCGAGCTGTTGGGACGTGCCCGGGCTGGGGTGAGCGATGAGATCCGCGACCTCCGCCAGATGATGAGTGAGCTGCGACCACCCGTTCTCGACGCCGGAGGCCTCGAGGCGGCGATCCGCGACCACCTCTCGGCCTGGAGCGAGGCCACCGGCATCGAGGCGAGCCTGACTGCGGCCGAGCGCCTACCGTTGAGCCCGAACAGCGAGACCGTGGCCTACCGCATCATGCAAGAGGCCCTCACGAACGTCGCGAAGCACGCGAGCGCCGGCCACGTGCTCGTAAGCATCCGGCCATCCAACGGCGGGGTGGAGCTGGTGGTCCGCGATGACGGCAAAGGCTTTCGCGTCCTCTCCCACCAGGAGCTCCTCCGAGGCGGGCACTTCGGCCTCGTCATTATGAAGGAAAGGGTGGAATTGGCGGCCGGGGCGTTCGAGCTGAAAAGCGCCCCGCTCGCAGGTGCGGAGGTGAGGATTTGGCTCCCGGCGGCCATGTCCGACGGCACCCCCGACCTCGGCGCCCAAGGCCCCTCCAGCTCGGACGTACCAACGGCGGGCCAGCTCGCTACCGGCCAGCTCGCTACCGGCCAGCTCGCTACCGGCCAGCTCGCTACCGGCCAGCTCGCTACCGGGCCTGCGAGCCAGGCAGCGCCGGCTAGGTTCGCAGCCCCCGCCAGCGGGGGCGCCCGGTGATTATGGCCCCTCCACGGCTCGTGGTGGTCGACGATGACACCGCGCTGGCTGAGGAACTAGCCGGGCTGTTCGCCGACGTCGGCTACGAAGTCGCCGGGGTGGCGCAAACCGCCGAGCAGGGGATCCAGCTGGTCAGTGACTCCCGGCCAGACGTGGTCGTCATGGACGTCCGCATGGAGGGCATGAGCGGCACAGAAGCCGCCGAGGTGCTCCACCGTCAGCACCCCGAGGTGGGAGTGATCCTCCTTTCCGCCTACACAGACGAAAGCATCGTCCGGGCCGCAATGGATGCCCAGGTCGCTGCCTATCTCGTGAAAGGCTGCTCCGCCGCCGAGCTGCTCTCGACCATCGAGAACGTGGCCATGGCGCGGCGCGGCGAACTACCGTGACGACCGTCCTCCTAGCCGACGACGCGGATACCACCCGCGAGGGCTTGGTCGAACTACTCGCTGACACTTCAGGTGGTCGTCGAGATCACAGAACAGCGCGAGTTCGACACCTACGAGCAGCTCGTGAAGCGGTCAACGTCGTCCACGAACGGGGTATGCGCGTCGCGGTCGACGACATGGGGAGCGGCTTCGCCGGCCTCCAGCGCCTCGTCGACGTGAAGCCCGAGATCGTGAAGCTGGACCGGCTGCTCACGGCGCGGATCGACACCGACCCTACTCGCCGTGCGCTCATAGCGGCGATGCGCCAGTTCGCCGACGACCTGGGGCTCTCGGTCATCGCCGAGGGGGTAGAGCGGGAGGCGCAGCTCGAGCTTCTCCTCGAGCTCGGGGTCACCTACGGGCAGGGCTACCTGCTCGGCCGGCCTGCGCCCCTCCCCTCCCGCGGCACATATCAGGAGAAAGAGCGCGAACGCGTCCCCTAAAATCTCTTCGGTGAACGAGCGCTCGGCCCGTTACCTACAAGCCGTCCACGACGGCCTCGTCATTTTCGACGGAGCCACAGGGACCAACCTGCAAGAGCTCGGCCTGGGTGCTACCGATTTCGGCGGTCCCTCCCTTGAGGGCTGCAACGAGATCCTCTGCCTCACGAGGCCGGACGCCATTGCGGGCCTGCACCAGTCATTTTTCGACGCCGGGTGCGACGTAGTCGAGACGGATAGCTTCGGCTCGCTCCCCTGGGTCCTGGCCGAGTACGACATTGCGGGGCGCGCCCGCGAACTGGCCCGTTCCGCAGCCACGATCGCGCGGGACGTGGCAGACGGCTACCCGGGGGGCCGCTGGGTAGCAGGTTCGCTTGGCCCCGGCACCAAAGTCGTATCGCTCGGACAGATCGGCTTCACCGAAATGCGTGATGGCTACCAGGAGGCAGCGACAGGCCTCCTCGAAGGCGGTGTCGACTTCCTCTTGGTCGAGACCGTCCAAGACCCCCTCCAGGCCAAGGCAGCCATGATCGGGTGCCGCCGTGCAATGGAGGCGGCAGGTAGGCAGGTCCCGCTCCAGGTCCAGGTCACGATCGAGACGACCGGTCGGATGCTCATGGGGAGCGAGATTGCTGCCGCGCTCACGACTCTCGACGCGATGCGGCCAGACGTAATCGGGCTCAACTGCGCCACCGGTCCCGAAGAGATGGGTGAGCACCTGCGCTACCTCTCGGCTCACTGCCGGGTGCCGATCTCCTGCCAACCCAACGCCGGCCTGCCCTCGGTTGTCGACGGCAAGATGCACTACGACCTGACGCCGGCGCAGCTCGCCGACTACCACCGCCGCTTCGTGACTGAACTTGGGATCTCGGTAGTTGGAGGCTGTTGCGGGACCACGCCGGCCCACCTGCGGGCCGTCGTCCAAGGTCTCGCCGGCCTCAGCCCTGCTCGCCGGCAACCCGACTTCGAACCAGGCTGCTCCTCCCTTTACGCGCATGTCCCCTACGACCAGGCCCCGTCGGTACTAAATGTCGGGGAACGGACAAACGCCAACGGTTCCAAGGCATTCCGCGAGGCGATGCTCGCCAAAGAATGGGACGCATGCGTCGCTTTGGCCAAGGATGCCGTTCGCGCCGGCAGCCACTTGATCGATGTCTGCGTGGACTACACGGGTGCGGACGGTGTATCGGACATGGCGGAAGTCGCGGGCCGCTTCGCGACCCAGTCCACGCTCCCGCTCATGCTCGACTCGACCGAGTCGCCCGTCATAGAGTGCGGCCTCCAACGCATCGGAGGTAAGCCGTTTATCAACTCGGTCAACCTGGAGGAGGGTGACGAGCAAGGGACGCGCCTCGACAAGTTCTTGCGACTGGCACGCGAGTACGGGGCAGCCGTCGTGTGCACCTGCATCGATACCGAGGGCCAAGCACGCACGGCGGAGTGGAAGCTCCGCGCCGCGCGCGCCATCCACGACCTTGCAGTAGGGCGCTACGGGATGCGGCCCGAGGACCTCTTCTTCGACGCATTGGTGCTCCCGGTGTCGACTGGCATGGAGGAGAGCCGGCGCGACGGCATCGAGACAATAGAGGGCATAAGGCTCATAAAGTCCGCCCTCCCCGGCGTGCGCACGCTCCTCGGGGTTTCCAATGTGAGCTTCGGCCTCACCCCACCGGCGCGCCAGGCCCTCAACTCCGTGTTCCTCCATGAGTGCCAGGAAGCCGGCCTGGACGCCGCTATCGTAAATTCCGCTCGGATCGTACCCCTCGCCAGGCTCGCGCCTGAAGTCGTAAAGGCGTGCTCTGACTTGGTTTACGACCGCCGTTCCCCCGGCTACGACCCCCTCGCGGTGCTGCTCGGGCTCTTCGAGGGCGTGAAGTCTTCAGCAGAACAGGGCGAGGACAGGAGCGACTGGCCTCTCGAGCGGCGCTTGAGCCAGCGCGTCGTCGAGGGCGCACGCGAGGGCTTGGAGGCCGAGCTCGACGAGGCTATCGGCGCCGGCACACCCGCTCTCGAGGTAGTGAACGGCCCCCTCATGGACGGGATGAAAACAGTCGGCGACCTCTTCGGCTCCGGCCAGATGCAGTTGCCCTTCGTCCTGCAGTCCGCCGAGGTGATGAAGGCTGCTGTCGCCTACCTGGAACCGCACATGCCGCGAGCGGGCGGGCGTTCCAAGGGCAAGGTGGTCCTCGCGACCGTGAGAGGCGACGTCCACGACATCGGCAAAAACCTGGTCGATATCATCCTCACCAACAATGGCTATGAGGTGCACAATCTCGGCACCAAGGTGCCGATATCCGAGATGGTGCAAAAAGCCGAGGAAGTGGGCGCCGATGCAATCGGTATGTCCGGCCTGCTCGTGAAATCGACCCTCATAATGAGGGACAACCTCCTCGAGCTGAACGACCGGGGGCTCGCCCGCTTCCCGGTCCTCCTTGGCGGTGCCGCACTCACGCGCACATACGTCGAGCGCGACCTGCGTTCGGAGTACAAGGGCCGCCTCTTTTATGGCAAAGATGCCTTCGAAGGCCTCCGGACGATGGACCGCCTGATGGAGCTCGCGCGCGCCGGCGAGGACGAACCGGACTTCGGCCGCGCCCTCGGGGGTCGACCGGGTGTTGCGCCACGGAACAGGCAGGCTCTCGCCGGCGCTTCGGGCCAAGAAGGCGGCCAGGAAGGCGGCCAGGAAGCAAAGCCCGCGAGGGCCCCTTCGGTCGCGTTCGACAATCCCGTTTTCCGGCCACCCTTTCTCGGTTCCCGCCTCGAAAAAGGGTTGCCACTGGAGGACATCGCCAAATACCTAAACGAGACCTCGCTTTATCGCAACCAGTGGGGCTACAGGCCAGAAGGAGGCGAGAGCGACAGCGACTTCAAAGCCCGCGTGCGGGCGGTGCTCCGCGAGCGGCTCGCTGACGCCCGCGAGGCAGACGTGCTCCGCCCCGCCGTCGTGTACGGCTACTTCGCCGCCAACGCCGACGGGGACGACCTCGTCATCTGGGCTGACGAGGACCGCACCTCCGAGCTCACGCGCTTTGCTTTCCCCCGCCAGGGTTCCGATCCTTGGCTCTGCATAGCGGACTTCTTCCGCCCGCTGGCGAGCGGCGAACTCGACTACGTCGCCTTCCACGTCGTGACGATGGGCGCGGCCGCCTCGGGGCTCGCAGCCGACCTTTTCCGCTCGGACCACTACAACGACTACCTCCATCTCCACGGGCTGTCTGTCGAGATGACCGAAGCGCTAGCCGAGTTCTGGCACAGGCGCATCCGCGAAGAGTGGGGCTTTGCCAGTGAGGACGGCCCGACGCTCACCGGGCTCTTCCGCCAGCAGTACAGGGGCGGCCGCTACTCGTGGGGCTACCCGGCTTGCCCGGACCTAGAAGACAACGCCCGCGTCGCCTGGCTCCTCGACGCATCACGGATCGGGGTCGAGTGCTCGGAGGAGACGTCCTGGCAGTTCCACCCCGAGCAGACCACGGCAGCCATCATCTGCCACCACCCCCAGGCTAAGTATTTCGTTGTCCGCCGCACGACCGCAGTGACCGAGCCTGCGCAATGAGGCCCGATGTCCGGACTGCGCTCAGGTGGTGAGGCTTGACGGAGCCGGTTGCGCGCCGTTTGGCCATCGGGCGATCAGCGAGTAGCGGTCGCCCCGGATGAGGCTCGTGCGCCATTCGATCGGGATGTCCCCGACGAGAGCGAGCCGCTCGATCGACAAAGCGGCGACCTTGGACGGGAGCCTCAACAGCTGGCGTTCGACCGGGTCGGGCACGACGGGCTTGATGCGTTCCCAACCGCCGGTGATGCGCAGGGAACAGTGGCGCGCAAGGATGTCGTAGAGCGCCCCAGAGGAAAAGTCGGCGTCGACGAGCGCTCCCGCTCGGTCAGCGGGCAGCCAGGAGCGGTCCCAGGCTATCGGCTCGGCACCCGCGAACCGGAGCCGCTCGATGACCACGACTTCCGCATCGACGCCCAGGCCGAGCTGCGTGGCGACCTGGGGCGTGGCGGGGCGCCGCTCGGCCGCAAGCACCTCGCTTCGCTCCTCGATGCCCCCGGCGCGTACCGTCGTGGCCAGGCTGTAAAGGGAATGGAGCGGCTGTTCGAGGACCGGAGACGTTACCGAAGTGCCGCGGCCTCGTTGGCGGACGACCAGCCTCTCTGCACTCAAGTGGCGAACGGCCTCCCGCACCGTCTGGCGGCTGACCTCGTAGTCCCGTGTCAACTCCTCGTCGGTGGGGAAGTGGTCCTCGAACTCCCCACCGACGAGACGGCGACGGAGGTCCTCGGCGATCTGCGCCCAGAGGGGTAGGGGGCTAGCTCGGTCCACCATGCGGGCTACCTTGCCACGTCGCGTACGGGCTACCCCGTCATACCCCGGCTAGGAGGAACGAGCCGACGAGGACTGCGAGCACGTAAAGGGTTACTAGGGCCATTGGGAGGTCCTTCTCGTAAAGGAACGACACCACCCCGACAGCCACACGGAGCACTGGGGTGAGGATCAAGATGAACACGCCGGCAACGACGACTCCCCGCCCGTCGCCCTTGGCGAGCGAGTGCCCGAGCGAGGCGATCGAATGCGGGAACGGCGTCCCCTTCGAAGTGAGTGCCTTGTAGGAGACATCCCCACGAAGCGGCAGGTAAGCGCTGTGGTGGGCGAACATGAGGCCTAGGCCGGCGGCGATCACAAGGACGCTCAGCATTACGCCGACCCGCAGCACGAGGCTGATCGCGACCTCGACCTTGCGGACCTTTTCCTCCATCAGAGCTGCTTCTGCGGGGCTTAGCTGCCGGCGCCGCCCGCCAGCCCGACCGAGGGCCCCCCTGCTTTGGTCGCCGGGACCCAGGGGCCTTGAAGCGCCGGAAGCCGAGGAACCCGACGGCTCGTTCATGACCGTCATGGGAGGAGTCCCTTCTGGAGCATCTCTAGGGAGATGACGACTAGTACGACGACGAACACAAGCCGGACCGTCTTGCTGGTGACCCGGCCGAGGACCTTGGCACCGACGGTCGCCCCGAGGAGCACGCCGGCGGCCACAGGTGCGGCGATGATGGGGTCGATCTGGCCTCGCATGAAGTAGACGCCGGCGCTAGCGGCGGCGGTGACCCCGATCATGAAGTTGCTAGTAGCCGAGGACACCTTCATGGGCAGGTGCATGGCGCTGTCCATGGCCGGCACCTTGAGCGCACCCGAACCGATGCCGAGGAGGGCGCTCACCAAGCCAGCGACGTACATGAGGCCAAGGCCAGGCTTGATGCCTACGACTTTGTAAGGGATTTCCCGCTCCTCGGCAGGGTCGTAGTAGGAGCCGTGCAGGTCGAAATAGTTGGCAATCCGGTCGTTCGACACGGTTAGCGGCGCGGCCACGTTCCGGCGCCGGAACGTGGCAAAAGACGAGTAGGCGAGGACGAGCCCGAAGAAAATGAACAGTGATCGCGCGGGCAGCAGCGTCGTCAGGTAGGCGCCGCTTACCGCCCCGGTGGTCGTGGCTATCTCCAAGAACATTCCCGCCCGGAGGTTGGTCATCCGTTCCCGGACATAGGCGGCCGCCGCGCCGCTCGAGGTGGCGATCACCGAGACGATGCTGGCACCGATGGCCAAACGGATGTCTACGTGGTAAAGGAGTGTAAGGACTGGGACGATCACCACCCCGCCACCGAGACCGATGAGGGACCCGAGGACGCCGGCAGCGACTGAGATCAGAGCCAGCGAGACCACGAAGTCGAGCGGGGTCATTAGACCCATTGTACGTACATATGCTCATCTGGTCAATCCATTACCACCATCTCCGCGCCCGCGAGCGAGGAAGGCGGCGTGCCAGCGCTAACAGGCGAGTCGCTAGGGAAGAGGGTGGCCGGCGTGCCAGCGCTAACAGGCGACAGCGCCCTGCGCTGGCTCAGCGCCGGCGCGCAGCCGGGCGAAGCCCGGGGTCCACCAGCCATGCCCATCGGGCGTTATGACTTGGGACTCGTAACCGGCGAGGCCCTCCAGCCATCCCGGTGCGTTGGCTCCCATCGCCAGTGCGGCAGTGGCGTAGGCGTCGGAGGTGGTGAGGTCCGGCCCGACGACTGTCACAGACGCGAGCGCGGTGGCTGGCTTACCCGTAAAGGGATCGAGCACGTGCAGCCCTCGCTCGTAGATGCCAGAGGTCGCGACGGCTCCCCCCGGCAACACCAGAACCGCGCTGAAAGCGCTCTTATCGAGGGGGTGACGGATCCCTATGACCCAGCGCTCCCCCTCTAGCGGGCTGCCCCGGAAACGTAAGTCGCCGCCGGCGTCGATCAGGTGGTCCGCCAGACCGTAATCGACCAATATCTCAGAGGCCCGGTCGATAGACCACCCCTTCACCACGCCGCTCGGGTCAAGGTGGCCAGTAGCCCACGCGTCAAAAAAGCCCCCCGTTTCCCTGGACAGCCGGTGGCACAGCGCGAGGATGTGGGCCAGCTCAGGGCTGCAATCCGCGGCAGAGAGCTCCCCCCGGTCGAAACGGTTGACCTCGCTCCCCTCTTTATAGGTACTAAAGGTCGTGTCAACCCAGTGGAGCCATTCGACCGCCTCGCCGAGCGCGGCCTTCACCACCAGGTCAGGTACCGGCGTGTGGACGGTAAAAGTGACGACGGTGCCCATCACCTCCTCCTGGTGGACGAGCGGCTCCGGCGTCACTTCCCGGCCTTTTGAAGCGCCGACACGCGCGATTCTGCAAAAGCGCCGCTGGTGAACGTAGCCCCAGGCACGGCGTTAAAGTTTAGGCTCCGGGTGGCCAGGGCTTCCTTCTCGAGGATGGGCACAGCGTGGGAGTTGGCCCTCTGAGAGGGGCGGGCGAATGCACCGTTTTCGGGGACAGCCACGTTCACGATCTTGGCGCCCTGCACCATCACGCTTACCTGAAAAGAAGTTCTCCCGTAGGCCCACAAAGAGGCCATCGGCTGTCCTGTTCAGGTGAGATGATCGAGGAGTGCGAGCGGACCGCCTCATCGCCGTGCTGCTGATGCTCCAGCGCAGGCAGCGGGTCACTGCGGCGGAGGTGGCGGCCGAGCTTGAGATCTCGGTGCGCACGGCGAGGCGCGACCTCGAGGCGCTCGGCATTGCCGGGTTGCCGGTGTACTCCGAAAGGGGACGGGGGGGTGTCCCCAT
>JAJYMM010000148.1 GCA_021787035.1 Actinomycetes bacterium
GACCTGCTCGACAAGCTCATCGCCTTCATCGCCGAGTACGACGAGACGGCGAAGCCATTCCGATGGACCTACGCCGCCGACCCCTTGGTGGCGGCATGAACGCGCGCGGGACTTCCGCGCGCCGGCACTAGCGCGACCCGCAGTCACCCTCACTCACTGCAACGATCTCTTCACGCCGTCGACGATCCGAGAGACGCTCGGCAACGCGGCATCCTCCAAGGCGTCCGCCGCAGGGATGGGCACATGAGGCGTGGTCACTCGCACGATCGGCCCGTCGAGGTCGAAAAGGTTCTCCTCGGCCACGATCGAGGACACTTCGGCGCCCCAGCCGCACAATCTGGGGTTCTCTTCGACCGTAACTAGGTGGCCCGTCTCCGCCACCGACGTCGCAATCGTCGTCACGTCGAGGGGCACGAGCGAGCGCAGGTCGATCACCGTGGTCTCGATACCCTCTCGCTCGAGCTCGTCGGCCGCGGCGAGAGCTCGTGGGACCATGGCGGCCAGGGCCACGATGGTGGCTGCTCCCCCCTGGCGCACCACGGCCGCCTTGCCCAACGCGCCGACGATCTCGTGGTCCGGCACCTCGCCCTTCGTCGCATACAGCGACTTCTGCTCGAAGAACAGGACCGGGTCGGGATCGCGCACGGCTGCGGCGAGCAATCCCACGACATCGCCGGGAGTGGACGGGGCGACCACCTTCAGGCCGGGGACGGCCATGGCCCAGTTCTCGACGCTCTGGGAGTGCTGCGCTCCGAAGCGTACTCCGGCGCCGTTGCTCGAACGAATCACCAGCGGGAGAGCAACCTGACCGTTGCTCATGTAGCGGGTCTTGGCAATCTGGTTGACTACGAGGTCCCAGCACACCGCGAAGAAGTCGGAGAACATGATCTCGGCAATCGGGCGGAGCCCCGTCATCGCCGCACCCATCGCTGCACCGAGGATGGCTTGCTCAGAGATGGGCGTGTCGAATACCCGCTCGGGCCCGAAGTGCTCGAGCAGGCCGGCAGTCGCCTTGAACACGCCGCCAGCCGCGCCGATGTCCTCGCCTAGGAGCACGACCGACGGGTCGCGGTCCATCTCCTGGGCAATGCCGCGCGCGACCGCTTCACGAAAGGTCATCTCCGCCATGACGAACCTTCGCCAGTGAACACGTCGGACTCGATGATGGATAGGTCCGGTGGCGGCGACGCCTTGGCCTCCTCCGTGGCGGCGTCGACCGTCGCGATCGACGTCTGCTCGATCCCCACGAGGACCGCCTCCGATACGCCTGCAGCAATCAGACGTCCGCGGTACAACGGAATAGGGTCGCGTGCCAACCACTCCTGCACTTCATCGTTCGGTCGGTAGGTGCCCGGGTCGGCGCGCGAGTGTCCGCCGTGGCGGTACGTCTCAGCTTCGATCAGGCTCGGACCACCACCTGCCCGGGCATGCTCGACGGCGGCGGTGGCCGCCTCGTAGGTCGCGTCGGCGTCGTTGCCGTCTACGGTCACGGGCGTTAGGCCGTAGGCAGGGGCGCGGTCCGCGGCAGGGTGGGCCACTGCGGTCACCGAAGCGATCGGCGTGTACTCCATCCAGTGGTTGTTCTCGCACACGAACACCATCGGAAGGTGCCAGACAGCAGCAAGGTTGAGCGCCTCGTGGAAGGCACCGATATTACTGGCGCCGTCGCCGAAGAAGCAGACGGTCACTTCGGAGGTCCCGCGCAGCTTGGACGACCACGCCGCGCCGTTAGCAACAGTGAGATGGGCACCGACGATGGCGTAGGAACCCATCATGCGGTGGGCCACGCTGGTGAGGTGCATGGAGCCGCCCTTGCCCGCCATGAGGCCAGCCTGGCGACCCATCAGCTCGGCCATCACCGGAGCCATGGCAACGCCCCGAGCAAGGGTGTGGTTGTGGCCCCGGTAAGTGGCGAACGTGAAGTCCTCAGGCCGCATCGCCATCCCGAAACCGGCTGCGACCGCCTCCTGGCCGATCCCGAGGTGGCTCGTGCCTTTGACCAAACCCTGGAGGAAAAGGTCGTAGGCGCGCTTTTCGAAGTCGCGCATCTCGACCATCATCCGATACAGCCGTAGACGCACGTCCTGGGCCGGTGGCACCACCTGGAGCGGCGCTGTGACAGGTGCAGTGGCGGTCATCGGGGCGCCCTTGGCAGCTCGGCCTCGACGTGCTCCCACTGCCGGGCGAACCGGAATCCGTGCTGGGCCGGAGGCTGAGGCGTCTGGACCTCGATCCAGCGCACCGCTGCCCCGCCGGTCGGAAAGAACGCGTGCACGCCACCCACACCAGTCCAGACGACGTCTCCGACCTCGAGCGCGTAGCGCTGGCCATCGAGGATGGTCTCTGCCGTTCCCTTCACAATCATGTAGGCCTCCTCGAACGGGTGGTCGTGTGAGTTGCCGGCACCGCCGACTTGGAACTCGACCAAGAACACGTTCATATGCTGAGCACCGAACACCTTGTCGATCAGCATCTTCAGGCGGATGCCGGTCACGTCGCTGCCGCTGTACCCCTCCATCTGCAACGACGACGGCGGGGGAAGTTGGTCCTCGGCGAAATGTCCGACCAGTCCCCGGAGGGGGCTGGCCCAATCGGGACGACGAGCGTTCGTCCAGTCGACTGCACCCGACATGGCGAACGTGTCACGGGGTGAGGTGCGGGCTTGCGGTGCGATGACCTCCAACCACCGCCCCCCGCTATCGGAGGAAAGAGCACACGTCGCGCCAAGCGGGACGAGGGCGTAGTCGTCCATTTCAAGCCGGTGGACGCGTCCGTCGACAGCCAGCAGGAGGTCACCCTCCAGGATGTACACCGACATCTCGAACGAGTGGGCGTGAGGGGCGACGGTCGTGCGTGGCTCGAGCGTAGACAGTCCCAGGGTCATATGGACGCTTCCGCATCGCCTGTCGACGAGCACCATCTTTCGGTAACCGGCCGCGGCTCCGGGTTGGTTGGTTTCCTCGACCCATTCCCGGTCGCCGGGCCGGATCACGGCATGACGCATTGCACCTTCCTTTCCGCGAACGCAGAGCTGCAGACCGACTCCTTCGATGAATCAAAGTGTGACCTTGGTCCCGCGGCGCCGGAACACGCCCGCGATGCCCCCCGGCACAAACCGCGCGAAGAGGATGAGCAGCGCCCCAAGGGCAAGCGTCCCTTGTAGCCCGTCGGATGACGACACGAACTTCTCGTAGGCAAGCTGCGTGGCCAAGGCACCTACCAGCGGGCCGACCCAGGTCTGGTAACCGCCCACGATGGCCGCGACCACCACGTTGAGCGAGAGAGAGAAGCTGAAGGTGGTCGGAGGGGCGATGTAGTAGAGTTGCGCCGCGTAGACACATCCGACCATGCCAGCGACGCCGGCACCGAAGACGAACGCAAGAGTCTTCACCCGAGTGGTGGGGACGCCCATGATCTCCGCCGCGTCCTCGTCTTCCCGGATGGCCACCAGGTGGCTCCCGAAACGCGAGCGGCCCATCTGGCGAACAACCAGGGCGACCAGCACGGATCCGGCCAGGAAAATGAAGAAGTAGACCTGGTCGCTGGCCCGGAGGCTCATGGCCATGGGCGTGATGTACATGCCCAGCGCGCCGTTGGTGATGCCGAGCACGGTGACGAGCTCTTCCACGGCAAGAGTCAGCACGAAGGTGACGATGGCGAAGTAGGCGCCACGCAGGCGAAGGGCGGGCACACCGATGACGGCGGCGAAGATGGCCGGCACCGCGCCGGCCGCCCAGAAGGTGGCCAAGGGTGGAAGTCCGGAGTGGCTCGCCACGATGGCGGTCGTGTAGGCACCGATGCCGAAGAAGAGCGCCATTCCGAAATTCAGGTAGCCGCCCAGCCCGCTCAGGACGCTCCAGGCCAGGGTCAGCACCACGTACATGAGCACCGTCGTACCAAGCCGGAGTGTTCCCAGCTGCGTAGTGGTGAGGCCGAAAGCCACGAGGAGCCCGAGTCCAACCAGGAAGACGACCCACCCGGTGATCCGCCAAGGACGCGAGTTGGTCGTGAGGACGTCAAAGATCACCCTCGCATGCCCGCGTGCATGCCTTGTTGCACCCAGCGCGACAGGCTGCGCGACGGGCCGAGCTGCCTGCGTCGCTGTCTCAGTTCTCATATCCGCCGCACCTTTGCCGCTCCGAGGCCCCCACCCCTGACCATTAGTGCCACGGCAAGGATGCCGTACAGCACCACGGACGCCACGCCGAGCGAAAGAAACTGGGAGAAGAGCTCCTGCCCGAGGCCCAGCGCCAGACCGCCCACCAGCGAGCCGCGGAGACCTCCTAGACCGCCGATGAGCACCACAATGAAGCTGTACGCCAGCCACTGACTCTGCAGCTCGATGTTGAAGGGAAAGAGCACACCGAGGGCAGCACCGGCAGCACCGGCCAACGCCACGCCCAGGCCGAACACCGCGGTGGCAACCCAAGCAGAGTTGATGCCGAGGATCTCGGCGGACTGACGGCTCTGGCCCACGGCCCTCATGGCCTTGCCGAGCAGGGTGCGGTAGAGGAGGAGCTCCGTCAGCCCCAAGAGCACCACTGCCACCGCTGCCATTACCAGGTAATCCTCCGGGATGACTGCGCCGCCGACTTTGAAGCTCGTGTAGGCGTACCCCACGTCGATGGAGCGCGTGTCAGTCGTCCAGCCGATGCTTGCAAGAGCCTCGGCCGCCATCAGCACTCCGAAAAGTAGGAGCATTGCCCGGTCGGGAGACTCGCGCGCCGGAGCACGCAACATCACCACCTCACCGGCCGACGCCGCGACGAAGAAGATGGGGATAATGATCAGCACTGACAGGATCGGATCGATGCCCCAATGGACCAGCAGGTCCCACGCCAGGAACGACGAGATCATGATCAAGATGCCTTGCGCAAGGTTGACGATGCGCAACACGCCCAGGACGATGGCGAGGCCCGCACCGATCAGCGTGTAGATCAGTCCCAGCAGGATGCCGGACACGATGATCTGGAACGCCGTGGTCACCGGATCTGTCCACCTCCGGCGATGCCCAGCCATTCGCGTACCAACTCGGAGAGGTCGCCGGACATCTCCTCGCGTCGGCCCTCGCGCTCGGTGCGTCCGGCACGCAAGCTGTAGACGTAATCGGCCAGCGCCAGTGCGGACCGCACGTTCTGGTCCACCAGCACCACCGTTCGTCCTTCCTCCTTGAGCAAGCGAAGCTCTTCGTAGGAGCGGTCGGCAAGGATCGGCGAAAGCCCCACGGACGGCTCGTCAACCACGACGACCTTGGGGTTGGAGATCAGTGCCCGTGAGATCTCGAGCAGCCGCTGTTGACCCCCGCTCAAGCGCGCGACAAGGGTCCGGCGGTGTGTGCGGAGGTTCGGATACCGCTCGAAGATCTCGTTGATCGCGACGCGACGACGCCGGCGCGGGAGCACCCACGCACCGAGCTCAAGATTGTCCTCGACGGTCATATCACCGAACGTGGACCGCCCCTGCGGGAGGAAACTGACGCCCCGATGGGCCAGTGCGTGCGCCGTCAGCCCGGACACGTCGTTGCCGAAGAGCATGACGCGCCCGCTGATCGGAGGCAGCAGACCGGCGATCACGCGCAGGGCCGTGGACTTGCCGGCTCCGTTCGGGCCTAGGAGGGCGGTCACCACCCCCTTTTGGCATCGCAGATTCAGCCCTTGGAGGACGGGCTGGTCGACATAGTATCCGGCTACCACGTCGACCAGCTCGATTGCCGGCTCGACGGTGCCCAGTAGGGCGCCGTCACCCCGAGCCACAGAAGCCGCGCCGAGCGTCATGCCGATGCCGTCGGCGCGCCGAGGTAGGCTTCCATGACCGCAGGGTCGGTGCTGACATCGCCCGGTGCGCCAGACGCCAACACGCGGCCTTCGGCCAAGCAGAGGAACTCATCTGAAAGACTGACCAGCTCGCTGACTTCGTGGCTCACGACGAGATAGGTGATCTTCTGGGAGTCACAAGTCTCTCGGATACGAGCCATCAGGATCTCTTCGATGGTGGGATGGATGCCAGCAAACGGCTCGTCCATGAGGACGAGCTTGGGCGAGGTCATGAGAGCGCGGGCGAACTCTGCCAGCTTCTTCTGGCCACCGGACAGCTCGCTGGCCACGGCCGAGGAGTAGTCGCCCAGTCCCACGAACTCGAGCAACTCCCGAGCCTGGCTACCTGCCTTGGCCTGGTGGCCCACGCCCTCGGTCACCATGAGCAAGTTGTCGAGCAAAGTGAGGGACCGGAAGACTCGCGGGTTCTGAAAGGTCCGGCTCACTCCCATACGGATCAGCTGGTGTGGTGGGCGGCCGTCGATGCGGATGCCATCGAGGCTCACGGTTCCCTTGGTCGGACGATAGGCCCCGTTCAGTACGTTCACCATCGTGGTCTTGCCCGATCCGTTCGGACCGATGATGCCCAGCACGACCCCGGCGTCCACGTCGAAGGTGACGCCGTCGAGGACCACGGCGCCACCGAACCGCTTGGCGAGATTGTGAACCTCAAGACGTGGCACCGGTGCCCACCCACCTCAAGGGACGAATGCCCTTGCTGCGTCCGGCCGGCCGCCGAGCGGCCGGACGCAGCACAGGGCCATCCGGTCAGGGTAGTGGAGTGACAATCTTTGCCGTCGCGATCTTGGGCGGCCACACCGTCCGTTGGACTCCGTTCACGGTCTGGACCACGACCTCGCGGTTCGGCGGAGAACCGTTGCCGAGCAACTTGAATTTGCCAACAGCCGTGCTCACAACGTGAGTCAACAGCCACTTCCTGATCTTCGTTGTTGTCGTCGAGTGGGTGCCATCCACCCCTTGCTGAATCATCTGGAGGATGGCCCATCCCGCCCAGGAGTAGCTGGGGACGACCTTCTCGTGCTTCTTTCTGGCGAGCGCCTCGACCTGCTTCATCCCCGGGTAGTTCTCAGATTCCCAGGCTACGTCGGTGCCGATGACACCGTTGGTCGCTGCGCCGAGTGTATACCAGTTGTCGAGGGTGGTCACCTGGGACCCGCACATGCACTCAACCTCGGGCTTCCATCCGATGGTCTTCACCGTCTTGGCAATGAGGTCCGATGTTGTCGGCAACCCGAGGACGATGAGCGCTTGCGCCCCAGCGGCCTGGGCCTTCTCGATCGTCGAGGTGAAGTCCGTGGTGCCTGTCGGGTACTGCTCGTCCATCACCACTTTCATGCCGTCTCGCTTGGCAAACGTCAAGGCGCCGCCCGTGCCGTTGTAGCCCTTGTTCGCCGCGACGGTGAAGGGATTGGCTGCGTAGAGGATGGCTATCTTCTTGGGTCGCTTGCTCGGGGGCAGTGACTTCATGACTGTGAACGCGCCGTGACTGTATGTGGTGTCCTGGTAGGTGTACGACCCGACCATCCACCCTTTGTCCTGTTCGAAATACTGCAGCCCCACGAAACCACCGTTGTAGAAGAGCTTGCCGGCCGCTCGCACGACCGGGACCTGCGGTCCGCCGACGTACGTGGTGTACGGTGCCAAGATGAAATTGACCTTCTCGCTGATGAACTTCTGGTAATCGGTGGACGCCGTTGTCGGTGTGCTGTTGTCGTTCAAGATCGTAAGTTCGACCTTGCGACCCAGCAGACCACCGTGAGCGTTCACTGTGTTCACCCAGGCTTCGTCGACAAGCTTGTAGTCGGCAGAGGGCACACTGAACGCCCCCGTCAGCCCGAGCGTGCCCGCGATCGTGATCGGTGGCCCGTGGAACCTCTCAGAGGCCATAGCCCGAGTGCTTGCCCCCGAGAGGCCTCCGCTCATGGCGCCCACCATTGCGGCCGCCCCGATGAGTGAGGCTACACCCCTGAGGTTCCGTCCTCGTAACAACTTTCTCATTCATCATCCTCCTGTTTTCCTTCTTCGACTGGCACGCGCGGCCGGCTACCGGATTGCTGCTGCCCCGCTCTTCCCATGAGGGGGTGTCTGCGTTCGCTTCGGCACCGGGTGGCGACCGGGCCGCGGCCCTTCCCGAGTTCAGTAGGGGTTCGTCACGAAGAGCTCCTGGGCCGGGAACCTCGTGATCACCTGAGGTCCCGACTCGGTGACCACGATCTCTGTCTCTATCCGAGCGGCCGAGTAGCGATCGGTGGCAGGGCAGTACGTCTCGAGTGCGAAGACCATCCCCACCTGGATTTCCATCGGGTGCTCGAGCGAGTTCAGCCGGCTGATGATGGGGCGCTCGTGGAGCGCCAGGCCCAGCCCGTGCCCGAACTCGAGACCGAACGCCTCCTGCTCGCTGCCGAGCCCGATCTCCTCGGCAGTAGGCCACCCGCGGGCGATCTCGTCCGTGCTCACGCCCGGCTTGATCAACGCGATCCCCCAGTCCATCCAGTCGCGTGCTCGCTTGTACGCGTCACGCTGGGCGGGCGTGGAGTAGCCGACCGAGAAGCATCGGTAGTAGCAGGTTCGGTAGCCATTGAAGGCGTGCATGACGTCGAAGAAGGCTTGTTCCCCAGGCCGGATCATCCTGTCGGAAAAGTTGTGCGGATGTGGCACGCACCGCTCACCCGACACTGCGTTGACCGACTCCACGTCGTCGGACCCCATGCGATAGAGGGTCTCGTTCACCAGCGCGACGATCTCGTTCTCGCGTACTCCAGGCTTCAGCGCCTCGGCCACCAGCTGGTAGGTGCCGTCTACCATGGCCGCGGCCCGGGAGAGAAGCATTATCTCGTCGGGGGACTTGATCTGGCGGGCATCGTGCATGAGCTGCTGGCCATCGCGCACGTCGATCCCGGCGCGCTGTAGTGCGAGCATGAGTGGGGCGTCGATGATGTCGATGCCGACCGGCATGTCGGCCACGCCAGCCTCTCGCAGTACGTCCACGATCTCTGCGACGCCTCTCTCGCTGATCCCCACCTCAGGACCGACGGCGCCGCGCATCGTGGTATGTGCCGCTCGGATGTTTCCTGGTGCAAGCCAAGGACAATACAGACGGTGGTGCACCGCAGCGGAGCCGAAGTCCCAAAGCACCGGTTCAGCACCGCGAGCCAGCACGGTGTAGCGGGTCAGCTTGTCCCGGGTCCACTCGCCGATGGCCGTGCTCGTGATATAGCGGATGTTGTTCAGGTCGAAGCAGAGCACCGCACCGAGGTCCGAGCGTTCAAGCGCCTCCCTGGTCCGGCCGAGGCGATACTCGTGCAGGCGCCGGAAGTCCACTCGCTCCTCGAAATCGACCGCCATGGCGCCTGGAGCCGGTGCCGACTGGTAGGTCGGACCACTCGCTTGGTTGTACATCGTGCCCCCAATATCAGTGTGCGCTCCGCCACTAAGGTTTCTTACAATAGGGGCTAGCGGGGTAGTACCTCTGGGCCACCTGGAGTCTATCCACCGCAACACGTTGTGGTGCCCAATCTCTCTCGCACACAGCATGAAGCGGTTGGTGGCGCTAAGCCGCAAACCCGTAAGGGCTATTTATGTGAGCGTTATTTGAGCGGAGTTGATACCTCGTACACCCAACATGTGGTGTTTGTAGCGTTCCGTGATTACAAGTTCGTGTGGTTAGTCCGGTCAGATGACCCCCCAAGTAAGGCGCTAGCGTAAAGTTGGAGGGAACAATTGTCAAGCTGGCTCCTGTGGGACCGTCGTTCCGCACTTCTCGATGACGAAATGGCCCCCCATCAGCCCAGGTCGGCGGCTGTCAGGCCGGATCAGGCCCGACTTTGTCGGCCCCTTCGCGTAAGGAGCCGCGAGGTAACTATCCGCGATTTGGCTAGCGTGTCGAGGTAGCCTTGGTATGTGGAGCTGAGCGAGGAAGGCCTGGAGTTCTTCTTCTCGTTCATGAAGCCGCTCCTCGACGAGCGCCAGC
>JAJYMM010000049.1 GCA_021787035.1 Actinomycetes bacterium
TTGTACCAAGCCCAGGCAGTGTGGTACCCGATGCCTTGCCTACGGGCCCACTCGCTCAGCTTCATGGATCATATTTTATCACAACACATACCAAAGAGACAGGTAGCTTTCAACAGCTGCTAACCCCGCTGAGGCGATGGGGATGCTGCACCGCTACCTGACGATCGTGCCGGGCCCACCAAGTTTCCGTGACCCCGCCGACCCGTTGCCACAGACAGCCCACTACATTCGTCCCGCCGTCGTTGATCAGAGCGAGGATCCCGGGCTGGCATCGAGCGGTAGCGCCCGCCCGAGTCCTGGGAGGCCCAAGGTGTACGTGACTCTCGGAACGATCTTCAATCAGGAGGCCGGGGACCTCTTCCAGCGCGTCCTTACCGGCCTGGCCACTCTTCCTGCCGACGTCGTGGCAACGGTTGGCCATCAGATCAACCCGATTGAGGTCGGGCCTCTCCCGTCGAACGTGCGCGTGGAGTCGTTCGTTCCGCTCGTCCAGATGCTGGACGACACCGACGTAGTGGTCTCCCACGGCGGGTCGGGCACCGTCATCGCCACGCTGGCCTTCGGCATCCCCCAGGTCATCCTTCCCCTCGGTGCAGACCAGCCGTTAAATGCCGACCGCTGCGTCGCTCTCGGAGTTGGTATCGCCCTCGATGCCCTCCACAGCAGCCCAACTGCGATTCGTGAAGCAACCGAGACCGCGCTCACGGCCGAGACTTACCGGGCACGAGCGAGCCAGGTTCGAGCCGAGATCGCTTCACTGCCCGACGCCCGCCACGCTGGCACGCTGCTCGAGTGTCTCACCCAGGCCAGCACCCCGGCCTCTCCCGCGTGAGACACCAGCAGACCGAAACGAACAGGATGCGCCCAGCCTTCCACCTCGCCTCGCACACCAGACGTGCCCTTCGGTGTTGCCTCATCCTTGAGGCACACCGGATTACTGAGCGTGCACTATTCGCCCCGGCTTTTAGGCCGTCGTGGCGAGCTGATCGCGCAGCGCGATCGCCAGCTCTGCAGCCTGTTCAGCCGTAGGCCTGAGCACGCCGTCGACCTGGTGCTACACAGAACCGGCTGACTGGATATCCACCAAGGCGCTGCGGCTAAGCCGTAACGTCGAGGGGTCCGATGAGCTGGCCCACGCTCGTCGACTTGCTAAAAGACCAGGGCGCAATCGTCCACCTGGCCCACCCTTCGGGGCTCCGCTGGGAAGGGAGGCGAGTCAAAAACGATGAGATAAACGCTATCGATTTGGCCGGCCGCCTGTGCATTCACCGCCTGCCCGAGGCGTGGATAGCCCCGTCCGAGGTGAGCCAGCTACGAGAGCTCTCAATGGGCTGTCCCCGGCCTTCGGCCGGGGAAAAAGATGGCCTTCTCGACTAAAGCCCTCTTGACTTCCACAGCTCCTTCAGGAATGCCGTTCTGGGCGGGGGCGCTGCTGTCGTTGGTTGCGTTTCTGTGCCGGCGATCTGCGCTTTGCATTCCCGTCGCCAGCATTGGTCGGCGGACCGTTGCGCTGATCGTCGGACGCGGTCGTGCAGACTGTGATCGTGAGGACGGTCTTGGTCTCGCTACCCTCAGGATCAGGGGTGGTACGCCACGATGACGGCTCGATCGTGGTCACAAACGACGCCGTCAGCGGCGGAGGCGGTACCTATCTTCGCGCTGACGACAAGTTCCACCCGGTGAAGACCTGGGTCGAAGAGGACCGCAGCTCCGTGGGCGGTCTCCTTCCCCCCGGCGCCGTGAGCGCAGAGGTTGTGGACGCTCAAGGCCGCCGGGTCTCTGCCGCTGTGGCACAAGGGGCCTACATTGCACTGCTCGAGCAGCCGAACGACGGGGAGGAGCCGATCGTGTGTTGCCGGGACAGCGCCGGCGACCCAGTCAAACGGCCGTGGGCGGCAGACTACCCGAGCGTACGCGTCACCGACGCCGAGGAGCCGTGCCCTGCCTGTGGGGCGACCGATTACGACGAGTACACGCCCTTCGAGCACTGGCGAGGTGGGCAACGCTCCCCGAACGGGGCTTTGTCGCCGCTCCCTGTCGTGTCCTGCCGTGCCTGTGGCCACGAAGAGTGCGAGCCCGGCTTCATGCGTTCGGCCTCCCAGGGCCCAGAGGGGGAGGACGACGAAACGAGGGCGGCTCGGATGGCGGCTGCTCATTCGCACCAGCGCCACCGCCAGTGGGCAACGGCAGCGACGACCCTGGCTGGGGCTAGCTTCCCGGTCTACGGTGCCAAAGGCTGGCCATGCCGGCTGGGCGGCAGCAGGGCGCAAAACGGGCAGTGCACGGAGGTAACGGTTAACCACTACGACACGCCTAACCCCGACCCGTGGAACGGAGATCGGCCCCGGCTCAAGGTCACCACCGAACACGGCGCCGTCCACCCCTGCGGGGCGCTGCAACGTGCCCGCGGCAGGCTTGAAAATTGGGTATGCGCCGACGAGGAAGGTACACGTTGGCCGGACGCGTCCCGGGCTGCCATCACCCTCTGGCTCCGAGGCCGTGCCCGGGAACGGCGCGCCGCAGTCCTTAGTGCTTCGCGCTCCGAGCAGCACTTGACGATCAATGACACACCCACAGCCGCCCTTGCTCTTAGTACGCAGCGCGGGCGGTGGGTCGCTATGGCCGCTTATGCTGAGCTCACGATCATCGTCGCCGCCCACGACCTCCAACCAGCCTCGCTCCGCCTCGGAGTAATCGCTGACCCAATCTCAGAACTGCTGGGGCCGGAACCGCCCCGCCAGTGAACGGTGGCCTCTTGCAGCGGCTAACGTCCGCTCACCCCAGATAAGTCCCGATCTGTACGCGGTCGACGGTCACGACAGACGTTATTATTTGCCGGTTTTCGGCACGCGCGTTATGTACTGAAGACGGCCTACGAGACCACGGCCACCGCTCGCGAGAACCGGCGTTCGGTAGCGCAGGACTGAAACCTGGTGTCCGTTGAGAGCGCCGCTGGCCCTCGCTCCCAACCCGTGACGGTCTCCTCACCCAACAATGAGGGGCGGAGCTCGCTCCGGCGAGAGACGAGGTCGACATGGACGTTGCATCGTTGGTGATGGTCGCCGTTCGGGGCGAGGTGGTGCTCGGGGGTGTGCGGGACGTCTTCACCAACGTGAGCGCAGCGGGCGCCGCCTGCGCCGCCTACGCCATCTGCGTAGGTCCCCCTCTGGTCAGAGCTACGTCCTGGGCCCAGTGTCAGCCGGCACCGCCGCCGGTACGCACGCTGCTCGGACCAGAAGGTGTGAACGGTCGTCGTGATGCGGAGGCTGGGTGGTGAGCCCTGCAGTCGGCCGCCCCGTAACTGCGGGCCGGGCCCCGGCCTCGTCGGACCGTGGCCGTTACTTCACGCTTCAACAGGCAGCCGTGGCGTTCCCCGCCTTCACCCCGCGCCTGTTGCGCCGCCTGGTACAGGAAAGAAGGATCCCCTTTAGTCGTGCCGGCCGTTGCATCGTCCTGGCCGAAGCCGACATCCTCGCCTAGCTCGAAGCCAACCGAGTCGAGCCCGTCCGCTGGGACGTGGCCCCATGACGGTGCTGCGGCAGAGGCCGTGCTCCGGCTGATCTGGACAGCCAGGGCCTCGGCGACCGCCCTGTCACGTTCGGCCGAGGCGTGCTGGTAGATCAGGGCCGCTCGGGGGCTGGCGTGGCCCATGCGTGCCATCAGCTCTCGGGTGCTGGCGCCCGTGCCGGTAGCCAGAGTGTTGCCCGTGTGGCGCAGGTCGTGGAACACGAGCCCGGGCGGTAGCCCGTTGACCGAGGCCAGCGCCTTACGCCACTGGCGCCCGAACGCCTCCCATGGAACGGGCGTGTCCCGTCGGCGCTCTTGTCGGCCGGGAAGACCAGGGCGTCGGGGCCGTGGTCTCCCACGAGCTCAAGGTGCGCCCTCATTTCATCGACGACGGGGGCGGGCAAGGCGACCGTCCGGGCGCCCGCCCGGCTCTTCGGCCGGGTGAAGTGCACCGCTCCGCTGCGGTCCCGTTGCACGTTGCCGTCCTCGGGGGCGACGGTGACCGTTGCGGCGTCTAGGTCCATGCGCTTGCGGCGAAGCGCCCGAAGCTCGCCCAGTCGCAGCCCGGTGAACGCAGCCAGCAGTACCAGGGCGCGGTGTCGGGGGACGATGGCGCCGGCGATGGCGTAGACCTGCTCGACGCTGAGAGCGGGGCGCTCCGGTGTGTTGTCGGCCCCGGCACCCTTCACCCGGCACGGGTTACGGGCGATCAGGCCTTCGTCGACGGCAGCGTTGAGGACCGCCCGGAGCAGCCGGTAGGTCTTGGGCCCCGGCCGTGGCCCTAGGGCCCGCTGGCCTGGGCCCACCAACGGCGCACAGCCAGCACCGAGATGTCAGCCAGGGCGGTGGCACCAAAGGCGGGCAGGAGGTACAAGCGCAGCAGGTCTTCGTAGTCCTGTCTGGTGCGCATGGCCAGATCGTGGCGCCCTGCGACGCACTCGCCGGCGTAGGTGCCGAAGGCCACCCGGCCGTCCCGCGGGTCGACCCAGGTGCCGGAGTCCTGGGCAGCGAGCGAGGCGCGGAGGGCGGCGTTGGCGTCAGCCTTCTGGGCGAAACTACCGAGCGAGACGTGCTTGCGTTGACCAGCACCCGGGCCTGCCACCGCCCGCTCGGGAGCTTGCGGACCGACCCCGTCCCCCGGTCCCGCGGCGCCCGTGCCATGGCACGAAGTTGGCCCATGATGGCAGGCCGGCCCTTTTGAGGCCCTTCCACCGAAGCCCAGCGGGCAGCGCTAGGCATCTGAGCTGCGGTTTCTCGGAGCACCCCCAACGGGATTCGAACCCGTGCCGCCGCCTTGAAAGGGCGGTAATCGCCAGACTTCAGTGTACTTCAGTGGACCTCGGCGATCAAGAAGACCTGGTAGATGCCTCATTGGCGACGTCGGGGGACACCCCCGACTGTCGGCGTGATCGCGATAGAAACGCGATAAAAATCACGCAAGCTGGACTCGATCAGCCGCACTCAGCCATCGACGACGATCACGTCGACACGAGGGTGTCCCGGTCCTTGGCCAGCGGATCGGCGGCCACCTGACCAAACGCGGCGGGGTCCCACGGGGGAGGTGGGCCTGGCGGTCGTCCTTAGTCTCGAAGATGTCGAAGGTACCGGAGGTGCCGGACTTGGTGTCGCTGATCTTGAAGGCGCACCGGGTGACAGTCCCCGCTTCCGCTGCGGCGAGGGCCCGGGCTCGACCGCCTTCCAAGAACGCCCCCAGGAAGGTGCCCTTGCCGAGCTCGAGTAGGGCGAGCAGAAACTCACGCCAAAATTGCTTGAAGGCCTTGTCGTTGAAAATCCCCGTGTTACACCCGAAGGTTGTTGACACGTAGTGGCGGTAGTTGGGGATGGGCGTCCCGGGGGGGCATGAACCCGGTCCAGCTTGCCCAGCTGCTCGGGCACGGCGGGCTGCGGATGATCGAGCAGGTCTACGCCCACCTCAACGGCGCCGACGGCTACGAGGCGGTTATGAAGATGCTGACCGCCGATCGGTAGGCGAGAGGTGCGCCTTACGGGGTGCTCGTCGGCCCGGTGCGGCGGAGCCTCAGCTCTACCATCGCAGCCATGAGCCCGGACAAGCGGTCTCGCCAACGGCAGATGCCGCCGCGTCGTCGCGCTGCCACGGTCAAGGCCAGGCCGTCGTCCGACGATGCCCACGACGTCGTCTACTTCCGGCGGCACGCGGACGACGACCCCGCCGGGACGTCACCGGGCCGGGACTTCCTCAACGGTTGTCCGACGAAGGTCCGTGCCACCATGCGAGCGGTGCTGGTGGCCGTGGCCGAGGCACCTCCGAAGCGGTACGCCGGAGGTGGCTACTGGGAGTCGATGAAGGGCGACATGACCGGCTGGTTCGAGGTCCGCGTCGATGGCCCGAAGCGCCACCACTACCGCCTCTACTGCCAGCTCGACTACGAGGCGACGAACCCTGAGGTGGACAAGCCGCTTCTGGTGGTGATCGCCGGCCTCGACAAGCCCTTCCGGACCGAGCTGAGCCCAGCGGACTACGCCGCGGTCCGCGCCCTCGGGGAGGAGTACCTCGGTCGCAACCCGCGGTCCATCTGCTGACGGGTCAGGAGGCGAGGACCTTCTCGCTCCGCTGGCGCGTGGCGGTGACGTGCTTGGCGAGGGCCTCGGGGTCTGCCGACCGGCCCTCTAGAAGGGTCTGGGTCACCTGCTTGCGCTCCTCGGCCGAGAGCGCTTCCAGAGTGACCCGCATCCCGAGGGCGGCGGCTACCTCGGCCAGGGTGCCGAGGGTTGGGTTGACGTGGCCGGCGGAGAAGAGGCGCCGCACGACCGCGGGCTCGGCACTGACCGCGCGGGCAAGCTCGGCCTTGGAGAGGTGGGCCGCCTCCCTCGCCTCGTCCAACGCGTTGACGAGCTGATCGATGGTGGCGATGCGGATCGACTCGCGGACGTAGTCGCGGAGGAACTCAGGGTCCTGAAGGTCCTGGGCGAGGTCGTCCCAGAAGGTGCTGGGGGTGGGGGTCATGATGTCTCCATCGGTTGCTCTGCGAGGCAGCGTAGCATTTATGGTACGTTATGTCGAGCGGCGTCCCTCCGTCGAGCCCTGCTGCCCCGGCTGGAGAGCCGGTGGTGGGCGTGGCGATCGACTGCGGCCCAACCGCTCGCCTCAGGTGGCCGGCGTGCGGCCGGCGTGCGGATGGTGAACTCCGCTCGTCTGTGTCGTGAGCTGTGCGCCGGACCACGCCGGGTCACTAGCCGGCGGAGCGCCGGCGGCGGAACGTGGGCGACTCCGCGGGCTCGGCGGCGCCGAACGTCGCTTCGGTACGGTTCGTGGCGTGGCTCGCCGTGGAAAGGTCTCAGGCCCCGTTGCCGGGGCAGGCTGGCGTGGAGTGACGGACGACCAGGCCCTGTCGGAGAAGGTTGACGTCGCTGCCCTGGTTCGCGCTTGCGAGGAGCGCCTGAACCCGAGTGAGGAGTGGAAACCCTTTGAGGGGTACCCACAAAGCCTGGCCCTCTGCGTGCTCGACGCCATCTGGTCCATCAACCTCAGGTACGCGGTGACGCGAGGAGTGATTGGCCGCTACCGCAACGAGCGCCGATGGCAGGCCAACGCAGACGAGGACGACCTGTCTGATCTGCTGGCGCTTTACAGCTCCCTCGGCGGGGTCGACGCGTTCATCGAGCGTGTCGCGACTCGTAATCGGGTCTCAACGCAACCCGATGCCGTGCGCAAGGGCGAGGCGGTCCTAATAGCGGCCGAGGCGCTTCACGGTCTCGGGATCGATTCTGCGGACGAATTCCGCGCCGCCGACGGCACGCCTCTCGGCGATCGAGCCGAGGCGCCCTGGCGCGCGATTCCTGGCCAGGGATCTGGCATCTCGTGGCGGTATCTTCGGATCCCTGCGGTACGGGAAGTAGGTGAGACTGTTAGCGGCTCTTCGCAGTGTCTAAAAGGGCGCATGGCGTGGCTTTAGACACTTTAACTGAGGCCGGTATGCGCACAGCGCTTCCTGCTCTCCTTGGCGCAATAGAGGCCTGCGCCGGATTGGACACGTCTCGCGGACGCGGGTACGGACCATGGGACTAGGACCAGCATGCGCCTTACGATAGCTGGTCCGCTGCACTGCTCGCCATTGCCCAGGAGCATCACAGAGCACCCTGGCAGGAGGCTCTTGCCAGGTCACACATTGGAGCCGAAGCCTTCGGCAGGGGTGTTGGTCGGTTGCAAGAGATCGCTGCGCATCTTCCGGACCTTCGGCAAATAGTCCACAGCGATCTTTTGCACAACAACGTCCTCATCGAGGGAGCACGGGTGACAGCAGTCCTTGACTGGGCTAACTCCCTATACGGCGATGCGCTATATGATCAGGGCTGTTCTCAACTGGTCCTTGGCGGCCGACCTCATCGACAAATCCCCGTGCCGGGGGATCAGGCTCGCGAAGGAGCGCAAGAAGCCCAACCGCCGGAGACTCGGCCCCGAGGACCTCGCACGCCTGGCCGAGGTGCTGCGGCAAAGGGGCGAGGAGCGCTCCAAGCACGCTGCTCCGGTGCCTACCTGGTTCGGCCCATCCCAGGCCGTGACGATGTGGGTCGGGGCAGCGACCGGTTTGCGTTGGGGCGAAATTGCCGGTTGTCGCGTGCAAGATCTAGACCTTGCCGGCGCCGAGATCACCGTTAGCCGGCAGCTTGACCGCAATCGTGATCTTGTAGTGCCGAAGTCGGCATCAGGCGAGCGAAGCTTCGCGATACCCGAGTGGCTGGTCGGAGAGCTGACAGCCCATCTGGCACGACGAGGGCTCGGCAGCCGCGATAGGGACGCCCTGGTGTTCAGCAGCTCCAAGGGAGGTCCCCTCAACTACTCGGCATGGCGACGCCTCGTATGGGCACCAGCTTGCGAGCGCGCCGGGCTTGGGGGGCTCGGGTTCCACGACCTGCGCCGCCTTAATGCGACGGCTTTGATCGCTACCAAGGCCGACCCGAAGGTGGAACAGACGCGGCTTGGGCACGCAGACGTCCGCTTGACTCTCGGGCTTTACGCGGACGTGACCCCGGAGGCGGACCGCCTCGCCGCGGAGGCCGTTGGGGCTTGGCTGCGCCCCGGCGCCAGCACACATCGCGATAAAAACGCGATAGAACGCCGCGCAGGTCAGTAGGACCTTACGTCGCCACCCAGCCTAAGCCCCTGACAAGGAACTTTGAGAGCACCCCCAACGGGATTCGAACCCGTGCCGCCGCCTTGAAAGGGCGGTGTCCTCGGCCGCTAGACGATGGGGGCTTACGCGAAGAGTTTACGCCGGCCTAGCCCACCCCTAGCCACGAACGCTCCAGAGAGGCCTCTACCCTGCGCTTAAGGACTCGGGACGCCGCGCAGGTCCCACTGCGTGCCCGCCGGCGTGTCCCGCACCTCGACCCCCGCCGCCTCGAGGTGGCCCCTGATCCGGTCGGCGTCGGGGAAGCGCCGGCTCTCGCGCGCTTCAGCACGCTCAACGAGTAATGCCTCGACCCAAGGGGCGAGGACCTCGCGCGGGTCGCGAAGGCCTGTGACGGCGGTCTCCCCGAGCCGGACGACCATCCGCCGGAGCGCGGCGCGAGCGCGGTCGAGCTCGTCGGATTGGAAGGTGTCCGCCGACCAGGCGTGCAGTACAGACTCGAGCTCGAGCACAGCCTCGGTTGCGCCACCGGCATCACGCGCGGCAACGGCGTCGTCGAACTCCCTAGAGAGACGCTTGACCTCCTTCATCAGCGGGCTCTCCGCCGGCCGCGGCCACGCCGCCAAGAGCGCAGAGCCACCCAAGGCCGGCGCCGCCTCAGTTCTTGGTGTTTCCGCCGCTCTTGCTGCCGCTGCCGGCGCGTCTCCACCCAAGGTGGTTCCCGGTGCTCGACCCGCGAGACCCGGCGCCCGAGCGTCCTGGCCCGTAGCGGGGAGGGTGCCCGTCGCAGCGGGGGTGCCCGTCGCAGCGGGGGTGCCCGTCGCAGCGGGGGTGCCCGTCGCAGCGGGGGTGCCCGTCGCAGCGGGGGTGCCCGTCGCAGCGGGGGTGCCGGTGGCGGCGCAGAAGGCGCCCGCGCCCGTAGCGGCGAGGGTACGGGTCGCAGCGGGGGTGCCGGTACCGAAAGCCAG
>JAJYMM010000074.1 GCA_021787035.1 Actinomycetes bacterium
CCGGCGCTCTCATGCTGGCGCAGCCGCCGCCCTTCAGGCGGGCGCCGTCCAGATGCTCACGACGACCGGCTCTGCCATCCAGGAAAAGCGGACCTCCTGGGCGAGCTCGAGACGGCCGGCCGGGTGAGCGACAGGTCCCTCGCTGACCTTGGGCAAGGACAGGTCGGACGGCCCTTCCACGAGGCCCTTGATGTTGCCACCCATCACGTTGACAAGCTCCCCCACTGCGTCCTTTATGTCTGCGTCGGTCAGCTCGGCGTCCTCCATGCCGAACATGGCGGACGTAGCGTGTCGCGCCGCCAGGTTGGAGCAATTCAGGCACACCGTGCCGTTCCACTCCCCGCTAATGTGGATCTGGGCCACTACTTCGTTGCTCGCCACGTCCCCCGGCAAGAGGGGGGAGCCCTCGTCGCCAGCCAAAAGCGCTGTCCATATCTCCTGGGCCACCTGGGCGACGGCTTCAGTTGTGAGCAAAGTCATTGGTGCTGTCTCCTTGTACAGGCTGATGGAACCCGAGGATGGCAAGCTTGTCGAAGAGCGATTCTTCCTCGAAGGGCTTGATTAGGTACTCATGGGCACCGGCCGCGAGGGCCCTCACTATCTGGCCCTGCTCACTTTCGGTCGTCACCATGAGGATCGTTATCCGGCGCCACTCTGGCCGCCCGCGCAGCGCGCCAACTAGCTCGAGCCCGTTCATGTTCGGCATGTTCCAGTCCACGAGCGCGATGTCAGGCAGGTCATCGTCGTCTAGGCACGCGATGGCTTCGCAGCCATCGGCTGCTTCGGCAATATGGTCGACACCGGCTTTGCGTAGCAAACGCGAAAGGATGCTCCGCATCGCCCTGGAGTCGTCGACGACCAGCGCCTTCATTGCTCCCGTCCTTCCAAACGGTAAAACGTGGCATCCCCTATCTTCTCTGGTACCAGCTCGGGGCAAATGCCCACAGCCGTCTCCGCCCCCCCGAGGAGCAGATAGCCACCTGGGGCCATCTGGCGGCTCGCGGCACGGAGCACCTTTTCTTTCGTCGGTATGTCGAAGTAGATGAGGACATTCCGTAGGAGGACGATGTCCCAGGCGGGCATGGGTGCCCACGGCTCCACGAGGTTCATCCTCCAAAACCGCGCCCTGCTCCGGATGGAGGGCTTCAACCTCCAATTGGCCCCCTCCCGGTCGAAGTGGCGTACGAGCGAAGCGGCAGGAAGGCCGCGGTTGACCTCCAAGGTGCTATATAGGCCTTCGGACGCCCTCTTCACCATTTCCACAGAGAAGTCCGTGCCCGCGAGGTCGATCTTCCAGCCGGCAAAGCGGTCCGCGAAATGCTCTTCCAACAAAACCGCAATGCTATAGATCTCCTGGCCCGACGAGCAGGCAGCGCTCCAGATCCGAAGCTGCCGCGATCCGGCGCCGGAGCGGGCGAGCTCCGGGAGCACGTGTTGGCGCAACGCCTCAAACGGGGCGCGGTCCCTAAACCAAAGCGTCTCGTTCGTCGTCATGGCCTCGAGCACTCGTTGCTCCAAGGCGAGGTCGGGCTTTTTCCTCAGGTGGTCGAGCATCGTTGTCGCGTCAGCGTGGCCGAGGTCCCGCGCGAGAGAGCTCAGCCGCGAGTCCACCAGGTACCCTTTGTCCTCTCCGAGGACGATGGCCGTCTTTCTCTGTACGAGCTGCCTTACGAAAAGCAGCTGCTCACCGCCGACTGTCACGGCTGCCACCCGCCGGTCACGCTGTCTTCAGCCACGCTACCCGCCCGGAAGGGTAACCCTGCACCCTCACTTCAACAGGATCCGTCCAGCTAAGGGGGCTTGCCAGCACGATTTCGGCGTCCTCGCTGAGCGAGCCCAACGCCTCTACGTCCTCGAGCGCCCAGCGCTCGCCGTAGCCAGGGACGACCTGCGACATCACGTTCAGCACCTCGTGGAGGTTTTCCTTCACGTTGTCGGGCAACGAACCCTCCGCAGCGAAGTCCTCCGCGGCGCCCGCAGGAAGGCGGGACAGTGCGGCCCCGATCGAAGCCGCGATACCAATCTCTGCAACGAGGAGCATGCGCTCCTCGCCGTCGGTCCGGTAGCGTGCCACGGCCCCCGCCATCGAAGTCCGCGGGAGCTCCGACTCCTTCGTCACGACCTGCCGTCCGAGAAGATCCTCCAGAACGCTGCCGAACGTGGCACCCTTGGGGGCCAGAGCGGCCCCGATCCCGTCGCCTTGGCGCCGACCTTGCAGGGCCGTCTCGACCTGCTCGGAAAGCGATTCTGCCGTGAAGGGCTTTACCACGACGAAGTCCGCCCCGGCATCAAGCGCCTCCTTGTGGACGAGGGCATTGGACTCCGATGTCACAAAACCAAATGGGACCCTGTTGCCCTCCTCGCGCAGGACCTGCAGGAGCCGGATGCCGTTCATATCCGGCATGTTCCAGTCCGAGAGCACGAGGTCAATGCCCCCAGCATGCACGCAGTCGAGGGCAGCACGCCCATTGTCAGCCTCCACCACGTCCTTCGGGTCGTAGCCAGCTTTACGCAGTTCACGCAGCACTATCATGCGCATGGCGCGACTGTCGTCGACTAGCAAGATGCTCATAGCTCTCCCTCTTGAATAAAGGACGTGCGTATTTTCGGCACTACAGTGCGTGGCCTTGACCGGGCCAGAAGTCACTTATAGCGTTGCCTGGCGGGCCAGCACCCCAAAGAGGTCTCAGTATCCGCCCGGCTCTTGCCGATTAGCTATGACGCGGCTGCCCATGCAGCCCCGTGCCCACAACCCACTCCGCCCCAGGCCTCGGAGGCCCGACATGAACGACAAAGACGACGCCTTGGACGAGATAGTCCGCGAGTTCCTCGTAGAGAGCGCAGAAAACCTCGACCAGCTCGACCGTGACCTCGTCAGCTTGGAGCGCGACCCCACCTCGCGCGACCTCCTCGCAGGGATCTTCCGAGCGGTACATACGATCAAGGGGACTACCGGCTTCCTCGGATTCGCCCGTTTGGAACAGGTTGCGCACCGGGCTGAGAACCTCCTATCCAAGCTGCGCGACGGAGCGCTCGAGCTCGACACCGCAAGGACCAATATCCTCCTCGAGGTCTCCGACACGGTCCGCGCCATCCTCGCCCATATCGAGGCGACGGGCAACGACGATGACGGGCGAGACCGTTCCGACCTGCTGGCGCGCCTCGCAGAGCTCCAAGAGGCCCGAGCCCAAGGCCCTGGCGAGGTAGCCATCCAGACGGCGCCCTCTCAAAAGACGCCCGGACCAGCGTCGCCCGTGGCCGAGGAGATCGCCAGAGAGCCCCAGAACGAAGACGCCATCGCGCCCGAAGGCGAAACCAAGCAAGCCGCGGCCCCGAGCGTGGTCACTGCGACGGCCAAGACGACTGCACCAAAGCGGCCCGCTCGCAACGCCCGCGGGGCGGGCACGGCACCCGCAACGCAAGCCACGGCACCCAAGGCCGAACCCACGGCACCCGTGCCAGCAGCAGCGCGAGAAGAAACGCCGTCACCCACGCCCAGGTCGAGCCAAGACGTCCCGGCAACTGTTTCCCTTTCAGCCGCAGAGCACACCGTACGCGTCGACGTCGACCTGCTCGACGGGCTCATGCGCCAGATGGGCGAGCTCGTGCTAGCCCGCAACCAGCTTGTCTCCCACGGCAACGACCTAGACGACGGGGGCAGGGCGCTCCAGAGGCTCTCCCTCATTGTGAGCGAGCTGCAAGAGGGTGTCACCAAAACGCGCATGCAGCCCGTGGAACAGCTCTGGGCGAAATTACCAAGGGTGGTGCGGGACCTCGCGAAGCAGTTCTCCAAGGAGGTCGACCTTTCCCTCGAAGGCGGCGACACGGAGCTCGACCGCTCGGTGCTGGAGGCCGTCAAGGACCCTCTCACCCACCTGGTCCGAAACGCCCTCGACCACGGGATCGAAGGGCCAGCCGAGCGAGAAGCGGCCGGCAAGCGCCGCGTCGGCAACCTAAGGCTCTCAGCTTCCCACCAAAACGGCAAGGTGGTCCTCGAGATGGCCGACGACGGGGCCGGCATCGACCCCGAGCGCGTCGGCGCTAAGGCCGTCGAAAAAGGGCTCGTCACCCCCGAACGGCTCGCCCAGATGACCACGCGCGAAATCACGGACCTCGTTTTCCAACCGGGCTTCTCAACGGCCAAACAGATAAGCAACATATCGGGACGGGGCGTCGGCATGGACGTCGTGCGTACAAACATTGAACGCATCGGCGGCAGCGTTGACCTCGCCAGCACGCCCAGGGCGGGCACGACCGTACGCATAAAGATCCCGCTCACCCTCGCGATAATCCCAGCCCTTCTCGTGACGGCTCGGGGCTCCATGTACGCGCTGGCCCAAGCCGCCGTGCAAGAGCTCGTCCACCTGGAGGGAGCGGCCCTGCGCGAACAAGTCGAGCGCGTCGACACTGCCCTCCTATACAGGCTGCGGGGCCACCTCTTACCCCTTCTCCGCCTTGACGAAGCGCTCGGTTACGAAACAACCCCGTTCGAGAGCCAGAAAGCTCTCGACATAGTCATCGCCCAAGCAGACGGCGAGCCCTTTGGCCTAGTGGTTGACCGCGTTGAAGGCACACAGGAAATAGTAGTTAAACCCCTCGCCCACCAACTGAAGAACCTTCCCGTTTACGCCGGCGCCACCGTGCTAGGCGACGGGAGCGTGGCACTGATACTCGACGTGGCCGGCCTCGCCGACTCCGGCAGCGTGCGGGAGGGCAGGGCAGCAGCCCAGGGCGGCGAGGTGCGCTCCTCCGAGGGGGGCCGCGCCGAAGCGCTGCTCCTGCTCCGTGTGGGCGGCGAACGCCGGGTCGCGGTGCCTCTTGGCCTCGTAGAACGCCTCGAGGAGGTTGGGGCGCAACAACTAGAGCACGCCGGCAACCGCCGGGCACTCCAGTACCGAGGGGAACTGCTCCCGATCGTGTGGCTGGCCGAGGTCCTCGCCATCCCCGCTGAGACCCTCGAAGGGCGGCGGCTGCCCGTCGTCGTCTGCAGCGATGGCGAGCGATCGGTAGGCCTCGTCGCCGAACAAATCCTTGACGTCGTGGAGGAAGTGGTCAATGTGGACGCCATCGGAGCCGCTCAGGGGGTACTCGGCACCGCCGTCGTACAAGGGCGCGCTACCGATTTTCTCGACCTTCTGACCGCGGCCGAGTACGCCGGCGTTGTCTTCAGGCCGTCGCTCGACCTGTCCCTCTCGGGCGTGCTTTCCACTAACGGACCACGACCGGAGGTTGCTGCCAATGCCAGTTGAAGATGTCGCCCGAGAAAGCCCCTCACGCCAGACCGGGGGTGCGTCTTACGAAAGCACAGAAGGCGGCGCGCCGCCCGGCGGCCAGTACTGCACGTTCCGCCTGGGTGGGCTGACGATTGGTATCGACGTGCACAAGGTGCAGGAGGTGATCCGCCACGACCGCATGACTCCGGTGCCCCTCGCGCCGCCCGAGCTAGTAGGGCTCATAAACCTGCGCGGCGAGATAGTGCCGGCGCTCGACCTCCGAAGCCAGCTCGGGCTCCCATCCGAGGGGGACTTGGCCGCGAGCGTCCTTGTGAGGACTAAGGGCGAGACCGTCAGCCTGCTTGTGGCAGAGGTGGGCGACGTGGTCGAACCGTCGCCCCTGGACTACGAACCCGTCCCACCGACCGTGCCTGCGCGCGTGCGCGAGCTCGTCACTGGCACTTTCAAGCTCGAGGGAATGCTCTTGCTCGTGCTAGACCCAGACCGCGTGTTGGCCCACTTCGGTTCGGCCAGCCCTCAGGCGCGCCAGCACGCATAAGACCGGCGCAAACCGAGGCAATTTGAAAGAAACAACAGCCGTGCCCGAAACGCCACCCACGATGGTCCCCGATGTGAGGGTCGTCGTCGTAGACGACTCGAGCGTCGTGCGCCTAGTACTGCGCGAGGTGATAGCTCACGAACATGGCTTGGTACTGGCCGGGATTGCCACCAACGGCCGCCAAGCCGTCCCGGCGGTGGCCGAAGCCAAACCCGACGTCGTCGTCCTCGACGTGGAGATGCCAGAATTGGACGGCCTCGGCGCCCTGCGGGAGCTGAAAATGCGCTGGCCACGTTTGCCAGTGATCATGTTTAGCACCCTTACGGAAAGGGGCGCGGCGACAACACTGGAAGCCCTGGCCGAAGGAGCAGACGACTACACGACCAAGCCGACCAGCGACCACGGCCCGGCGGGCGCGTTCGCTGCCGTCCGCCGCGACCTCATACCGCTCCTTCGGGCATGGGGGGCCATAGCGCGCGCACGGAACCTCCCAACGCCGTCGCATACGGTCGCCGTGACGGCAAGGGCCGCCGAGCCGGAACGCGAAGACCCCGGCGGCGATAAACGAGGTCTCGGAGAGCAGGACAAGACGGCCCCTACGCCTGTGGCTCCAGGCGAGGAAGGCGCTGTCGCGGAGGTAAAGGTGGCGGCCCGCAAGGCGAAGACCACGGGCCCCAGCCACGTACCCTATGACCGTGGGCCTAGTGGGCACAGGCCTAGTGAACATGGGCCCCCTGAGGTAATTGCGCCGCGCCAATCGGCTGCGCGCCTCGCCGGCATCCCGTTTGGCCCCGCAGCGGGTGCTTCCCGCCGGCCGGTGCGGACGCAGGTGACCCTGCGGCCGCCCTCGACGCCGGGCCCAGCCTCCGCGGTGGTCATCGGCTGTTCGACGGGCGGCCCCAACGCCCTCGCCGAAGCCATCCCAGCCATCCCTGCCGACTTCCCGGTGCCAGTGCTCCTCGTCCAGCACATGCCGCCCACTTTCACGCGGATGCTCGCCGAGCGCCTCGACTCCCAGAGCAAGCTCCATGTAGAAGAGGCACGAGCCGGTACCCCCGTGCAGCCCGGCAGCCTGTACGTTGCTCAGGGCGGCACCCATATGATCGTGCGCAAGCGAGGCCACAGCGTCTTCATCGAGCTCGACGATGGGCCGCCAGAGAACTTCTGCAGGCCCTCTGTCGACGTTCTCTTCAGGTCCGCCGCGGCCATCTGGGGACGCGCCACCCTCGGAGTCGTCCTCACCGGGATGGGACAAGATGGCCTCGCCGGCGCCCGAGCGATCACAGCCGCCGGCGGCGATGTGATCGCTCAAGACGAGCTCAGTTCTGTGGTATGGGGGATGCCGGGTGCGGTAGCCAAGGCGGGCCTCGCTTCCGAGGTCGTCCCGCTCAGCGAAGTCGCAAACAGCATCCTGCGCCACACACGCCGCTGAGCCCAACCCTTGTGGCCGGCTACCCGAGGGGGCCCGAGGGAGGTCCCAGCTGGAAGATCGACCTCCCCCGGTCAGAGCCCTCCCAGGACCCGTGCTTCGGGCGAGAGACCAGAACCCGAAAGCACCGCCTGGATTGCCTGTCCCGTGCGGGAGTTTATGACCAGGGGGCCAAGGAGGTTAGCCGTCGTGTCCTCAGGTCGGCTGTGGAGGGTCAAGAAGACGAGGACCAATGTATCTTCGGGCCCGCCAGCCTCGATCGCTGCGTAGACATCAGGGCTGAAGGCCGGCTGGTAGGTCGGGAAAAAGATGCCTGGAGGTGCGGCAACAAAGCGTACGCCGGGCAGCTCTTCGCATTCGAGGACGACGAATGGGCTAGGTTGCGGCCCCCAAGGCCGGGCGGCGAAGTCCCTGGCCTCTCGGAACCCGGGGATCCCGGCGGCAAAATGGAGCCTCGTCTCACCCAACTCGGCAGTAGCCTCGTCCAAATCGGTTGTAATGGCGGAGCCTACCTTTACCTGGACAGCCAATGTGCTCATGACAGGAACTGCACGAGCGAAGGCTGGATGATCTTGGCAGTAGTCGCGAGTGCCGCCTGGTACGAAGTCTCAGCCAGGTCTAGCTCGCTCACGACTTGGGCCTCGTTGGCGTTCTGAATGCTGGCCACTTGGTCTTGCAGCGACGTCACCGTGTTGTTGACCTGGGTCGAAGCTGTGTTCAGGCTGGCGCCAAGGGCACCGATGTCGCCTTGGGCCTGGATTGCCTGGTTCATCCATGACTTCAGGTTGGCGAGGTCGGTACCCGAAAGAGCCGATGTGTTGCCGCTCGTCAGGTCTTGTGAGATCTGGTCCAAGACGGCGAACACGCTCGAGCCACTTGACCCCGCTTGCCCAGCGCTATTGCCTGAGCCGAACACCTCGCTCCCAGTGACGCTGATCGCCTGGCTTTGCCCGGGTGCGACGTACCTGGTGGCCGCCGTCTGGCTACCGGCATAGGTGTAATCGCCCGAAGAGGCATTCGGGTACGGCTCGGTACCATATGTCCCAGAGAAAATGTACTGCCCGTTGTAGTTGGTGGCAGAAAGGGTGAGCAATTGCTGCTTGATGGAGCTCACCTGCGCGGAAAGCGCCTGGTTGGAGGCAGGGTCGCTGGCAGACCCGTTGGCCCCTTGGAGGACGTCGGACTGGACGTTGTCAAGGGCCTTTATCACTGACCCAAGCGCGCTGCTCGCCGTGTTGGTCCAGCTTTGGCCGTCCGAAATGTTGGACGCGTACTGCTGGAAACGCCCTATCTGGCTGTTGAACAGCATCACCTGTGAAGCGCCCGAGGGGTTGTCGGAGGGTTGGTTGATGGCCTTGCCGCTGGCTGCTTGTTCCTGGAGCTGGGTGAGGGTGCTGAGGGACGAGTCGAGGTTTGCCACCATGAGCATGGTGGCGCTCTGCTGAGTGATGCGCGAGATGTCTGACACTGGGCTCCTAACCGTGGACCATCGATATGAGCGACGAGAGGACGGTCTGCACCGTGCTGATGAACTTGGCGGACGCGTCGTAGGCGTTTTGGTACATCACCATGTTCGTCATCTCCTGGTCAGTATTGACCCCAGTCGCGGATTGGAGAGCGGAGTTGATGTTGGTCGTGACTGCCTGTTGGTTGGCGAGACCCGTGTTCACGTTGGAGGTTGCCTGCCCCACGGAGGTGACGAGTTGGTTGAAAGCGTAGTCGGCCTCCGTCCCCGAGGACTGGGTCGCCCCGGCCGTCCAGCCCGTCGCACTGATCCCACTTTGCCATCCGCCCGAGGGCACAGAGATCGTCACGTTCTGCGTGTTTGGCAGCTCCCCGACCGATGCTGCGACGGCGCCGTCCTGGTTGCTCGCAACAAGGAACCCCAGGGCAGAGGCTGCGTCGCCGCCCGTCACGGACACCGCCTGGCCCCCTGCCCCCGCGAGTGCGAGGTCGCCACTGGCGTTGATGGTCGCGGTCAGATTGCCGCCCGAGGCGCTCTGGAGCGCGGCAGCAAGCTGGGAGGGGCTGTACGTGGCGGCGGGGATGGTGAAAGTTTCGGACGCCGTGCCCAACATGTAATTGAGCGTGTCATTGCTGCTCGTGATGGTGGTCGACGTGGCCAGCGCCGACGAGGCTGTAGAGCCAGCCTGTACGGGAGTAGATGCGGCAGCAATGAGAGAGGGGTCGGCGGCGACCTTGGGGTTGACCTCGATGTTGGATGCCCCCGTCCCGAGGAAGAAAGGCTGGCCGGGGTTGCCGTTCAGGTCGTAGCCGGTGCTCATCAGGTAGTTGACCGACCCCGCCAGGCTCTGGGCGACCTGGTCCAAGCTCCCTTG
>JAJYMM010000095.1 GCA_021787035.1 Actinomycetes bacterium
TCGGCGGCGCGCCGAGGACGTGTTCCGGCGCGGCGGTCCCGAGGCTGCCGACGGGCGCTTGGCTCAGGTGGTTAGAGCGCAGCCTTCACACGGCTGAGGTCACAGGTTCGAGTCCTGTAGCGCCCACTTTCTTGTCACGGCGCGAGATCATGTCTGACGGCGTGTCCTACCGTCGGGGAAGGCTGGGGTGGAGTCCGGCTCGCTGACACACCTACCTCGTACCCTCGGCGGAGTGGAAGAGGATCAGGAGCTTCCGTCGCTGGCGATCGTGCTCGCGCAGGTCGCGGCAGAGCGAGAGACGATGAACGCGCATGCCGAGAGTCTCCATGGCAAGGCTGGCGTCGTCTTGGGTTTTGCTGGTGTGCTGGTGGGACTCGGCGCCACCGCACAGTCCGCTGTCTCGGATGGGATCGCCTTCCAGATAGGACTCGGGGTTGCCGTCGTCGCCGCCCTTCTCGCGGCGTGGGCGTTCCTCCCTCGTCGCTACCCAGTGCTGGAGGTGGAGCGACTCCGGCAGGCCAACCTCACCGCGTCGGAGGCGGAGACGCGCCTGGAGTTGCTGGACACCCAGATCGTGATGGTCAAGGAGGCTGCGACGTTGGTCAGGCAGAAGGGATGGCGGGTTCGTGCCGCCGTCGGCTCGTTGGCCACCGCTGCCGCCCTGGTCGTTGCCGGTACACTCACTCCAATGGGAGGTCGCTTGCATGCCTGACGACAAGGTGCCTCAAAACGCACCAATCCCGCAATCGGCGAAGAGCCGTCCTGAGCCGCCTCCCTTTCGGCCGAACAAGGATCTCATCGGCTATATCGAGAAGGGCCAGAAGCCGCCCGTTCGGCCGGCTTCGCCGTCCGAGAAGCGATAGCCACAGCTTGCCTTGAGGGCTTCATAGCAGGTCCTATCGGACGGCGGTAGGTTGCCGTCCCCTTGGTCGCAGGGTGATGCCGGCGTCCTTCAAGGCACGCCGCACCGTCCTCGGCGCTACCCACAGCTCGGCAGCTACCCAGTCCGCAGATCGCCCTTCGGCGTAGAGCTTCACGGCCCTTTCGACATCGTCCTGTCGGAGCGCCCGGCGGTCCCGCTTGGGGACCCCATGGCGCCTGACGTGCCCGAGGACAGTCGTCCGGTTGATCTGGAACGATGCGGCCAGCTCCTCCACGGGGATACCCGGCGGTAGGACGCGACCAGCTCGGTCACTTCGTCGGGTCCGAGGCGTCGCTGGATCGGGAGAGTGGTAACGAGAGGGGCGGTCGGGCGGACAGGCGGTTCGCCAGGGCTCGGCCGTAGCACGGTCCCCAGCGGCGGCAGCTGGAGCACCGGCCCGTCTACCTGCGCAAATGCGCTACTCCGGGCCGTCGAAGGTGGTCTCGTACTGTGACAAGTTAAGACCACCACTCGGGACGGTGCGCGAACCGCCTCCGAGCAGGTGGTCGCAGTCCCGGCCGGGATCTTGAAGACCGGCCGCACCGTGCTCGCGTCCTCGACGCGGACCTCGTGCACGAGGGCCTGGAGCAGCGCCTTCACCTGGGCCGGTGAGCCGCTTCGCATCGCCGCCTCGACCTCGCCGCGAAGGCTGGAGAGGCCCGCCGGGTCGGGTGCCTGCAGGGCCTCCTCCTCGAGCGTGGTGGACAGCTCCGCTTGACGCTCCCGGAGCTTCCCTGCCCGCTCACCGAGAGCGCGCACCCGTGGCCCGCAGACCTCCTCGGGGAGGCTCCCGCGCTCGAAGCTCGTGAGGTAGCGCTCGATCGCCGCCTCGACCTCGGACAGCTCGCGACCTGTGGCCTCGAGCTCGCCCTCGACGAGGTGCTCGCTTGCCGCCGAGTGCTCGTGGGCCCGGCAGCGCACGGCCTCGTCGATGAGCGCGCCGTCCGAGAGCACCTGGAGCAGGCTGGCGACGATCGCCTCGTCGAGCACGTCGGCGGGAAGGCGCGCGGCCTGGCAGGTGGACGTGCCGTAGCGCTGGCAAGCGCCGCAGGTGTAGTAGCGGTAGGTGCGGTGCCGCCCGGTCGCGGCCGTGCCCGTGAAGCGCGCCCCGCAGGCGCAGACGACAAGACCCGTGAGTAGGTAGTCCGAGCCGTGGGCGGCGCGCTTTGCGGCGTCCTCGCCGCGCTCGTAGAGGAGGCCCTGGGCCTTGTCGAGCACCGCCGGGTCGACGAGGGCCTCGTGCGCGCCTTCGTGCCACTCGCCCCGCCAGCCGACCTCGCCGAGGTAGACGCGGTTCTTGAGGATCGTAAGCACCGACTTGAACGAGAGCGGCCGGCCAGATAGCGTCCGGTGCCCGCCCTCGTTCAGCCGGGTGGCGATCTCATGGCTGCCGGCCAGCTCATGGACGTCAGTACCAGTCGAAGATCACCGGCACGAGCGCCCCCTCGGGCTCATCGACGACGAGGCGTCCGCCCTCGGGGGCGCGGCACGCCAACTTGGAGGCGATCGCGAGGAGCCCCGCCGACGGGTCGATGCCGGTGGGATTGGAGCCGGCTGCGTGCAGCCCCACAGGTCGCGGCCAGAGGAACATCCGGCTCGAACACCCGGCCGGCCGGCGTGACGAGCTCTCCGAAAATGCCGAGCTGTCGGTGCATGGGCAACGTCGCCGATGAGGCGGCGTAGGCATCGGCGTCAGAGGCCGCCAGCGACGTTTCCAGAGTGCCGAGCATCACCACCTCTTCCTGTGTTCAACCAGACGGACGGGGGCTCGCCGTCGCCGCAACAGCTGTCACCCGCCCCAGATCGTGCATGGCGCCCAGGGTGCCGTGCTGCGTGAATGACGTAGCCCTTCGGCAGACTGGGCCAGGTCAGGCACCGAGGAGGCCCGAGCCGGTAACCTGAGGGAAGCGATGTCGAAGAATCGAAGGCTGGCACGCGGGAGCGAGCGCATTCAAGATCCGCAAGCACTTAAGGCGCTTGCGCACCCCGCTCGCATCCGCCTCCTCGCTGAGCTTCGGACCTTCGGCCCGCTACGAGTCACCGATCTCGTTGAGCGATGCGGACTGTCGCCCGCGAGCACGAGCTATCACCTGCGTCAGTTGGCCGCCCACGACTTCATTCGCGAGGTCCCGACCCTCGCCCGGGATAAGCGCGAGCACTGGTGGGAAGCCGCAGGCTCACTAACGTGGTCCACAGCTGACTTCCTCGACCGGGGTGATCAGCTACGGGTTGAAGTGACCCTCCAAGAAGAGCTCCTGCAACTGCAGATTGGTCGGTATCGCGACTACCTCGCCAGCCTGCCCCAGCTCGATCCCGCGTGGGCAGACGCAGCAGCCAACTTCGAGCACACGGTCCGCCTCAGCCCCAAGGGCCTTCGGAAGCTCTACGACCAGCTTCAGCAGTTGCTCGAGGGCATCGAGTCGCTCCCGGAGCCCGAGCACGATGATCCGTTGGTTCGGATGGTCGCGGTGCACTTCCAAGCGTTCCCGCTGGCTCTCGAGCACCAGTCCTCCAAGGAAACAGAAAGCTGAGCCCTACCGCGTGGAGCCAACGCCCTGGGCTGGCTGATACACGCTGACGGCGGAGACGCTGTAGCGCGTGACTGGCGACCCGTCCCAGCCGGAGCACCGCTCCGTCAACAGGAGGCCCGCCGACTCGGCCATCAGGTCGAGCTCGCTCAGCGACACGTACCGCATTGTGAGTGGCACGACCCGAATGCCGTCGGGACCGAACAGCAGATGGTTGGCCTCGATCAGCTGCGCGACCGGGTCGATCGTCGCTATGTCCATCATCGGAGAGCCATCCGCGCTGCGGGTCAGCGACACGCGGCTGAGACTCGGGTTCAGGTGGAAGTCGGGAATGGCGATCTCGATCACGAACGTCCCGTCGGCTCGGAGGTGGCGAGCGACCGCCGCGAGGCATCGCGCCTGTGCTCTTCGCGAGGTCAGGAAGAGAAACGAGTTGAACACCGTGTAGATCAAGCCGAACTCGATGTCTAGGCTGAACTCGGACATGTCCGCGACAACCGGTCGCACGAGCCGTTGAACGTCCTTGTTGACCAGCTCTCGGCACATCGCCGGAGAGACCTCTGGGGCATGGACCGCGACTCCGCGCTCTCCGAGTGGGATGGCGACGCGACCGGTACCCCCGCCGAGTTCCAACGCGGGCCCAACGCCGCCGACCAGCGAGTGCAGGAACTCGACAACCGGGTCCACGGGAGCATGCAATCCAACGAACGCGTCGTAGTCGCCGGCGATGTTTTCTCCGTAGTCCGACGCACCGCACGCCTCGCCACCGCTCACCGTTTCGTCCTCCCATCCGTTCCTCGTGGCTTGCAGCTCAGCCGCCTGGTCGCCGCGTGCTGCTTCCAACTCAACTCGCCAGCTTCTGGCGCACGGTGGGCCTCGTAAGACCGATGACCCCCACCGCAGCCTCCATGGCGGCCATGAGCAGAAGTGCCGGCTTCACCCCGACCGCTTCGTCGAGCACGCCCGTGATGACGTAGGCAACGGGAGCAAGGCCCACCATCGCGAGGGCCATCAGGCTCATCACCCTGCCGAGAAACCCGGCCTCCGTGACCGCTTGCACCGACGCGAGCGCTATCGTACTGCCCACTCCGAGGCCAACCCCGGCGACGGCCAGCACGAGGGCCGCCACCATGGCGGAGCCGGCGCGGGTACACCCGGCGATGCCGATTGCCTGAAGCAGCAAGGTGATCATGACCGTGATACCCGGCCGCCGGAGCTGAGGAAGCGCCGCAATGGCGAAGGAGCCGACGACCGCTCCAGCCCCTAAGCCGCCCAAGAGAAGGCCGAAGCCAGATGATCCCCACCGCTCCTGATCCGCCAGGATCGGCAGGCCGACGTTGGCAGGCCCGGCGAAGGCGAACCCGGCGAAGATCACTGCCGGGACGATGGCCCGCACGAACGGCGTCCTCCAGCTGTAGGTCAGCCCCTCCCAGAGGCCCCCCGTCTGCGATCCTCCCTCCTCCTTCGGCCCTCGTCCGTGTTCGCGTCCCGTCACCGCTGGAGGCGCCGCGCCCGTTCGAGCGATCCGCGTCACGACGGTTGCCACCGAAGCCAGGGTGAACGCGGCAGCGTCCACCACGAGAGTGGCGGAGAGGCCGAAGCGGGTCAGCACGACCCCGCCGATCGGGCCGGCGGCGACGAGGGCGACCTGTTGTCCGACCTGACGCAGAGCGTTCGCCTTCGTGAGAAATGGCCGGGACACCAGAAGGGGAGCGATGGCTCCGTCCGCTGGGTAGTAGAGCCCGTCGAGAACGCCGAACAGCACAGCCACGACGCACAACAGCAGCAGTGTCGGCCTCGTGAAGAACAACAGTGCCGCGAAACAGCCCACGGCGATGCCCCGGCTCATGCTGGACCAGAGGATCATCTGCCGAGGGCCGAAGCGGTCCGAGGCTGAGCCTCCATGGAGCATCAGCACAGCGCGGGGAATCGTCGCGGCGACGAGCGCAGTCGTGACACCGGCGGCGCCGCTGGTTCGGACTGCCGACCATGAGAGCGCGACGAAGTAAAGCTGGTCGCCGAAGACCGCAGTGATCCGCGCTCCCAGGTACTTCAGGAAGTTCCGATCGATAGTGAGGCGCGCGATCATCACCGCGGCGCGACCGGACGCGACATGGCGAGCGCAGCCGCACCGCACAACGTCTACGTGGGAGGCCAGCGGACTCTGGCGGATTTGCTCGCCCGGTGCATGAAGATGTCCCCCCATTACCTGCTCGTGGTCGGAGGTGCCTGAAGCGGCGCCCAGCGGCCTGGCCGATGCTCGTGCCTCGACGTCGTCACGCGACGCCCCTCGATTGCAGAATCAGCCTTCGAAGGTGGGAATAGGCCTCGCTCTCGCTCCCGGTCGCGCCCACCACCGGCAGGACATAGCCGCTCGGCGTGATCTCGACAAGCGTGCCTGCCGGCGCAACCTCCAGCACCCGGGTGTCGTGCAACCACTGCTCGAGCACCGACGTGTCTGCTTCCCCGGCGAGCCACGCTTGCTTGTGGAAGTCTTCGAGCTCGCGCCGCTGCGTGAACGCGGGCAGGTCGGCGAAGGGCGTACGCAGCAAGGGCAGATCGCCATTTGCGACCCAGGGATCATCCTGCTGCCAGTCCGCTGGGAGCAGCTGCGGACCGTTGCGCGCGAAGTAAAGAAGCGAGTGCCCGCTGTCGATCCCTCCGACGAAGGGTCGATCGTCGACGAAGCGCATGACCTTCTGTGCCAACCGGGTGATCGCCATCTCGGCGTCGAGCTGGCTGAGCAAGGGCACCTCTGAGCTCGGACCTATCGCTGACCACGGAATCCACCGCTCGATGTCGTCGCAAGCGGGATGCTCGTGGAGCGCGACGCCGAAGTGCTCCGGCTGGCGAGCGACGATGGAGCCACGTGTCAGCACGAACTCCCCGATGCCGGCAATTGTCCAGAGATCGTGGTGCTTCAGGAGGAACGTGTAGGTCTCGGCCGCCTCGTCGGTTGTCTCCGATGGAAACCCCGTGAAGCCCATCATCTGGGCGCCAATCCCAACATCCTTGAGTGCCATCAGGACGCGGGGAACGTCCGAGATGCGGATGCCCTTGTTGATGAGGTCGAGGATCCGCTGGGTCGCGGACTCGTAGCCGAAGGAGATGGCCACACAGCCGGCTCGGCGAAGGCGCTCGCTCATCCCCGGTGCGGGGAAGGAGCGCTCCAGGCGGAGCTCGGCGCTCCAACGAACCTCGAGCCCGCTAGCAGCGATCGCCTCGCAGAGCCTCCTCAGGTAGATGGGCGACATCGCATCCACGGCGAAGTAGATGGTGCGCGCCGAAGCGGACAGGGACGCGAGTTCCTCCACTACCCGCTCGGGATCACGCTCTCGCGAAGGCGAAGTTGGGCGGTCGCTGTTCAGTCCGTAGTCGCAGAACGTGCACTTGTTCCAGTAGCATCCGCGCGTCGGGCTGTAGAGGATGACCGGCTCGGGGCTCCAGTAGCGCGACCAGTCCCAGACGTCGTACCTCGGGGAGGGCAAGCTGCTTACGTCTTCGTAGACGATCTGAGCAGCGGAGATGGGCGCGCCCCTGCTTATCACTCCCGGAGGAGGAATCTCCCCCACGCCGCCCGTACGCGCCGCCTCAAGGATGGCCGTCAATGCGCTCTCGCCCTCACCGGCAACGATCAGGTCGGCATCGCTGTACAGCTGCCAGATGTCAGCGCCGGATCGGAGGTACTTCACGTCGTCGGAGACCTCTGTCCCGCCCACGACCACCGTGGCAGACGGACAGGCGGCCCTGATGCGGCGTAGCAGCGACAGAGCGAACGGCAGCTGGCTCAGGTAGTTGATCGACAACCCGACGACCCGCCAGGTCTCCGCCGCGAGCAACTCGACGAATGGCCCGTCGAGGTAGGGGCGGATCACCGCGTCGATCTGGTCTAGGAACGCCGGGCTTGTGAGGTCCTGGATGTTGTTGAGGTTGACCGGACCGTTCCGGTTGAGATCGAAGCCGTCGTAGAGCATCGGCGGTCCCTGGGCCTCGAGGAGCACCAGCCACCGCTTGATCGTCATCACCGCCCGGCGGTAGCGCGGGTAGGAGTAGAACTTCTCGGCTGTTCGGAAGACATCAAGGGCTTGCTCTACCGCGTCGCGTGCCAAGCCGACGCCGCCCAAGAGGACGGGGTAGAGCAGCTGCTCTTCCCGGCTGAGATTCGCTCGCGACTCGATCTCCCGCCGCCGCTGTTCGCTGGACGCGAGGAGCCGCTCAACGTGCTCCGCCTTGGCCAGGTAATTCAGTGCCTCCACGTTCACGTCGACGGCCCTGAAGGCCGAGAAGCCTGCTTGGGCCGTGGTCCCGGTGAGGTAGGGGATCGAGTGATAGGGAGTCGTCGGATCGGTCAGGGGACAGTTCAAGAGTAGGTAGGGAATCGCCGACCGCTGCGTCCGACTGGCCGGAAGGGAGCGAGGCATCAGGCCCATCCCGGACGTCTCCCCCTATGCCGTCCGCGCAACGGAGATGGCGCGAGCGGCCCGGGTGAAATAGGAGCTCCACCCGATCAGGTACGCGGCGCCAGCCGTCCTGATGGCGTCTCGTCGCCTCACGGTGTCGGAGTACCGCTCGATGAGGGAACGGACCTCGTCGCCGTGGGCCTGGTCGTCGTGCGTGTGGAGGAGCAGGGTCCGAAGGCTCGCCTCGGGGATGCCGAACCGCGCAGCTGTCAACTCGAGCTCCTCCGCCGTGCTCGGATGCGCCTCGGCGAGGTAGAGGTAGCCGAGCAGCGCGGCCGGCTCCCCGCACGGGATCAGGGCGTACTGGTTGCCGACCAGGTTGAGAACCTCGGGGCTTGGCAGGGAGGCGGCAATCTGGGCGGTGTCCAAGCCGCCGACGCCGAGATCCTCCAGCAGCCATTCGTCGTGGTGCGCTTCCTCGAGGGCATGGCGTTCGCACCACTCGGCAAAGCCCGCATAGTCCGGGCCCAGCGATCGGCTGTGAGCGGCAGCGAACTCCAGCAGCGGAACCGAGTAGCGGATGACATGGTACAGCTGCGTCTGGACGTCCCACCAGGCCCGCTGGCCCCCATGCGCGAACAGGCGGGACGAGGAGATGCGATGGAGTCCGACATATATTTCAAGGTCCTCGTCCAGCCATGACAGGTCGCGCTTGACCACGTCTTACCTCCTCAGAGGCCCAGCTCGACCTAGCTGACGTCCGTTGGCGACGCGCGCGGTCGAGCTGGGTCTCGCGTGTCAGAAGTTGTTGTCGGCCGCGACGAAGTTCGGAGTCCCGAGCGACTGGACGGTTGCGCGCAGGTCCCGGACCTCCTGCTCGGAGAGGCCGAGGAGGAGATCGCGCTCGGCCACCGTGAGGTTGGCTCCGTGCTGCTCGACCGCCTTGGCGACACCGACGAGCTCGGCATGCTCGAGCACGCCCTGCACGTCGATCACGTGGCTCACGCTCGTCCGGACATCGCGGATAACAGCTTCCGCCTGCATGCTGCACCTCCGTACGGGTCAGTGTTGATGGATTTGCCCTGCGAGAGGCAGCAAAGGATCGCCACCTCCGTCAACACGGTACCTTGCACAATGACTCATGCACAAGAGCTAGCGCGGATATTTGCCGCCTCTCCTTGGCCAGCCGGCGGCCGCCACAGGGGACATCCATCGGGAGAGCGGTCGCGAGGTGCCGCCGCCCTCACCCCGAGCGTTGCGTGCTTGAAGCACGACGCAGAGACCGCCCACCTTCCTCTCGACCGCTCATTTCCCGGCGCTGACCGGTCGCAGCGGCGCGTCCTCGACCAGTACGAAGTGGTTCTCAAGCTGGCCACCAAGGTCCACCAGCAAGGAGACCTTGCGGCGTTGTTCGAGCTGTGAGAGTGCCGTGGACACAATCACATTGACCGGTAGACGTCGGCGCGATGATCGAGCCGGTCCACGTAGACGATGCGTGTCAACGGTGATCAGCGGCTCCGCCGGGAGTGCCGGGGCGCCGGCCATGCGCGCCAAGAGGATCACCGTTGAGGTGTCGAGGATGCCGCGCGCCGGAGGTCACTCGGCCGACGGTCGGTACGCGCGCACCGTCGGGACCGCCCAGAGGACGACGGCGGCCGCGATGAGGGC
>JAJYMM010000136.1 GCA_021787035.1 Actinomycetes bacterium
CGGCTCGTCCAGCACCGGCACAGGCTCGTCCATCTCGTCAGGCCTCGGCACGGCCGAGGCCGGCACGACGACCGCCGCGCCGGCGCCAGGCCCCCTCGGCCCTGCCCGCTTGGCTACCCGACGGCCTGCAGCGGCTGGCCGACGGGTCCGGCATCCCGGGTTGGGCCCTCGTCGCCGGGGCGCTCACCTGGCTCCTCGCCCTGTTGCTCTTGGCAACCGGGGCCACGAAGTGGAGCTTCGCCATCTGGCTCGGTGCGCTCCTCTCGGCCGTCATCGGGGGGGCCTGCCTGTCCGCCCGTATAGCGAGCGGCAAGCAGCCCCTGCGGGCGCTCCGCGGTGCGGGCCTCGTGTTCGTTGCCGCTGGTGTGCCAGTGGTTTTCGACCCCCACAGCGGGGACGTGTTCAACCTGCCCAAGTACGCCGTCGTCGTCGTCACCGCCCTCGCCCTGGCTGGGCTCTGGGTGATTGCAGCGGTTTACGAACGGCGTGTGCCGGCGTGGCGAAACGGCCTCCAATGGATCCTGGCCGCCACGGTTGTGTGGGGGCTCATCTCGGCGCTCGCCGGCGTCGACCCCCACGTCGGCCTCCTCGGCAACTACGGCAGCTACGACGGTTGGTACGTGGCCGCCGCCTTCGCAGTCGTCACGATGACCCTGGCAGAGTCCCTCGACGCTGGCGACGTGCGCCGGGCCATGGGCACCGTGGCCTTCTGCGGCGGCACGGTCGTGGTCCTATATGGGCTCATCCAGCTGCACGACACCGAGCTCGCCGGCGCCAAGTGGGACTTCATCAAGTGGAACCACGGCTCTTTCCTGAACGAGATCTTCTCGACCTTCGGCAACCCCAACCACCTCGGCGGCTACACGGCCATCTTGTTACCGGTCGCGCTCATCATCGGGTTGACGGCCAAGCGCTGGCAGTGGAAGGCGCTGTCGGGCCTCTTCGACATCGCGCTCCTGGCAGAACTGGTGCGCACTTCGGCTCGCGGCGCCTGGGTAGCAGCGATCGCTGCGGTGGTCGTCCTCGCCATTTACCTCGCACCCGAGATAAAGCGCCGGCCAATACCGTTCCTCGGTGGTACGGGCGTCGTGGTGGTCGTGGCCGCTGCCGGCATGGCCGTGAAGGGCAGGCACTTCCTCGGGCACTCCCTCTCCACGCTCTTCCAGTCCGGCGGGGCCAGCTCTGTCGAGCAGCGCTTCGAGATCTGGAAGGCCGCCTGGCAGATAGCCCTCCACCACCCACTGACCGGCATAGGCCCTGACGCGTTCGCACTTATATACCCTCAGTACCAAAGCGCCAAGTGGGTGGCCGCGTTCACGCCCAACTACCTGGTCAACGGCGCTCACGACATCTTCATGAACTACCTGGCCGACCAGGGCTTCATCGGCCTCGCCATCTTCTTGGCCGTCCTAGTCTTCGCTGGGCTGCGGTCCGTTGGCGCTTGGCGGCGCTTCAGGGTCTTGGAGCGCGCGGAAAGCGTGGGCGACGCGGCGCAACGCGACGCCCGCGACAAGAGGTTGCTCCTCGCGGCGGCGACCGCCTCCATAACGGCCTACGTGGTGCAGGCCGTGTTCAACGTGCAGCAGGTCGGGCTCTCGATGATGTTTTGGACCATGCTCGGCTTGCTCTTGGTGCTGGCGACCTCGGCTGGCGTCCCCGACACGTTGAAGCCGGCAACGCTCTTGTCGATGGCGACGGCTAGCACCGACGAGGCCGCCGAGCGCAAGCCGGCTGGCACCGGTGCCCTGGCACCTGCGAGGACGAGGATCCCTCCGCGGCGTGGGCGGGGCCGGCGCCAGGAGGTGCCATGGCCGACCCTGGCGACGGGGGCCGTGGTGGTAGCGGCAGTGGCGTTCCTGTCCGTTGGGGCCGAGGCGCCCTACCGAGCGGACCACGCCTACTGGGCCGCAGCCAACAGCCTCGGTGAAACGAGCGGTTCAAACGCAAGCTCGAAAGCCCCGAAGCAAGTAACCGCGGCCTACTTCAACGACATGAAGAGCGCAATAGCGCTGAACCCCTGGGAGCCCACTTACCCCTACGCCGAAGCGGGCATTTACGAGAACATAAGCCAGCATTCGCCGAGCGCGAGCTCTCGGCTTACCTACATGACGGACGCTCACAACCTGTACGCGCGGGCCGAGGCCGACGAGCCCCTCTGGGCCCCTTACCCCGCCGCACTCGCCCAGGCTGACGTCCAGATGGCCAACCTCGTGCCGGCGCAGGCTGTCAGCTACCTTGCCAACGCGAGGTCGATGGCTGAAAAGGCAGTGAAGGACAACCCCCGCGACACCACCTACCATCAGCTGCTCACCTCGATCGTTGCCGACCAGCACAAGGCCGCCGCCGCTGCGGCGAAGCCAAAAGCACCGGCGAAGGCAAAAGCACCGGCGAAGCCAAAAACACCGGTGAAGCCAAAAACACCGGCGAAGGTCCACTAGCCGCAATCTCCTACGGCGTCAGTTCAGGATCGTGCAAGACAGTCGGCTCACGCCCCCCTGTTTTCCTACGATGGTAAGATTATTTCGTGGCTGTCCGCAAGTGGTCCGTGAGCATTGATGAAGAGCTCGCTCACAAGGTCGAGGAGCGCCTCGGAGGGCGCGGTCTCTCTGGCTTCGTGGCCCGGGCGATCGACCACGAACTCGAGCGCGATGTCCTCGCGAACTACCTCGACGAGCTTGACGAGGAGTTTGGCCCGCTACCAGCAGGGCTGGTCGAGAGCTACGACGAGTTGTGGCCCTGATCCTCGACAGTGAGGCGCTGTCCGCCTTGGCTCGCCCTCGCCAAGCACCCGACCGGCATCGGCGTGTCCGAGCGGCCCTGCGTTCCGCAGAGCGACATAACGAAGCTGTCCGCGTACCGTCTGCTGCCTTGGTGGAGCTCTACCGCGGCGGTGGGACCGATGAAGCAATCGACCTCGAACTGGCCCGCGGATACGCCAGGGTCGTAACGACCGGGCTCCGCATAGCACGGATCGCCGGCCACCTATTAGCCTCGCACGACGCCGACAGCACGATGGCAATCGACTCTCTCGTCGTGGCAACCTCCATTCGGCTGGGCGGGGGCCTGGTCCTCACGCACGACCCGGCAGACCTGGAACGCCTCGCAACGAGGTATCCCAACGTGCGGATAGTTGCGATCTAGTATGCCGCGCCGGTCGCCGGCTACTCGGGCCGGGCTTCAAGCCGGCCAGGCCACGGCCTCGGCGTCTGCTATGCGGTAGGAGTAGCCCTGCTCGGCCAAGAAACGCTGGCGCCGGGCCGCGAACTCCTGGTCGTTGGTGTCCCTCGACACGACGGCAAAAAAACGGGCTTGGCGCCCGTCTGCCTTTGGCCGAAGCACTCGGCCAAGGCGCTGGGCTTCCTCTTGGCGGCTGCCGAAGGTGCCTGAGACCTGGACAGCGACCGAAGCTTCGGGCAGGTCGACAGAGAAGTTGGCGACCTTGGAGACCACGAGGACCGGGATCTCGCCACGGCGGAACGCACCAAAGAGCCTCTCGCGCTCGCGCGTCGGGGTCTTGCCGGTGAGGACGGGAGCGCCGAGGCGCCGGCCGATCTCGTCCAGCTGGTCGAGGTACTGGCCGATCACGAGCACCGGCTCGCCCCGCACCACCGCCTCGGCGCACAACCGCTCGACGACGGCCAGCTTGGAACGCGCCGTCGCGCCCACCCGGTAGCGCTCTTCATTTTCAGCAAGCGCATAGGCCATCCGCTCCTCGTCGCCCAGCGTCACGCGGACCTCGGTGCACAAGGCGGGCGCGATCCAGCCCTGGGCCTCGATGTCGCGCCAGGGCGCGTCGTAGCGCTTGGGCCCGATCAAGCTGAACACGTCCCCCTCACGGCCGTCTTCACGTACAAGGGTGGCCGTTAGGCCGAGCCGGCGCCGGCTCTGTATGTCCGCCGTCATCCTAAAGACCGGCGCCGGCAGCAAGTGCACCTCGTCGTAGACGATGAGGCCCCAGTCCTCCGCGGAGAGGAGCTCCATGTGGGGGTAGAGGCTGCCGCGCCTGGCGGTCAGGATCTGGTAAGTGGCGACCGTGACGGGCCGGATCTCCTTTTTTTCCCCCGAGTACTCGCCCACTTCTGCCTCTGCGAGGTATGTCCGGGCGAGCAGCTCGGCGCGCCACTGGCGAGCGGCCACCGTGTTGGTGACGAGCACCAACGCATGGGCGCCGGCGGCTGCCATGGCACCTATGCCGACCAAGGTCTTGCCGGCACCACAGGGCAGGACCACCACGCCGCTCCCGGCGGCACCGAAGGCTTCCACCGCTTCTTTTTGGTACGTACGCAGGCTGAAGGCCTCAGGGCCGCGGACAAGCACCGGGTAGGAGGCGCCGTCCACGTAACCGGCCCTGTCCTCTGCCGGCCAGCCCACCTTCAAGAGCGCCTGCTTCAACCGGCCACGCTCCGAACCTGGCACCGACACGGTCTCGGCGTCTATGCGCGGCCCGAGCAGCGGTGCCACGGCCTTGGCCCGCACCACCTCCTCCAACACGGCACGGTCCGTGGTCCGCATGACGAGGCCATGGACGGGGTGCACCTCAAGCGAAAGGCGCCCGTAGCGGGCCATAGTCTCAGCGACGTCCACCAGGAGCGCCTGGGGCACCGGGTAGCGCGACCAGCGCAAGAGCGCGTCCACGACCCTCTCGGCGTCTTGGCCGGCCGCGCGGGCGTTCCAAAGGGCGAGCGGCGTCAGGCGGTAGGTGTGCACGTGCTCGGGCGAACGCTCGAGCTCGGTGAACGGTGCTATCTCCGCCCGGCAGCGCTCAGCTTCTGGGTGCGCCGTCTCCAACAGCAGCGTCTGGTCGGACTGCACGATGAGAGGCCCGTCGCTCACGCCAGGACCTCCCCTCTGGCCACCGCGAGCGCCCTCACCTAGGGGTGCCCCCGTCGAAGAGGGACGGGTGCCCAGGGTGGCCCCCTGCCCCCATGGCCAGGCCGGGCGCACCCTTGCCAGCCCTTGCCGGGAAGGGTGCGGCGCTTGCCAAAGGGGTCGAGCGGAGCTTCTCGACGAGGGCGTCCAGGTCTTGGTCGGAACTGGGCGCGTCATCCCTGGACATCATCACCAAGAGCCTGGCCAGGTCGGCAGGGAGCCCAGTCAGGCTTCCGAGCAAGTCGGGGTCCCCAAGGACCTCTTCCAAGAGCTCCTCGTCGGTCTCACCCGGATCTTTCAGGTCGTCCAGCAGGCCGAGCAGCTCAGAAAGCTGGTCCGGGCCATAGTCGGGAGGGCCTTCCCCGCCGCCCTCCAGCTCGGAACGTGGCGCGAGGGGCGAGCGAGCTCGCACGACCGCCGGCCGCGTCAGGACGAGCGTCCCCTCCGCGGTCTCCGACGCCGGCAGGTAACCCGCTTTTGCGAGGGCGTCACGAACCTCTTCGGAGGGCCGCTCGCTCACCATCACGGTGGGCACCAAAGAGCGGAGCCGGAGGTTGGCGAGCCTCCGGTCCCTAAGGACCTCGCTCAAAAGAGATGGGTCCTCGCTGCGGACATAACTAGACGCCTTGCCCACACGGACCCGCCCGTAGCGCCGGCCCAGGTCGTCCACAAGGTACGAGAGTGCCTGGGGGACACCGCTCGGGGCGCGGCTCGCGAGGAACTCTTGGATGTCGGCCGCTCTTCGGCCGGCCTCGAACCCCCGCCGGAGGCTCGCCTCGCTGAAGCGCCAGACCGTAGCGTTGCCGCTCGACTCGACATCAGCCAGGAGGTCAAGCTCACTGCGCAGGGCAGGGACGGGCTCGCCCGTCGCCGTAGCGGTGAAGTCCGCCTGGAGGATGACCGTGTCGACCACGGCTGGGGCCAGCTCGGCCAAGAGCTTCTTGGCGCCTTCGGTGTCTCCGCCCGCGATAGCCCGGCCGAAGCTGCTCGAAGCACCTCTGGCGCAAAGCCCCAGCATGGCCGCCTCTTCGAAAACCCACTGGACTACCTCTTCCGAAGAAGCTTCTTCGCTCTCCCAAGTGCTTGGCCGGAGCCAGCCCACCATCGCGGCCGCGCTTTGCACGTCAACTCGACGGCCCGGGCCGGCACCGGCCAGTACGTCGACCACGAGCGCTCTTTCCACAACCGCGCTCGCGCTCAGCTCCCTCTCCTCCAACGGCGGGACAAGCTTGTCGTCCTCGTCCCTTGACCCCGCCACGCTCGGATGGCCGGGGGCCATCAACCAGGCCGAAGCCAGCTCTGCCCACTGCTCGACAGAGGAAAGGCCTTTCCAGGTGTCGTACTCAGCGGTCGGTGCCGCTTGGGCAAGGGTCTCGTCGGCTGCCACAAGGCCGGCCATGCCTGCCAGCTCGATAAGGCGCGCCGCGACCTCCTCGTCCCGAGCGAGCAGCTTGGCTGCCCTGCGGACCTCCCTTGCCCCGACTCCGCCGGCCTGGAGAAGCTTGGCCGGCGCCGAGCCCCACGCCTCACACAGCACCCTCACGCTTTTCAGGAGGTCCAAGGCAGTGTGGGCGGCATCCCCATCGACATCGCCCTGGTCCACGGGGCTCGTGACAAGTTCGGGCGGGTAGGGGCTGAACGACGGGAAAAGGCGGCCTCCGCGAAGTGCCATGGCCACCTCGCGGGGCATGACTGCCGTGGAGTAGTCAGTACCCACCAAGAGGCCACGCTGAAGGCACCAACCGACAGGGTGCTCGTCCCTGCCCGAGGCAGCGGCGACACCGTAACTGACGTGGTAGTTCGGCCAGATGTGAGCAGCGCTTTCGACCAGCTCGAGCACGGTGGCCGGGGCACCAGCGAGGAGCGAGGAAAGCAGCTCCCGGTCCGAAAGGGCACTGGTCAGCCGGCGGAGCAGGCCGTCCTTGTTGCCATTCGCCGGCACCCCCAACCGTCCCGCGATGCGGGCGAGCTCGCCGCTGGTCCGCTGCCCGAGCAGCTTGGCCGCCGGCGGCCCAAGGTGGCACGGCCAGTCCACGGTATGTGCCAAACCAGGGTTGACCGTGAGCTCGTCGCCGCGCCGCAGAACCATCCCGGCCGTGGCCAGTGGCTGCAGCAGTGACGAGAGGGCCTCGGGGCTGCATCCGAGCGCGCCAGCGAGGAAGGTGGCAGTGACCGGCACCGGGAGGGCACAAAGAGCTTCTAGGACCTGCCTGGCGGCGCGGTTGGCGCCCTCGAAGTACATGGCGGCGCTCGCCGGTGAGACCATCATCGCAGCGAGGTGGGCCAAGTCCTTCGGGCCGGAGAAGGCGAGGTCGGGCCGGGCGCGAAGGAGCGAGCCAAGCTCGTCACTGGAAGCCGCCACGAGGGCTTCGAGCCAATGGCCAGGCGCTTCAATCCTGCCGGTGGAGGAGGGGAACGGGGCCATCAGACCTCCTGTAGGTCGGACGTGGGGGGCGTTCTGGGAACTCTAAGCGACCGTAGCATCGCCTGAGCGCCAAGTCGCGGATGCACCTCAGAAGGTCGCCAGCGAGCACCCGCGACCGGCGGCCAGCCGCGTGCTGTCAAAAATGCATGGTTAGTGAAGGGCTTCAGGCAGGGGTGAAGGAGCTGCGCCAGCTCGGGCGCTCCCCCAAAGAGATAGCGCGTAGCCTTGGTCTCGCTCCCTCTTTGATCGTGCCCATCGTGCAAGCACTTGTTCGGGGAGCGGTCGTTTACGCCCGAGGCCTCGGTTTCGAGCCCCACCGAGACTTCCGCCGAGCCGCCAGGTTCCTCGAGCCCTTAGAAGAGCCTTGTGCCATCACGTTTGGCCACGACGGCGAGCCCGATTACGTCCAGGGGCCTTACGACGATGCCAGTCTTGTGCTTGAGACGCTAGGGCGTTCCGTTGGTGCCGGCAACTTCCACTTCACCGTCAGTGCCGCCGATATCGCCGGCGAGCCAGGCTACGAAGACATGGACATGCTTATCGAAGCCTGACCACGAGCCGCCCGCTGAGCTGCTGGGTGCCACTGGGCCAGGTCACTCAGGTACTTGCCAGAGCACCTCACGCTGTATACTGATGCTGCATGACAGCAACTCGGACACAGGTGTACCTGACCGAGCGGCAACGAGAGCGCATCGATCGGGCGGCCCAGGCGAGAGGTGTCACGATGGCCCAGATCATCCGTTCAGCCCTGGACGAGTACCTCGACGAGGACTACGACCCATCTTCGGCCCTGGCAGTTACCTTCGGCGCCGATCCGGCCATTGCGCCACCATCCCGTGACGAGTGGAGCCGTGGCTGACGTTTTGGTCGACACCGACATCTTTGTTGACCACCTTCGGGGTGTAGTGGAGCTTAGGGCTGGACGCCACCGCCTCCACTACTCAGTCATCACGCGAGCTGAGCTTTTCGCCGGCAGTTCAGCCACCGACGTGATAGCTCAGCTCCTCGGCCCGCTCCGGGAGGTTGAGGTTGACCGCAGCATCGCGGAACGGGCGGGGAGAGTGCGTCGCGAGACGGGGATCCGCCTTCCTGACGCGCTGATTGCAGCCACCGCGCTTCAGCGCAAGCTCCAGTTGGCGACGCGCAACGCCCGCGACTTCAACCGGGTCCGAGGGCTACGGACGCGCACCATCAGCTAACACGTGCCTTCGCAAGCCGGCAAAGGGACCACGCTTCTCTCCCCGGCCGGCCGCGGCTAACCTGTCCTTTGGGCTCCGCGAACGCCACCGGTCTGTAAGAGTGTGCCCGCGGGCCTGTCGCGCGTACAGGAGCATCGGCCAGACGACCTACGTGAGCAGGACAGAGAACCGTCGGAGGTCACTGGGACGAGCTATGGCCGTCACCCCGGCGGTAGGACGGCCGAAGTGAGCTCGCTCCCCCTATGGGCCTATCCGGGGGTGTTCATCGCTTCGTTGCTCCTAAGCGCACTGCTGGTGCCCGTGGCGATGTCGGTCGCGGTGCGTTTCGGCTTCCTCGACCACCCTGGCCCCGCCAAGAGCCACACCGAAGCGGTCCCTTACCTGGGCGGTGCTGCCATCGTCGTGGCCTTCGCGGCCGTGGTCCTGGTCGGGGTCTTGGTTGACCCTCCCCCGAGCGAGTCCGTCCAGTTGACCGCCTTCCTCGGCCTCGGCGTCGTGCTGGCCGTGGTGGGCCTCATCGACGACCTCTCCGGAGGCGTGAGCCCATTGCTACGCCTCGCGCTTGAAGCCGCCGCCGCCACCGCGGTCTGGTCACTCGGCAGCTCGGCCCATTTGGCAGGCGCCCCTCGGCCGCTCGACGCCCTGATCAGCGTCCTTTGGATCGTCGGTGTGACCAATGCGTTCAACCTGCTGGACAACATGGACGGCCTGTCTGCCGGGACGGCAACGATCGCCGGGCTGGCGATCTTCGGCGTCGCAGCCCTGCAGCACCGCTACTTGGTGGCTGCCCTTGCCATAGCCCTCGCGGGGTGCGCGGCCGGGTTCCTCCGCTCGAACTTCCACCCGGCCAAGATCTATATGGGCGACGCCGGCAGCCTCTTCCTCGGCTTCGTGCTAGCGGTGCTGCTGCTCAAACTGCGCGGCGACGCACCGACGCGGGTACCAGTGGCGGTTATCCTCGCCATCCCGGGGCTCGCCCTCTTCGACACCTCGCTCGTCGTCGCCACCCGCCTCGCGC
>JAJYMM010000082.1 GCA_021787035.1 Actinomycetes bacterium
CCTGCCGCTTTTCTCGTTCGGCAGGGGTCACGTGTGTTGAGCCGGCAAAGGCCCTCGGGTCCCACACGTCCCCGTCGGCGGGCGCGACATTGAAGTCGCCACAGACGACCACCTTGTCATCTGGTGACACCAGTGCATCTAGGTGGCGGCGCAGGCGCGCCAGCCAGGCCAGCTTGTACGCGAAGTGCTCGGAGCCCACCGTGCGGCCATTTGGCACGTACACCGAGGAGATCGAGATACCTCCACATCGCGCCGTCACGAGCCTGGTGTCTCGATCGGGCTCAGCGCCGTCGGCGAACCCTGCAACCGGATCCTCGATGCCGACCCGCGACAAGATGGCTACGCCGTTCCACTGCCCCGAGCCATGGAAGACGCTCTCGTAGCCAAGCGCCTCGAACGCGAGGGCCGGAAATGCGCCGTCCGCAAGCTTGGTCTCTTGGATGCAGAGCACGTCAGGCTTGGCGTACCCGAGCCACTCTGGGACACGCTCCATCCTGGCCTTCAAGGAATTGACGTTCCAGGTGGCTACCCGCACAAGCCCTCCCGCTTATGAACTTGCACCTCGACCACCTCTCTCAGGGAGCACCTCTGTCAGGGAGCACCTCTGTCAGGGACCACCTCGGTCAGGACGAACCGCTGGAAGGCATTGCCACGACCTGGAACAGTTCGATTAGCGTCCCCTCGGGCGCTCCCACGAGCGGCGCGCCGGCTGAAGCCATGCGCCTGAGGCGGCCCTCCAGATCTACTTCGTGCGCGACCTGGCTCTCATGACGGGAAAGCGCTGCGAGCTTGCGACCGAACGTCTCGGTGATGTCCACCGCGCGGTTGGGCCGGGGCGAGGCCATGAGCCACAATTCCGCCACGCTGTGGGGCTCAAGGCCCTCTTCCAGGAGCTTGGGGTGAGCGAAGGGGTTGCGCGCATCGGGGTAGGCGGCGCACACGGCTGCCTCGCCGGCGGCCAAGTGGTCAGGGTGGCTGGCACCAATGCGGTCCCAGTTGCGCTCAGGTGACTGGCAGACCAGCCGCTCCGGCCGCCACGCGCGGACGACCCTGCTCACGTCGCAGCGCAACTCGATCGTCGGCTCAAGCTTCCCGTCTGGGTAACCGAGGAAGGTCAACTCACTTACCCCCACTTCGGCAGCCGCCTTGCGTTGCTCCTCCCGTCTCATCTCCGCCATGGCCGAGCGCGTCACCGAACGGTCCGATCCCCCGGCATCGCCGTCAGTTACGACACAGTATGCAACCTCGGCTCCGGCGGCGGCCCACTTCGCCACCGTCCCAGCCGCACCAAAGTCGACGTCGTCAGGGTGGGCCGTGACCACGAGCACCCGGCGCACGCCGCTCGAATTGTCCAGGGTTACCGAGGCTGCCTCATCGCTCGCTGGCACCGGCCAACTCTACCCACACAAGCAACGGGGCGGGCCAGCTCGCCTCTGGCCCGCCCGCTGGCGCCCCCCTGCTGCGCCGCTGTTGGGCGGCAGCCCCCGCCTGTGACAAGTGTTACACCGGCCACGTCGGAAAGCCAGGCACCCCCTTTTTTTTTTGGACAACCTCGAGCGCAGTGCGACTAGAACGCCTATAGTGTGGCCGACACTACCCAAAGTGTCATCAGGCGGACCGGGCTACGCTCCGGGCCGCAACTTAACGGCAACACGCCGGCGTAAGACCAGGTGGCTGCGTAGCTCGGGCCGTCACCCATAGCCCTCGTAGCGCTACGATCTTCGGCGTGCTCAGCACGCAAAAGATGAGCGACTCCGAGCTCGTCGATGCAGTGCGGAGGGGAGGCGCTCGGGAGTTCGTGGGGCTGTACCGCGCCCACGTCTCGACAGTCCGCTGCGTGGTAGCTGGCCTCATCCGCGATGACCCCGAGACGGTTGCGGACGTCGTCCAAGAGACGTTCCTCCGCGCCCTTCACAGCTTGAGCACCCTTCAGGACGGCTCACGCCTCCGCGCGTGGCTCACCACGATCGCACGCAACCTCGCCACCGACCACCTCCGGGCGCGCCAACGGGTCACGGTCCTTGACGAACCGGACGCTCTCGACCTGGCCGATACGAGTCCTGGCCCGGCGCACTCGGCCGAGGTCTCCGACCTCGCGCTCCGCGTCGAAGGCTGCGTAGCCGGGCTTTCCCAGCGCGATGCGACGGCAATCGCCCTCGTAACCCACTTCGGCTTCGGGGCATCAGAAGTCGCTGGAGCACTCGGCCTCTCCGTCGGCGCAGCCAAGGTCGTGCTCCATCGTGCTCGGCGGCGGCTCCGCCAAGCTCTCGTGCTCCAGGTCATGGTCGGCCGGCCCGAGCTCGCGTGCCCCGAGCTCCGCAGGATCCTGGCCGAGGAACCCGCGGCCGCAGCTCGCCACGTACAACGCTGCAGCCAATGCATCTCCTCGGCGGCAAGTGAAGTCGTCCCTTTGGGGCCCCCTCGTGCCGTCACCACGCTGGCCGCCCGCGTGAGCGTACCAGTCGCCGATCTGACCATCGGGCCAGCACTCGCCACGCAGGCGCCGCCGGTGCCGACGCGGCCCTGAAGCCCAGCCCTCAGTCGCCCAACCCGACTACCCGGACTCCCCTTTCCCTGAGAGCCTCGGCCAGTGCCTCTGGTAGCGCGCTCGGTCGCCAGTCGACGTCAATAGCACCGGCCGGGGCGTCGACGTCCACTAACGGCGGGGTCTGGTACGCGAGGGCGACTCCAGGCGCCAGCAGCGCTGCCAACATTTCCCTCTCCTCGTCGCTCAAAGCCTCAGCAACGAAGCGCGCCAACTTGTCGAGCAACCTATGAGCTGCCTCGGCGTCGGCGGAGACCATGGCGTACTATAGACGGCCCTAAGGCGCTCCCGTTACAAGTTCGAAGGTTTCCTCCCCCACACCCCTCACTGCCGCAAGCGACGGGTCAGGCAACCGTCCAAGTGGTACCTGATCGCAGGAGCGCTCCCAAGTCCCCCGGGCCCTTGCGAGCCGCAGCGTCGACCAGCTGAGACTGCACAAGCGTGCCGTAGTCGGGGCGCTCCACATCTCTGAATACCCCTATCGGCGTTGGCGAATTCGGCCCCTCAGACAAACGGGATAGGGAGAAGGCCAGAGTCGGGTCCCCCACGGTTTCGTCATGGACGAGGAGGTTGTCTTCGCCGACTTGGTCCACGTCGACGATCACCGCACTTCCGTGCCCATCGATCACCACTCCCTTTTCCCCATTTGCACCGAAACGCACAGGTTTGCCGTGCTCAAGAGGGATGAGCATGCTAGGGCGGTTGTCCTTGGAGGTAATGGCGTCGAAAGCGCCGTCATTGAACACATTGCAATTTTGGTAGACCTCGACCAACGCAGCGCCCCTGTGCTCGTAAGCCCTCCGGAAAGTCTCCATCATGTGCTTGCGGTCCAGGTCGTGTGTCCGGGCAACGAAGCTCGCTTCAGCACCGAGCGCGAGCGAAACCGGGTTATAGGGGTGGTCAAGCGAGCCCAGGGGGGTGGACTTCGTGACCTTGCCCGGCTCCGACGTCGGCGAGTACTGGCCTTTTGTGAGCCCGTAGATCTGGTTGTTGAACAGGATGATCGTCAGGTTGACGTTACGACGCAGAGCGTGGAGCAGGTGGTTGCCACCTATGGAAAGCGCGTCGCCGTCGCCGGTGATCACCCACACGTGCAGATCCGGGCGCGCCACAGCCAAGCCGGTGGCGAGCGCCGGTGCGCGCCCGTGGATGGAATGCACGCCGTAAGTGTTCATGTAATAAGGGAACCGGCTCGAGCAGCCGATCCCAGAGACAAAGACCGTGTCCTCTCTCTTGGCGCCGAGCTCCGGCATGAGAAGCTGCACGGCGGTCAGTATCGAGTAGTCGCCACAGCCAGGGCACCAGCGCACCTCTTGGTCGCTGGACCAGTCCTTGCGAGTCGTGACCGGGGTGGCCAGATCTGTCATCGTCCCTCCGTACCAAGCGCCATCAGTTGCGAAATTATTGCCTCCTGCACGTCCACGCGCCGGAACGGCAGGCCGCTCACCTGGTTTAGCCCCTGTGCGTCCACCAGGAACTCAGCCCTTACCAACTTCCGCAGCTGGCCGAGGTTGACCTCGGGGACGAGCACCCTCTTGTACGCCCGGACAACGTCGCCGAGGTTGGCAGGGAACGGGTTGAGGTGACGCAACTGGGCATGTGCCACCTTGGCGCCGCTCGCGCGGACGGCCCGGGCGGCAGCGCAAATGGCGCCGTAGGTCGACCCCCACCCGAGCACCAAGAGCTCTGCGTCCCCCGTCGGGTCGTCCACCTCGATGGGCGGGATGTCGGCAACGATCCCGGCGACCTTCTGAGCCCTCAGGCGGACCATGAGGTCATGGTTGACCGGGTCGTACGATACGTTGCCAGCCCCGTCTGACTTCTCGAGGCCGCCCAGCCTGTGCATGAGCCCGGGCGTGCCCGGCACCGCCCAGGGCCGCGCCAGCGTTTCGGGGTCTCGCAGGTACGGCCAAAAAACCTCGGACCCATCGGGCTCCACCTTGTTTGGGGTGCTAGCGAAACTGAACTCAGCGGACAGGTCTGGGAGGCTCTCGACTTCAGGGACGGGCCAGGGTTCTGCGCCGTTGGCAAGGTAGCCGTCGGAGAGCACTATCACGGGCGTCCGGTACTTGAGGGCGAGACGCGCTGCCTCGATGGCCGTGTAGAAACAGTCCCCAGGCGTGATCGGGGCCACGACGGGCAAGGGCGCCTCACCGTGGCGACCATAGATGGCGTGGAGCAGATCTGCTTGCTCGGTCTTGGTGGGCAGTCCCGTAGACGGGCCACCCCGTTGTATATCGAACACGACGAGGGGAAGCTCGAGCGAAATGGCCAAACCGATGGCCTCGGCCTTCAGGTCAAGGCCCGGGCCACTTGTCGTGGTGACGCCGAGCGCGCCCCCATAAGCCGCACCGAGCGCCGCACTGACCCCAGCAATCTCGTCTTCTGCCTGGAAGGTCCGCACCCCGAAGTTCTTGTGCTTGGATAGCTCGTGGAGCACGTCGGAAGCCGGCGTGATCGGGTAGCTGCCAAGGAAGACGGGCAGCTTCGCGAGCTGCCCAGCGGCAATTATCCCCCACGCGAGCGCCGTATTGCCCGAGATGTTGGTATACGTACCCGGCGGCAGCTGGGCCGGCCTTACCTCGTAAACCGACTCAAAAATCTCCGCTGTCTCCCCAAAGTTCCAGCCCGCCTTGCACGCCAACGTGTTTGCCTCGCGAACCATCTCGTTGTTCGCAAAGCGCTTAGCGACCCACTCGAGGGTCGGCTCCATCGGCCTGCTGTACATCCAGCTCACGAGGCCGAGCGCAAAGAAGTTTTTGGAGCGCTCGGCATCGCGTGCCTTTGTACCGCTCGGCTTCACCGCCTCGAGGGTCAGCGAGGTCATCGGCACCTCGTATACCTTGAGGCCCGCAAGCGACCCGTCACCTCTCGGATCGCTCGTGTAACCAGCCTTCTGCAGGCTTCGCTCGTCAAACGAGTCGCTGTTCAACAAGACCGCAGCGCCGGGTTCGAGGTCACGGGCATGCGCCTTCAAAGCCGCCGGGTTCATGGCGACCAAGACGTCGGGGTGGTCGCCCGGCGTAAAGATGTCGTGGTCCGAAAAATGGACCTGGAACGCCGATACGCCCGCGACGGTGCCAGCCGGCGCCCGGATCTCGGCCGGGAAGTCCGGAAGGGTGGACAGGTCGTTGCCGTAGATGGCAGAGCTTGTAGTGAACCGGTCGCCGGCGAGCTGCATGCCGTCACCCGAGTCCCCGGCGAAACGGATAACGACCCTGTCCAAGCTCTTCGCCTGTCGGGCCCGACTAATTGTGTCAGCCAAAGCGATGCCCCCTGATAGAGCTCCACGCGATCTCTTGGCGTTGGGTCGCGCGAGCGACAATCCTATCCGAGGTGCGGCCATAGCCTTACCGCCCCGCTCGCACAGGGCCTGCAACGAGCGCCTGGAGGGGCTGTGCGAGCGAACGGCAGCTAGGCGATCGTGACCTCGGGGTCGGCGTACACGTCCTGAACGGCATTTATCAGCTCGACACCTTCGCGCATCGGCCGCTGGAAGGCCTTGCGTCCCATGATCAGGCCAGCGCCTCCGGCACGCTTGTTGACAACGGCCGTGCGCACGGCCTCGGCCAGGTCGCTCGCGCCCGAGGAGGCGCCTCCGCTATTGATGAGCGGGGCACGCCCCATGTAGGTGTTGGCCACCTGCCAGCGAGTGAGGTCGATCGGGTTGTCCGTGGTCAGCTCGCTGTAAACAAGCTTGGAGGTCTTGCCGAAGCGGATGGCGTTGAAGCCGCCGTTGGACTCGGGGAGCTTCTGCTTGATGATGTCTGCGTGGATCGTGACGCCCAGGTGGTTGGCCTGGCCCGTCAGGTCGGCCGCCGTCTCGTAATTGACACCGTCCTTGGTGAAAGCGCTGTTTCGGACATAGCACCAAAGGACAGTGAACATGCCGAGCGAGTGCGCCTCTTCGAAAGCCTCCTCGACCTCAGTCATCTCGTGGCGGGACTCTTCGGATCCCCAGTACACCGTGGCACCCACCCCGACTGCACCGAGGTCGAACGCCTGCTGCACGGACCCGAACATCACCTGGTCATAGGTGTTTGGGTACGACAACAGCTCGTTGTGGTTGAGCTTGGCTATAAACGGCACCTTGTGCGCGTACCGCCGAGCGACCATGCCGAGAACGCCCAGCGTCGTAGCGACGGCGTTGCACCCGCCTTCGATGGCGAGCTCGATGATGTTTTTCGGGTCGAAGTAGGCCGGGTTGGGGGCGAAGCTGGCCGCTGCCGAGTGCTCGATGCCCTGATCGACCGGCAGGATCGAGATGTAACCCGTACCCGCCAGGCGACCCGTGTTGAGCAGCAGGCCCAGGTTGCGGAGCACAGGCACCGGCCTATCGGAGATCGAAAAGGCGCGGTCGATGAAATCAGGCCCGGGCAAGACGAGGTCGTCGCGCGGTACGCCCTTGCACTCGTAACTGAGCAGGGCCTCGGCATCATCGCCGAGCAACTGGTGAAGGTCCATCCAAGATCACTCCTCGTAGCTCGTGCCCGAAGGCGGCTCGTACCGAGCCCAGACTAGAACGGCCCGGCCGCTCGACCAATCTAGTCGAGGTGCCCAAACAACGATAGGGTCGAACGACCGGTCCGGTGCCGGGCCGAACGATAGGGTCTCAGCGTGCGCGCCGGTCCCCTCCACGAGCCCGATGGCGACCTGCCCCTCAGGCGGGAGCCGCCAGCGGTCAAGCCGCCCCTCGGTTGGGCAGCGGCAGGCCCAGTCCGGCTGGTCGCGACTGACCTGGATGGGACGCTCCTCCAGCCCGACGGCACGGTGAGCGAGCGCACCGTCGAGGCGGTGCAGGCCGCGCGCGAGGCAGGAATCCTCGTCGTGCCGGTGACCGGAAGGCCGCCACGAGCGACCTGGGAAGTCGCCCAAGGCGCCGGGCTTGGCCCGCTCGGCGCGTGCGCCAACGGCGCGGCCGTCGTCGACGTCGTCTCGATGGAGGTGACAGAGCTCGAGACGATCGAAGTGCCACTAGCGACGACGCTCGTCAAGGGACTGCGCCAGAGCTTCCCCGGCACCTTGTTCGCTGTCGAAGGAGTGGACAGCTTCGACTACGAGGCGGGCTTCTTTGAGACGGAGCGCCTCTGGGACGGAGCGGTCAACGAAGTCGAAGACATTATGGACACCTTGGTGGCAGCGTCAATGAAACTCATAGCACGCCGGCCCGGCTCGAGCGTGCGCGATCTGCTGGCTCATCTCTCAGACGGCCACGCCGGACGACAAAGCGCGATCTCGGTGACGTCGTCCGGCCTCGATTGGGTGGAGATTGCGGCCGCGGGTATCTCCAAGGCTTACGGCACGCGCCGGCTCTGCGATCTCCTCAACGTGGATAGCGCCCAGGTAGTGGCGGTGGGCGACTACTACAACGACCTGCCCCTCTTGGCTTGGGCAAGCCGCACCGCCGCGCCCGCAAATGCCCTCCCCGAAATCCTCACCATGGTCGACGTTGTTGTGCCACCCAACAGCGAAGACGGCGTCGCCCAGTTGCTCGAAGCGATAGTAGAGGGCCAAGCCTCGCAAGGCTAAACCGTCTGGCACTCGGACCTGCCTTGCGGCCGGCCATCTCCCCACCAACCACAGCTGGCGAAGCGAGCACGCCCCTCGCCGACGGGAGTCAGCCGAGGGCGGCCAAGCGCTCGCTCACGTCATATGCACCCGGGTCGGCGGAAGCCAAGCGGGCGAACAGCTCGCGTGCCCTTGGGAGCTCGCCGGCCCGTTCGTATATATCGGCGAGGGCGTACCACTGGCGGATGTCGTACGCTTTGGGCTTGGTGCGCCGGAGCGAGGGCTCGAGCAGTCGCACGGCCCCATCGAGGTCGCCGCGGTCGGCCATCGCCCCCGCTGCCACGAGACGCCCTTCTGCCACGACCTCGCCGCTCGGTGACACCTGGCGCAACTCAGCCCACGCTTCTTCGAGCTCCCCGTACTGGCGCAAGGCGCGGTAGCAATCTGCCATCACTGGGTACTGGTCGTAGCTACCCGAGATGTCGTGGTGAACCTCGAGCTCACGGACGGCGAGGCGCCAGCGGCCAAGCCGGTAATAGGTGAGGCCGAGCAGTTCCCTGGCCGACGCGGAGCCGGGCGCCCGCAAGACGAGCTTCCGGAGCAACCTGAGGGCGTCCGGGTAGCGATCGGCGGCGTATGCTTCAGCGGCTTCGGCGAGCCAGGACGCAAGCGGTTTGGGCAGGTCATCGCCGCCGGAGGTACGGGCCCTAGGCCGGCCCTTCGAGGCGGCAGCCCTGGCCGGCGAAGCAGCAGCCCGGCCCCGCTGGCGACCGGGGAACCCCCCGCCCTGCGCAGCGCGCGGCAGCCGCCGGCCCCCCTGGGCCTCGCCTGGGCTGCCTCCTTGCCCGCCGCCCTCACCAACTTCACGCGCCCGAACGGGCGTCACCGGGGCCCGGAGAGCGGGACGCGGCGGTCGCCGGGGCCCGGCTTCTTCTGCCGGCGCTGGGCGAGCACCCGAGAGCACAGCGCGCTCTCGACCGGGACCCTGTGGCCCGTTGGGTGCCCAAGCGGACCGCTCGACTTCCCGTGCGCCTCGACGAGTGACACTCCCCCACCCAGGGGGAGCCTTTCGCGCGGGCTGCCCTCCGAAGCGACCTTCGCCGTTGCCTCGCGGCGCACCCCGCGGTGCCCATTCCCGTCCTGCACCCGGCCGCCCCTCGCCGTCGCGGCCACGCGGTGCCCATCCCCGTCCTGCACCCGGCCGCCCCTCGCCGTCGCGGCCCCGCGGTGCCCATCCCCGTCCTGCAGCCGGCCGCCCCTCGCCGTCGC
>JAJYMM010000057.1 GCA_021787035.1 Actinomycetes bacterium
CGCCTCTCGGGCCTCCCACCTGTCGGGGCGGGGGTGGCGATGTCCTTGCCCGCCCAGGTCACGCCCTCATGCCAGGCCCGCCCTGCTTTCGCACTGCCTCCCGACGACCCGGCTCCGCCGGGGCGCCGGCACCAGTGCCAGACGTCCACCAGAAGCCTTTGGGTCGTGACCCACGGGGGGTGGGACGGGCAAGGGGTGCCGGTGCTACTTGGCCGCTCGCTGGCTTCGTGGCAAGGCTTGCGAGTGCGGCTACTGGGCCGAGCCTGCTGGCCAGCGCCTTGAACGACCACCGGTGTCGCTGTTTCGGAGCTACGGCACGAGAGGTTGGTGGCTTGCCTCGACTAATGCCGCGGCCCTGGGAGCTGACCGGGGGACAGGCGCCTGGCGTCGAGGCGAAGAGTGGCTGGGCGGCCCAGTGGTGTAGCAGTGCGGTGCCGAGAGCATCGGGTGAGATGCTGTTGGCAGCTGTCAACAGGCTTGTCTCGCCTGCAGAGCCCCAGACACACTTTGATGTCGAGCAATTACAACGTGGGCGTCGTCTTCGAGGGCTTCCACGGCTCCCTTGGCCACGTCTCAAGAGCATTCCCCGAGGTCGTGCTCTCGGAAGTCAGCGGCGTCACGACAGTGAGGGCAAAGCTCCGTGCGCCAGGCCCTGCCGCTGCGGTCTCCCAGTTGGTCGAGCGTGTCACCAGGGCGGTGCCGACAGCCGTACCGCTGCGCGTCGACCAAGACCTCGTGTCGGTGAGCGACATGGCCCAGCGCGGCGGCCGTACCAGGGAGCCCGTCCGGCTCCTGGTAGACGGCAAGCGCGGCCCCGGCAGCTTCCCAGCTTCGCTCGGGGTCGTCGGAGACGGGATCGGGATTTAGGCGTGGTCGGCGGTGCTGGAGTGGTTCAACCAGGCCCTTGGCGTGGCCTCGGGGAGAACGGTGTACCGCCCCAGGCCGCGACGATATTGGACTGACCTTTGCCGTCCGGAGGCTCCCCGAGCTTGCCACTGCCCTGGGCCGCGCGCCGCTGACCTAGCCTGGCAAGCCTCCCCGCACCTTGGCGGGTCCGACTGGCGGTCTGGAGGTGGAGAGTGCTCCTCCGTTGCGGGCGAAATATCGCCACCTCCGCCCCTACCAGTAGAAGGCCCCAACCGGAGGGGCCGAGAGGACAAGGAGATGACGGTGAGCGGAACGTGGACAGAGGGAGTTACGGACGCCATCAAAGGGTCTCGCCGGCAGCCGAGGGCAGAGCTGGCCGACCCCTATGTCGTTTCGGTCCCGGAGGCGGCCGAACTGCTCGGGATCAGCAGGGACCTCGCATACGACCTGGCCCGGCGGGGCGAGCTACCCGGCGCTATCCAGCTCGGGAGGCGCTGGCGGGTCAGCCTCGTCAAGCTCCGGGCTGCAGTGCACGGTCCCGAGGACCGTGGTACCCAGGATGCTGGCCAGTTCCCTGTCGCGCGCCTCAATGGCGTGCGCGTACACGCGTAGCGTGACTGATGGATCGGCATGACCGAGGCGCCCACTGACCGTGCGGACGTCTGCACCGGAACCGATAGCAACTGTGGCAGCAAAATGACGCAGCTGGTGGAAATGACCGTTGATGCCGAGGCGTGCCGCCAAGCGCGCATAGCCGGCCGTCAGCCCGTCTGGCAGGCAAGGGGCCGAGCCGTCCGCCGAGCGGCTGAGTAGATAAGGGTCGCCCACCAGCGCAACGCCAACTTTGCGGGCGTAGCCCTGCTGATCGGTCTGACGTTGGGCGAGAAGCGCCCCGAGCATCTCGTCGATGGCGACGTCGCGGCGGGCATGTGTCTTGGTCGGGCCGGCCATGGCGACCCTGTGCAGCACAGTGAGGGAACGCTCAATGAGCAGCGTCTTCTTTTCCCAATCGATGTCAGACCAGCGCAGCGCGCACAGTTCGCCGCGCCGGGCGCCCGTCACGGCACCGAGGGCGATCGCAGTCGCCATTACGGGGTCGTGCTGCTCAGCGACGGCCATCAGTCGCTGAACGTCCCTCACGGTCGGCGCCGAAGCCCTCGACCTGCTTGGCCCTGGAGGGCTGGCCCTGTCAGCAGGGTTGGCTGTGATCGTCCCCCAACGGACCGCTCGGTCGAGGGCGGCATGGACGATGCAGTGGTGACGGCGCACCGAGGCCGAGGAGAGGCCCCGGGCGAGCAGGGCACCGTACAGGTCGTCCAGGTGCCGTGGCGAGAGCTTGTCGAGCCTCAGCGCACCGATCGCCGGCTTGATGTCGCGCTCCACAGAGCGCCTGTGCTCCCGCATCGTGTACGCGGAGCGCAGGGGCGCGATCTCTGCGAGCCAGCGGTCGAGCAGGTCCGCTACGCTGCCGGGGTGGCTGTCTGCAACCTGTCCACGCTCGACATCGGCAACGAACTTGGCCAGCGCGCTTGTGGCTTGGCGCTTGGTGCCCCGAACGTTACGCCGCACCACACGTGGCTTGCCGGTGCCGTCCCGGCCCGCGAACACCCTCAGCCGCCAGCGGTCCGGACCGAGTTGCTCCAGGTTGCCCCGCATCAGTTGCCCTCCTCTCTGCCCGGGGCAAATGACAGGGCTGTTGTTGCCCTTAAGTTGCCCCGCGGGCCTCGCAACCAGGTTACACTAGGGGCTGACAGAGAGAACTACCAGCTCATAGCACACAAGCCCGAGTAGCTCAGTCGGCAGAGCGACGCACTCGTAATGCGTAGGTCAGCGGTTCGATTCCGCTCTCGGGCTCCCGTGCGTTTCCCCAGGTCAGCCGGCCGCGGCGGAGGTGCCTGTGCGGGGATTACGCTGCCTCGACCGGCGTCCGCGACCCCGATGCGTCCCCCCGGCCCTGCTTAGACGGCTGTCGGTAACCGTCTGGTCTGGAACTCGGGATGAGAGTTCGGCCGCCCCGATAGAAGGCGGAGACGGGCGTCGACTCGGTCAGTTATCACCGGGAAACGGCCCGGCTCCGCCACGAGGCCCAGCGGAGACGGGTCACGGTGTCTGAACTCACTCGTGAGGCGATCGAGACTCATCTGGGGTCCCGGCCTGCGGGACGACGTCGCCTGATCGCAGCGGCCGCAGGCCACAGCGGCTCACACGATGTCTCGGTACGTATCGAGGAGATCCTGCGCGACGAGGTGATTCCATAGCGGTCCTTGTCGACGCCGGACCGCTCTACGCCTACGTCGACGCCGACGACGACCACCACATGGAGTCCTTGGAGCTCCTCGAATCTCACCCCGGCCCTCTGGTCGTGCCCATACTGGTCGTGACCGAAGTGTCCCACCTATTGGCCAGCCGGCTCGGCGCTGAAGCCGAAGTCCGTTTCCTAGGCGACTTCGCTGCCGGCAATCTGATAAGCGAATCCGTGGCCGGCGAGGACTGGCTTCGCATCGCTGAGCTCGTGGGGCGCTACCGGGACCTGCCGCTTGGAACAATCGACGCCTCTGTAGTTGCAGCCGCAGAGAGACTCCAACTCAGCGAGATCGCCACCCTCGACCGCCGCCACTTCACAGTCGTGCGACCCGCCCACATCCCGGCCTTCGAGTTGCGCCCATGGCCCTAAACGTCCCACGAAACCATCCCCGAATCCCGACCCCCGATACGTTCCGGAACGCCAGCTCCCGGGCGCCACCTGGTCCAACGGGTCGCCTCTTCTGGTCTCGTAGGGGCAGCTTGGCCTATCGACGCCGGCGCTTCGAGTGTGGCTTGGATGGGTAGGGGCGACTGGCGTGTGCGGGGGGAGGAGGGGGTGGCTGGTGGCATTCGAACAAGCCGTAGACGGAGCCCCGACCTTGGGTTGTCTCCTCGTCAGCGACCATCACGACGTGGAGCCCTTTGCTGTCGCGTAGGCGACGCCGGAACGTCTTGAGGTTCGGGTTGTCGGCGTCCAGGTCCATCAACAGCTCAGCCCCATTTGCGCCGACCAGAGTAAAGACAGCCTGGCCGTCGTCAGTCCTGATCACAGCTACCCCGTATGGGTCGAGCTGGGCGGCCCTGGCGGCGACGGAGTCGCCGTGGCGACGCTAGGCCACTATCGCCAGCAGAGGAACCTCCGTGCCTGTCGGCGTCGGCGCCTCGGGCGGGAAGAGTCGACGGATCTCCCCCCTCCTTGTCCGGCCCCAGGCTCAAAAAGGCGGGGAAGAGCTCGGAGTCGCGTGGCCATCCGTAGCGCAGCGCCTTGGCGCTCAGCTCGGCTGGGACCTCACCGGGTGGATCCAGGGTGCAGAGCAGTGTGCCAGCCGGCGTGGGCATCGGGTCGCCCGGCTGCCAGCCCCGGAGCCCGGGGGCACGGCCTGGCCCGGTAGAAGCCCAGCCCGTGCTGCAGACCGGCGTTGCCGATCACCACCGCGGCATGACTACTCGTGGCTTCGGCGATGCTGACTTCGAGGGCCAAGTCGATGTCGTCATGCCAGCGGGCCCAGGGCTTGGCCCGGTAGAAGCCCAGCGCCTGGATGTACAGCAACGTCCAGTCTCTGGGAGTGGGGAGGTCCTCTGGCTGGCTGCGGCCGGCCATGTGCCCGATGAGAGAATCAAAGATGTCCTCCGCCTCCACCGGTGGGCCCACCTCGCTGACCGGCGGCAGCGCCGCCCCGATCGTCACCGCGCGCAGCGCCTGCGCGACCGGCTCGGCCAGGCCCGGTCCGCACAGCACCATGCCCGGCTGTCCTGGAGGCAGCTGTCCTGCCGGCTTGCTCACCGCACCGGCCAAAGCCTGGGCCAGGGCCTCGTCCTCCGTGGGCGCCACCGCCACCCCACGCAGCAGGCCGGTACCGACGTCGAGCACCAGACCAGCCGTGAGCCAGGACGCACCCCGGACATGTATCGCGGTTCGAGACGTCACGCGCCAGCACAAGCCAGGTTCCATCGGGGTCGGCCACGACCGCCACTACGGTCACTGCACACGTGGCCGCCGTCCCCGGACGGGACGGCGACTGCCCCACACCATTCGATCCGATGACTGTGGCTCCCTGTCACCGAACGCGGCTGGTGGACGCGCCTTTCTCCCCGGAGCCAGGACCTCGCTGCGGGCCTGAATCCTGCGCCGCGCTATTGTGACTGGCGATATTATGTGGCGCACAATAGAGCGTTCAGGAAGTTCGGTTTGCTCAGTCGGCCCGAAGGCACCGTATCGGCAAGGCCCACGCACTTGCCGCTCTGGAGAATGCCGGAGATGCAGTGGTTGTGCCCGCACCGTCTGATGATCTCGACGGCCGGCTCGTGTTGGTCGGGGTCGATGACCGAGGCGTCGAACTGGAGATCATCGCTGTCCAGCTACCGGGCTTCCTGTTCGTCATCCACGTCATGCCAACACAGTTCCGGAGATGAGAGCGCTATGCCTCGCAAGTACAAGCTGGGACCCGATGTGAAGCCCGAAGAGAAGATCTACGACTCCAAGGGCAACCTGATCGACGAGAACTACATCGAGCGCGCCGTGGAGGACGTGCACCGCCAACTCGGCCCAGGTCGGCCGTCGTTGACGGCACCGGGCAGGATCTCACCTGAGATCAAGGCGCGGGTCCCGGTCGAGCTGAAGGACCGACTGCAGCAGGCGGCCAAGGAACACGGCAAGCCTCTGTCCGTCTTCATTCGTGAGGCTCTGGAACAATACCTGGACGAGGCAAGCTGAACTCGGGCATCGCCCATAATGTCGGAGGCTCCCCACCCCCGATAGTGTCCCGAAACGCCGGGTTGGTGTCCCACCGCAACCGACCCCACCTTCGCCTCGAGCTCGAGGCCGATCGAGGAGGCGAACTCGGCGAGCTTGCCGCCGCGAACAAAAGCGCCCGGGCGCGCTCGGGGCTCCTCGGGCACGCAGCGGTGACGACGCTCGCAAAGCCGACAACCGCCTCGCTGTGGCGGCGCGGCGACGAGGTGGCGATAGCGGTGGCCACGTCCGCTGACGGCTAGGTCATCGGACCGTATAGTTACAGTATGATGGGGCGTGGTGGTGGATCCCTCGTGGCAAGCTGACGTGTGGGCTTGACCAGCGCGCAAGAAGACGAGGCCAGGCGTATCGCGACCGAGCTTGCCGAGCTCGCCGCCTCCGGGAAGGTGCTGCCGGGCAGCATCGCTGAGCGCCGGACCCACTGCGGCCGTGCCGGCTGTCGGTGCATGGCCAACCCGCCTCAGCCGCACGGGCCCTACTTCCAGTGGACGCGTAAGGTTGCAAGCAAGACCGTTGGCAGATGGCTGTCGGCCGAGCAGGCCGCGGACTACCGCGTCTTCATCGAGAACGACCGCCGCATGCACGAGTTGCTCGCTCGCCTCGAGGCGATCGGCGCTGATCTCCTCGAGGCCGACCCACGCACCAGGCGCAGGGTCTAAATCTGAGCGACACGCTGTGGACAATGCGCGGGTGGACCGTGCCGAGCCCGGGGGTGGACACATCTTCAGCAAGCAAAGGGGCAGCTCAGGCCCAAACATGAAGACCTCACCGCATATTTCTGATCTTTGCGCCTTTCGGGCTCACTGTCGTGCGTGTTCGTGCTGTTTCGTGGTCCCTCACCCTGCCCTACGCACGGATCGCGCCGCCATACTGCCCGCACGCTGGGCGTTCGCGGCGGGCGGCCTCGAAGGCGCACAGCTTGCCGCGCGTTGCCTACGCAGCCCTACTCGCCGAGCCCTGCGAGGAGTGTCGCCTGCGTTGAGGCGCAGGTTGGGGGAATCGAGGCGACGGTCACGCGATCATGGGTCGTGGAGGCGTGTTGGCTGGGAGGGACCAGTTGCCCGATGATCGAGGTGCGCTGTGTCGGTTGCGGGGCGGCGGTGCCTGGTGGCGAGGGCCGGAGCCACCCGTACATGTGGTCAGCGGCGGGATGCTGGGAGCGGTACTGCTCGCTCGAGGAATGGAAGAGCTGTCTTTCGGGTGAGGAGTCGATCGGAATCGTCCAGGATCTGGTGGACAGCTTCGCGGTCCAGCATGCCACGAACACCGACCGTCGTAACGTCCAGTCGGTGGCCGTGCACCTGATGAGCCTGTGCTCGGGGCTGGAGCGTGGTGCCACGGGGCGCCAACGCCGTGTGCGGATCGGACGGTGGGTGGGGCACGACTACCCGGTGCTGGAGCCCCGTCCGGCCGGCTACCCGGTCACGGTCTCCGATGTCGCCGCTGCGCCGGCGGCGATGCGCCCCTCGACGATCGAGCGATTGGCGCAGACGTCGTGGTCGGCGTGGTCGGCGCACCACGACACGGTGCGCGCCTGGCTGGACGACCTTGGGTGATCCCGTGCGCTCGAGGGAGGCGACGGTGGTCCGTGGAGCGCGACCACCTCGAGGTGGTCCTCAGTGGCCCTCGAGGTGGTCCTCAGTGGCCGCCGAGCTCGATGTAGCGCTTGGGGTCGAAGACGAGCCGGAGGCCGGTGATCACCCCTGTGTCGAGCTCGAAGAACTCGGCGAAACGGCAGATGCCCCCTGGTAGCTCGGCGTCGTAGAGGGCGGCGGCGTGGCCGGGGGTGGTGAGAAGCTGGTGCATCTCGAGGTGGCGGAGGGCGGCGACGAACCCGACGACGCCCTTGCAGAACGGCTCGGCGCCGACGCGGTGCCCGGCGATCGGCCCTTCGAAGACGAGCTCGGGGGCGAGGACCGCCCGCAGCTGCTCGGCGTCGAACCGGTCGGCGCCGCTTTGGAGGATCTCGTAGTAGGTCTCGATGGTGGTGCGCTCCGCACCGAGGGCTCCGGTCATGTCGGCTCCTTTTCGAGTTGGTGTCGTGCAACATGAGACACCTCCCGACGCCGGATCGGAACGGTCGTCGCCGAACACGTCCCTTGGGTGGCAAGCTCGCCGTGATGGGCCCATCGCTGCTCGAACGCGCCCAGGGCGGGGACGACGGCGCCTTCGGCGAATTAGTGGCGCCCTACCGCGCCGAGCTGCACCTGCACTGCTACCGGGTGCTCGGCTCGCTCGTCGATGCCGACGACGTCCTCCAAGACACGATGATCGCCGCCTGGCGGGCGATAGGGGGCTTTTGTGGTCAGTCGTCGCTTCGCACCTGGCTGTACCGGATCGCCACCAACCGCTGCCTCAACGCCGTCCGTGACGCCAAGCGCCGGCCGCCGCCGGTCCCCATCCCGCCCTTCAGCCCGCCTCGGCCCTCCGGGGCCTTCGAGGCGACCTGGCTGCAGCCCTACCCCGACGCCTGGCTCGAGCAGCCAGCCGACCCACAAGCACGCCTCGAGGCCGGCGAGGCGGTCCGTCTCGCCTTCGTCGCCGCCCTCCAGCGCCTGGCGCCCCGGCAGGGCGCGGCGCTCCTGCTCTACGACGTGCTCGGCTTCTCTCTCCCCGAGGTGGCGGCGATGCTCGATGCCACCCCCACCGCGGTGAAAGGGCTCCTCCAGCGGGCGCGTGCTGGCCTTGAGCGCGACCCGCACCTGTCGCCCAGGGGCCCGGCGAGCCCGGGATCCACCGCCGACGACGAGGTGGCGCGCCGCTTCGCCGAGGCCTACAGCGCCGACGACGTCGACGCGCTGGTGGCGCTGCTCACCGACGATGCGTGGCTCGCCATGCCGCCTGCGCCCCACCTCTACCGGGGCGCTGACGCCATTGCCAGGTTCCTCCGTGCCAGCGCCGCGGGACGCGCAGGACAGCGTCTCAGGTTGGTGCCCACCCGGGCGAACGGTCAGCGCGCGTTCTTGTGCTTCCTCGGCGGCCCTGGGGATCCCCGAGCACGCCCGTCGGGAGCCGTTGTCCTCGACATCGCCGCCTGCCGGATCACCGCCATCACGCGCTTCCTCGAGCCCACGCTCGTGAAGATCTTCCTCCCACTTGGGAGCCTGAGCCATGAGGTCACGTCTCGGTCGTCGGGCTCATAACTGCACGGTCGGACGTTCACGCATCGCCCCCGCCACTAGTTCCTCTGGTTCTTCGCGCGCTCTTGCGTATGCACAACGCCCTGACCAGCGGGTTCGCGCTGGGACTCGTGTCGAAGATCCGAGTTTCTCGGGGCTTTTTCTCGGGGCCTTATCAACGCTGCATACGCATGCGTATGCAGGGTGTGCGCGGCGAGATGTGGCCGGTGAGCTGCGGTTCCGCGGCGACCGGCACGTCGATGTCGTCCTCCGAGTCAGTCTTGCGTGTGCACGCATAGGGCATGCGTACGCACTGCACTGATCAACGAGATCTCGACGGGGACCGCGCCCGAAGTGGTCCTCGGGCTTGCTGCCGTGGCATCGCGCGTCCGGCGATCTGGGCGCGCTTTCGGCGCTCGCTG
>JAJYMM010000196.1 GCA_021787035.1 Actinomycetes bacterium
CGCCATTGGCCCGATGGCCGCTGGCCCCATGGACGGGAGGCCCGATGGGCGCCGCGGCCCGATGGGCGCCGCGGCCCGATGGGCGCCGCGGCCCGATGGGCGCCGCGGCTCGATGGGCGCCGGCACCATGGACGGGAGGCCCATGGACGGGAGGCCCGATGGGCGCCGCGGCCCGATGGGCGCCGGCACCATGGACGGGAGGCCCATGGTCCGGAGGCCCCATTGACGGGAGGGGCACGACCGGCGCCGTGGCCGCCCCGCTGCCGGGAACTGCTATCGTCCCTTTGGCGCGGCGCGCGGACCTGCACGCGCACCGGGTTGCGGCCGTCGCCAGGCCAAGGAAGCACGTTGGGAGGGTAAGCAGTTGCTCCGTTACAACTCAGGGGACACCGCCTGGGTGCTGGCCAGTGCCGCGCTCGTGCTGTTCATGACGCCAGGGCTCGCCATTTTTTACGGGGGGATGGTGAGGCGCAAAAACGTTCTGGCCATGCTCATGCAAAACTTCGTGACGATGGCCATAGTTGGCCTCGCGTGGGTGTGGTTCTCATACAGCCTCGCCTTCGGACCTGACTGGGGAGGCCTTGGGCTCCTCGGCGACTTCCGCTTTGCGGCACTTTCCCATATATCGGGTGCGATACCGGGCATGGCCCACCAGAGCGTCCCTCAGCTTGCCTTCGTCGCGTTCCAAATGATGTTTGCCGTTATAACGGCCGCGCTCCTCACTGGGTCTTCTGCTGACCGGCTCGGGTTCGCAGCCTTTTGCATCTTCGTGCTGGTTTGGTCGGTGGTCGTCTATGACCCGATCGCGCACTGGGTTTTCTCGCCCAACGGATGGCTGGCAAAAAAAGGGACTGAGGACTTCGCCGGCGGGACGGTAGTTGAGATCACTTCGGGGGTGAGCGGCGCCGCGCTCGCTCTCGTGGTCGGGCCGCGGAGGGGTTGGCCGCGTGAGTTGATGCGGCCCCACAACGTGCCTTTGTCCGTGCTCGGGGCCGGCATCTTGTGGTTCGGCTGGTTCGGGTTCAACGCCGGCTCCGCCCTCTCCGCCGGCCGTGCCGTCGAAGCGTTCATTAACACCAACACCTCCACGGCGGCGGCCCTTCTTGCTTGGCTGGTGGTCGAAAAGCTACGAGACGGACGGCCGACTACTCTCGGGGCTGCGTCGGGGGCGGTGGCGGGCGCGGTCGCGATCACGCCGGCCTGTGGCTTTGTGAACACCGTCGGGGCAACGGTCATAGGGCTTGTCGCGGGGGCGGCGTGCGCGCTTGCGGTAAGCCTCAAGTTCAAGTTCGGCGTGGACGACTCCCTCGACGTGCTGGCTGTGCACGGCGTGGGCGGGTTCATCGGCACGCTCATGGTTGGCCTGTTCGGCGTGTCCGCTGTGAGCGGCGCCAACGGCCTGTTTTACGGGGGAGGCTTCGCGCTTCTCGGTCGCCAGGCGCTCGCCGTTCTGGTCGCGGTCAGCTGGGCGTTTTGCGCTACTGCGGCCGTGGCGTGGGCAATCCACAAAGTGGTCGGCATGAGAGTGGGGCCAGACGAGGAGCTGGCCGGTCTCGACGTTTCTTTGCATGAAGAAAGCGCTTACGACTTCGAGGCCATGGGAAGCGGCGGGGTTTCTTCGAGGGCCTTCATCACTGGCCCGGAGGCCAGGCCAGCTGCTGGGAAAGACTGAGGAGGGTGAGGAAATGCGTTTGGTCACCGCGGTCATAAAGCCGTTCCGCCTGCAAGAGGTGCAAGAGGCGCTGCGTTCAGCCGGAGTCGTCGGAATGACCGTTAGCGAGGTCCACGGTTATGGGCGCCAGCGCGGGCACACCGAGGTCTACCGGGGCGCGGAGTACCGGGTTGATTTCGTGCCTAAGGTCCGCATCGACGTGGTATGTGAAGACGACGAGGCGGACCGAGTTGTCGAAGTGGTCGAGGAAGCAGCCAGGACGGGCAAGATCGGCGATGGCAAGATCTGGGTCGTCGCCGTCGAGGAGCTGGTGAGGGTGAGGACGGGAGAGAGGGGCGCGGCAGCGCTCTGAGGGCGCTTACACGAGGCCGTGCTCGCGCGCGTAGCGGGCCGCGGCGATGCGGTCGGGGGAGCCCGTCTTTGCGAAGGTCCTGTTTATGTGGCTCTTGACAGTCGCTCCCGACAGGTAAAGCGCGCCTGCGATGTCGGGGTTGGCCATGCCCCGAGCGAGCAACGAGAGGATCTCTGCCTCCCGCTTGGTAAGACCGTCGGGCAAGTCGGCTGGCAGCGGTGGCGGCCGGTCACCCGTACCCAAAGATCCGCCCCTTGTTGCCGCCGTAATCAGTGCGGCTTGCACCCCTCGGTCGAGGGCGGCGAGGCCGCTCAGCGCGCTCCGGATGGCGTTGGCGATCTCGGACCTGTCCGCATCTTTGGTCAAGTAGCTCCGGGCACACACGACCGAAACGTCGGGGATGAGCCCGAGCATGAGCAAGAGGCCTTCGCGCACAGTGGCCTGGTCGTCTGCCACGACCACCCTGGGAGGCGCCGGTTCGGTTGCTGGCCGGTTCACTTGGCTCGAGCTCATTGGGGGTATATACAAGCCCGACGCCGTCGTCGGGACTACGTCGTAAGCGAAGCGTTCTACCTTTCCCACTTCCGCCGGCCACTTCCCGGGGGCGTGCTCCTGTCTGGCAATGACCCGGCGAAGGTGCAAAGAGAAGTGGAGCGCGTGCTCAGCGCCTACCCGACCGTCAAAGTCCAGACCAGGGCCCAGTTTGAAAAGTCCTCGATTCCCAGTGTCAACCAACTTCTCACCCTGGCGTACGCCCTGCTCGCTCTCGAGGTGCTCGCGGCGCTCATGCTGTCGGTGTTCGAGCGAACGCGGGAGATCGGCCTGCTCCGGGCCGTGGGCATGAAGGGCGCCAAGTCTGCTCGATGGTCCGCTCTGAGTCGGTCATCCTGTCTGTGTTCGGCGCGGTCATCGGTATCGTGGTCGGGACCGGCATGGGTGTAGCCTTCGTGTCTGCCCTGAGGCTCACCAGCACTTCCGTGCCCGTCTCGAGCCTGGTCGTCTTCTTGGTGCCCTCGGCCTTGCTCGGTGTCATAGCCGTGAGCTGGCCAGCGCGCCCCGCGGCAAATGGAGGTCCTAGCGGCCATCGCTAGTGAATGATACCTTCGCGGCCTCGATGACTACGCTTGGCTGCGATGGGGAAAGGAGCCACTTTTGGCTGAACTTGTCGTAGAAGGTGACGAGGTTGTACTGCGGTTGAGCGAAGCAGAGAAGATAGAGGCGGTCCATGGGGATCTCCGGGCCCCGCTCTCGTCCGTGCGAGGCGTCGAGGTGCTCGATGACGCGCACCGGCCAGCCGACTTGGCGGGTTTCCGCATCGGGGCCCGGATCCCCGGCTTCGTCGAGGTGGCGACCGTGACGCGCGCGAACAAGAAGATATTCGCGGCCGTCCACCATGGCACGCCGAGGGGCGTCCGGGTCCGCCTGGAGGGGACCTCCTGGGACGAGTGGATCGTCGGCTGTGCCGCCCCTGAGGCGGTTGCCGCGAGCCTTCAGCGAGAAGGCTAGAGGGTCTTTGGCAGCACGCTCGTGACCTCTGGGCTTGCGCTCTCGCGCGAATAGAGGCCGAGCGCGCCGCAGGCTGCGGCGACGGCGGCACAGCGGACTACCGCCCTGTCCTCGCCGGGCTGGGCACGCACGATAGCGGCGTGAACGGCGCCGATTGCGGCCCTCACACGCGTCCGCTCGGCGGTGCCGGGGTTGTCTGTCCCCGAGAGTATCTGGGCGAAGCGCTCGAAGAGGCCGTGGGCAGACTTGAAGACCGGGCAGCGCCGGGCCGAGGGGTCGTTTGCGAGCACCCTGATCAAGTCCTCGTGGCTAATAACCAGATCTACGTACTTCGCTATCACTTGGCGGCGAGCGGCGCGTGAAGGGCCCCGCGTCGCCCCGTCCAAGAGGTCCTGGAGGCTCGCCAATGCCGGCGCCAGGAGCGCCTCGAGCAGGTCGTCCTTGGTGCGGAAGTGGTAATAGAGGGCGGCTTTGGTGAAACCGAGGCTCTCGGAGATCTCCCGGGTGGAAGTGGCGGCGAAGCCGTGGTCGGCGATCAGCTGCAAGGCGACCTCGAGGATCCGGTCCCGCGTCCGGTCGCGGGCCAGGTGGTCGATTGTCACATTCGCTTGCATAGTCAGCCCTTCCCACTGACAATAGTAGCAAACCACTTGACGGGCGCCTAGTAAGTACCTACCATTCGACAGGTAAGCTAACGGCGGGCCAGGTCGGTCCGGGCGTCGCCATCGATCCATAGGAGCTAGCGAGCATGTTCTACCGACTCGGCCGGGCCGTCGTTGGGCACCCCTGGAGGGTGATCGGTGCGTGGGTGGTCGCTGCCGTCGCGATCATCGGGCTGTCGCCAAAGTTGGCGACGACCAGCAATGAGGCCTCTTTCCTCCCCAAGCACTACCAGTCGGTCCAGGCCCAGGACCTCCAGCAGAAGGCGTTTCCGACTGCGGCCGCGCCAGCGGCCGTGGTCGTGTTCGAGCGCGCCGACGGCAAGGCTCTTACCGCCGCCGACTCCGCCAAAGTGGCAGCTATCTCTTCGCAATTGGCGTCGAAACATATCCCGACGCTCGGCGCCTTCCAGGTCGGCAAGCCCTCGCCCAACCACCTCGTGCAGACCATCGGGGTGCAGATGCCCAATTCCTCTGGGCAGCTCACCAACCAACAGGTGGATGGGGTGAAGACCTTGCGCACCGACCTCGCTTCGGCGGTGTCTGGCACCGACCTGCGGGCCGGTGTAACGGGGACGGCGGCCCAGTTCGTCGACCAGCAGCAGTCCGGCGCCAAAGCCAACAAGATCGTTGCGCTCGGCACCATCGTCATCATCCTCGTCCTCCTGCTCGTCATCTTCAGGAGCCCGATCATCGCCTTGTTGCCGGTGCTCGCGATCGGCGTTGTCTCTCAGGTGTCAACGGGGCTCATCGCTTCGGCGAGCAAGGCGTTCGGGTTGAATATCGACAACACCGTTACTGCGATGCTCATCGTGGTGCTCTTCGGGGTTGGTACGGACTACATATTGTTCCTACTGTTCCGCTACCGCGAGCGCCTGCGGGCCGGCGAGGCCTCGAAGGCGGCTATGGTCAGCGCCGTCGGGAGGGTCGGCCCAGCCATTGCTACCGCGGCCGGCGCCGTGGTGATCGCGTTCCTCGCGCTAACCCTTTCAAGCCTCGGGCTCTTCCGTTCGCTCGGGCCCGCGCTTGCTATCGCGGTCGCAACGACGCTCGTCGCGGGGCTGACGCTCATCCCCGCCATAGTTTCCCTCGTTGGCACGAGGGTCTTCTGGCCGTCTTCGTCGTGGAAGAGCGAGCCGGCCGCCGCCCGCTTCGCGGCCCTTGGGCGCTTGCTCGGCCGGCGTCCCGGCCGGTTCGCGGCCGCTAGTGGCGGCGTCCTCGCCCTGCTTGCGATAGTGGCTCTCGGCTTTCACCCGACCTTCGACTTGAACTCCGGGAGCACGGCGACTTCGCAGTCGGCCGTGTACAGCAACGTCTTGTTGAAGGGCTTCGCGGCAGGCACGACACAGCCGAGCGAGGTGCTCCTCTCGTCGACCACTGGGCGACCTCTCGATGTCGGTGCGCTCGAGGCGTACCGCGAACGCCTCCTCGCCGCCCAGGGTGTTGCGGAGGTGAGCAGGCCGAGGCTGGCGCAGTCGGGCAAAGTCGCCGATTACGAGGTCGTGCTCAAGGCCTCTGGCGCGTCCGAAGCGGCCATGACCACGTTGCGAGGGCCACTGGAGCGGGCGGTGAAGACCGCACCGGCGGGCACCCGGCCGGTGATCGGTGGGATCACCTCGGTGTACGTGGACCTACAAAAGGCGATGAACCATGACTACGGCCTGGTCTTCCCGGTTGCGGCGGCACTGATCCTCCTCATCCTCGCCCTGCTGCTCCGGAGCCTCGTAGCACCCTGGTACCTGATGGCCGCGGTTGGCCTCGGTTTCGCCGCGACTCTCGGTGCCGCAGTCGGGGTCTTCCAAGACCTGGGTGGTTCGAGCGGGCTCACCTTCATACTGCCGATCGTCATGTACCTCTTCGTCGTGGCCCTCGGGACCGACTACAACATCTTGATGGTCTCGCGCCTCCGGGAGGAGGCGGGCGAGGGCAATAACCCGCGGGACGCCGCTGCCATGGCCCTTCGCCACGCAGGCCCGACGATCGCTTCGGCCGGACTGATCCTGGCGGGGACGTTTGCCACCTTGATGCTCGCCGGAGGTAGCACGCTCAGCCAGATGGGCTTCGCAGTGTCGTTCGGGATCGTTGTCGCTGCCTTCGTGATGGCAATGTTCCTGACGCCGTCGGTGACGGCCATGCTCGGGGAGCGGGCTTGGTGGCCGGGCCACGGCACCGGTGGCCACGGCACCGATGGCCACGGTTCCGGCGGCCACGGTTCCGGCGGCTACCATACCGGTGGTGGCGGGCGGACGGCGAGATTGGACGCCGGTTCGGGTAGCTTGGCTGGCGCCGGAGCGGTCAGGTCCGATGTCCCGGCAGAGGTGCCGTAGGGAACGAGGTGCCGCAAGGAACGAGGCGCGGTAGGGAAAACTGCGCCGGGCTCGGCGCAGTTGTTGAGCCTCGCAGTCGAACCTCCGCTTGCTCAGCGCCACTTCGGGACGGGCGTAGGTACAGCCAGAGGCCAGCACCTGCCTGACCTTCCCATGTGGGGTAGCGCCATAGTCATGCGTGGTAGTCGGAGCGGGCCGCTATGCCGACCAACCGAGAAGCGGCTGCTGCTGGTAGCCGAGATCCCGCCCACACTGCACGGATGGAGCGGCGGAGCGGCAAGTCCTCGCAGGGCACTGCCACCAGTTGGCCGGAGTCCAGCTCGTAGCGGACGGCGAGGGACGACACAACAGAGGGCGCGGACCCCGCGGTCACGGCGGCTTTGATGGCTGTGGTGGACCCTAGCTCCATCGCGGTGGACATGCGGAGGCCGTGGGCGGCCAGGGCGTCGGCAAGGACCTGGCGCGTTCCCGAGCCTCTCTCGCGAAGCACGAGGGGAGTGACCGCGAGCTGGCCCGGCGTGATGGCTCGCCGGCGCCTCGCCCAGGGGTGCGCCGGCGAGACCACGATCACGAGTTCGTCGGCCAGGAGCTCCTTCGAACGCAGGCGGTGCGGTGGCCGAGGGCCCTCGATGAAGCCCAGCTCCACGCTGCCCGCGGCGACCAGCTCCACGACATGCGCGCTGTTTCCCATCTCCAGGGATACCGTTGTGGCAGGCATCTCGGTAGCTAGCTGCTGGAGCCACCGGGGTACCAAGTACTCAGCGACGGTCAGGCTTGCGGCCAAATGAACATGGGAGTTCCGGTGGGCTCTGAGCGCCGCGGTACCTGAAAGGAGGGTTCGCATGTCGGCAAGGACGGCGGAGGCCCACTCGGCCGTGGCAGCGCCGGCGACGGTGAGCCGGGCGCCAGTCGTGGCCCTTTCGAGGAGCTGCGTGCCGAGGAGCTTTTCCAATGAACGCAAGCGCATGCTCGCCGCTGGCTGGGTGACCCCGTGCGCGGCGGCGGCGGCGCTTATCGAGCCCAGCTCGCCCACGCTCACCAGCAGGTCAAGCGAGGCGAGGTCTGGGCACGGTTCGGGCAAGGGCATAACCAGACCCTAGAGCCTGGTTGCCTGTCATAGTGTCCCCGTCAGTGCCTGGAGGCCGAGGCTGGTGAGGCCCACCGTCGCCCATAGGACCGCGCCGAGTGCCAGGGGACGAAGCCCGGTCCGCCGGATGTGGCCGATGTTGGTCGATAGCCCAATGGCAGCAAGGGCAGCGGTGATCATCCAGGTCGAAAGCATGGAGAGCGAATGGTGCCAGCCCTGGGGGACCAGGCCCAAGGTGTTGACGACCACTGCCGCCAGAAACGCAAGGATGAAAAGCGGCAGGATACGGCGCAGTTCCACCCGGCCACCCGGCGACGCTTCGACTGCTTCCTCGCGACGCCAGCCCCGGAAGGCAGCAATGCCTAGGGAGATCGGGATGATGGCAAGTGTCCTGGTGAGCTTTACGATCACGCCGTACGCCGCAGCCGTATGACCGTAGATGGTGGAGGCGGCCACGACCGACGAGAGATCGTTGATAGCGGTGCCGGCCCAGAGGCCAAAGGTGTGCTGAGAGAACCCAAGCGCGTGCCCGATCGTCGGGTAGGTGAGGACGGCCACGACATTGAAGGTGAAAATGGTGGCGATGGCATAGCTCACATCGGCCTCGTCTGCGTCTATCACAGCGTCCGTGGCGGCGATAGCTGATGCCCCACAGATGGCGGTCCCTACGCCGATCAACGTGCGAAGATCGGAGCGAAGCCCCAGCATGCGGCCTGCTGCCCAAGCCATAGCCAAGGCAATCGCGAGCGTGCCGACGAGCACCGGGAGTGAAGCTCCGCCGGTCGTGACGACCTCGCTGAGCGAGAGGCCCGTCCCCATGACCACGACCGACGCTTGGAGGACGTACTTCGAGCTGAACGCGATCCCTGGTCGCACGCGGCCCGAGGGCCTTCTCAAGAGGGAGATGGCGATGCCGAAAAGGATGGCTATAACCGGGGAACCAACCACGGGTGCGAGGCCCCCGAGGGCTGTGGCCACCGCCGCTACGAGAGCTGTTGCAACGACCCCGGGGGCGAGCAGGCGTGCCTTCGCCAAGGGACCGGAGCGACCCATCGGGCTTTCTGATCCTTGGGTCCTCTCGCCCCCAAGTGCGCCACTTTGCTGGCCTTGGAACTCGATTTCGACACCTGTACCGACAGTCACTGGTTCGCTCCTTTCGGAGGTCCAGTATCTGTCGCCGCATAACCCGCCAGAACCGGGTACCTGCTGATCGAGTTCTAAGTGGCATTTATGGCCACGGGCGAAAGAGCCGAGGCGCGCTCCTGGCTTGGCCAAGTTCGAGGCGAGTACGTTGCCTTGGCGAGGGGTCCCGGCGAAAGCGCCGGCCCGCTCCGCCTATTGCGTACCCGGTTAAAATACACGCCTATACGCCACGAAGGCGCTGTCACGCTCGGCCTTCGGGCAGGCTGCGGTTGAGGTTCCAGGTTCTCCCGGTAGAGGTGCAACCCTGAGTTCCGAAGCGTTGGGACTGGAAATGGGCCTCATCGCAGAGAGCCAAAGAGGCCCGTGCCCCGCCTGCCCCCGCCTGCCCGCCTGCCCCTGACTGCCCGCCTGCCCCCGCCTGCCCGCCTGCCCCTGACTGCCCGCCTGCCCGCCTGCCCCTGACTGCCCGCCTGCCATTGACAATGCTTCGCACTGCCTGGGTCCTGCGCCTCAGCCTCTGGCCTCGAGAAGGCCGGCGGATATCTCGTAGTAGATAAGAGCGGCGGGCGGGACATATCGACTACGAGAAAAACGTATTCCAGCGCGAAAAGCGCTGAAATAGCATAGACAATAATGACTGAGATCCTGATGGAACGGGGTGCTTGACCACGGGGGCGATGCGCCTCCCGAGTGGCGGAGGTGATTGTGCACCATATGTCCAGTTCGGGACGCCCCGCTCGACGTCGCCTCCCGTCCCGCTAACCTGGTCGGCGGCACGTTGGCCCCCGTAGCTCAGAGGATAGAGCGTCGGTTTCCTAAACCGTGCGTCGGGCGTTCGAGTCGCCCCGGGGGCACCAGCAAAGTCCGAGCTCAGCCGCTGCCTTGCTGAGCTCGGTTGGGACTGTGTGCGTATCTGGCCGCGGCTCCCTCAGTCAAACGCAGCCGGCCGGCCAGGGTGCAAGTGGCGGTCCACCATCATCTGCAGTTGAGTTTTCGTTACCCTGCCCGTCGACAGAGGAGGCAAGTCGTCTGGCGCGAACCAGCCGACGTCCAGGGTCTCAAGCTCGTCGGGGGTCCCAACCTCGAGGATGCGGCATAGGAAGAACATCTTGTACACGTGGAACGGAAACGCTGGGAGCTGGGCTTGACGCTCGCGGTCGAGCACGGCTGCCAGTTCCACCACTTCCACGGTGAGGCCGGACTCCTCCTTAATTTCCCGAGCCACCGCCTCCCGTGGCGACTCGAGGACGTCGCACCATCCTCCGGGCAGGGTCCACAACTGGTCCGAGCGTTCTTGTACCAGGAGCACCTTGCCGTCATGGAAAATGGCGCCCCGGACGTCGACCTTGGGGGTGGCATGCCCTTGCTCGAGGGCCACCGACCGTTCGAGCTTTCCCAAGTCAGCAACGCTTACGAGCTCCATGAGGCGGAGCCCGACGGACCTGGCCTGAGCGTAGCGCTGCCGGTCAAACTGGTCGTTCGCGTAGTGGAGGCCACTTTGCGCCAGGGCCAGGAGCTCGATCGCGGAGGAGCGGACGACCGCCGAGGGATCCGGGGCTGAGGGTCCTGTGGGAGCAACTGGGCTGAGTGGCATCGACCGCCATTCTGCTATCTCAGCGTGGCCTGCCTGTCTGCCGGGTGCAAGTGACATGCGCCAAGAGCGACATGATCGCGTCGAGACCCCTGGCCTGCTGCCGCCGCTCCGCGACGAGCGCCTTTACTCGGCGGGAAGCTCAATTGCTCCGGTCGAGGCATTTATGCGTGTTCGACGCAACCGCCGTCCTAGGCACGCGACCTAGGAGAGAGCGGGCTCAGCCCCACCCGAGTTCGTGGAGGCGCCTGTCAGAGATGCCGAAGTGGTGAGCCACTTCATGGACGACGGTCCTCGTGACGATTCTCACCAGGTCTTGCTCGTCGCTGGCCATAGCGCTAATCGGTCCTTGGAATATCGTGATGCGGTCTGGCATCGTGCCGACGTATGAAACTGGGGAGCGCCGGGTCAAGTCCACTCCTTGGTAGAGGCCGAGGAGCATACCCCTCACGCCCGCAAGTTGCGCGGGAGTCGGCCAGTCTTCGACGAACACCGCGACGTTGTCTATGAACTTTGCCAACTGCTCGGGGATCTGGTCGAGTGCGTCGGCCACAAGGCGCTCGAAGTGTTCTCGGGTCGTCTCCACGGCGAAAGAGGCTGTGTGCAGCCTCAGGGTTCCAAGTGAAAGCCGTGAGAGCGCAGGGCCGGCGCCACGGCGTCGCGGTGAGCTGGGTCACGTGTCTCGAGCGTGAGCTCTACCTCGACTTCCCTCACGCCGACTGCCGTGCCGGAACGGCGGTGCTCGACCGAGAGCAGGTTGAGCCCGAGCTCGCCTACGACGGTGGCTAGAGCGGCGAGGGCACCGGGCCTGTCAGCCAGCACTACCCTGACCCTCAAGTACCGTCCCGCGGCGCCCAAGCCGTGCTCGACGATCCGCGTGAGGAGGAGCGGGTCGACGTTACCGCCCGATAGCACGAGGACGGCTGGATCGTTCCCCGGTACGACCCCCGAGAGGAGGGCCGCGAGGGGGACGGCACCGGCCGGCTCCACAACCCATTTGCAACGTTCGAGCAGGAGCAGCACTGCCCGGCTGATCGCTTCTTCATCGACTGTGACAACCCTTTCGACGAGCGCCTCGACGTGCGAGAGTGTGAGGGGGGACACGCAGCGGACCGCGATGCCGTCTGCCATCGTCTCGACCGCACCGAGCGTGACAGGCCCGCCTTGGCCGAGAGCGGCCCGCATGGCTTGGGCGCCGGCTGCCTCTACCCCTACGACCCTGGCGCTGCTCCCTGCGGCCCTTAGCCCGGCTGCCACGCCGGCGATCAGGCCCCCTCCTCCCACTGGTACGACGACCACCCCTGCGTCGGGTACCTCGCTCGCGATCTCGGTGCCGACGGTTGCCTGACCAGATATTACGAGCGGGTCGTCGAAGGGGGGGACGTAGCAGGCGCCGCTTTTTTGTGAATATTCCTTGGCAGCCGAGATTGCGTCATCGACGCTGCCCGCCTGGAAGCGCACCTCGGCCCCGTAGCGACGCGTCGCTTCTACCTTTGGGAGTGACGCTCCCTCCGGCATGAAGACTACCGAGCGCAGCCCGCAGAGCGACGCTGCGAGGGCGACGCCTTGCGCGTGGTTGCCAGCGGACGCTGCCACTACCTCGTCGACCCCTCCCGTTGCGGCCACTGCGGAGATCTTGTTGTAAGCGCCCCGGATCTTGAACGAGCCGGTCCGCTGGAAATGCTCGGGTTTGGCATAAACCTTGCGGCCGGCGATCTCTGATAGCGAGCTCGAAGGCGCCGCTGGCGTTGCGCGCAAGACGCCGGCGAGGCGGTCCGCTGCCAGGCTGATCTCTTCTGGGGTCACCAGCAACCGCCCGCTGGGGACCAGGGGGGTCAAGGCGCAGCCCTGCCTGGCACGGCGGCAAGGCCAGGACGAGTAGGTAGGGCTGTCTTCACCACATGGAACTTACCGCCTGGCATCCTTTTGCATCAGGAGCCCACCATCGTGCGCCTTGGCGTGGTTACAGCTGCTGTAGGGCTGGAGCGTCGCACGCGTGCCGGGCGGGTGAGGGGGAGGACATCCATTTTCGCGTCTTTGGACCCTTATCGCCCGGTTGGTACAACCGATTCCTCCCGGGAGCCGCCGGCGACAGCGCCATCGCGCAGCACGACGGAACTGGTGCGGAGCGCCGGCACCCTCTTTCCGGGTAATACCACGCCCGTAAGGTTGAGCGGGTCGGCGCCCGAGAGCCGTACGAGCTCGCCTTTGCGCTCGGCCCGGCTGACGTGGCCCAGCTCGTCTACCGCCTCTGGGAGTGCATATTGCTCGCCCGCGAACCCGTTGACGAACCGGCCTCCACGGGCAATGCCACGGGCTTCGAAGCGGCGCAGCGCCCAAAGCACGTCCCGCCACGGCACGGCGAGATCTTCATGCGCTGCGAGGTCCCAGAACACTACCCCCCAACGTGCGAGAAGCTGGTTGGCTACAAGCTCGGCAAGCTCGTCAACCGGCATCTCGCCAGGTGTGGTTTCGGCAGCGAACAGCGCCCAGCGACCCCCGGCAGGCTGGCGGACGGCGCCGCGTGTGCCGAAACTGGGGGGAGAGCCAAAGCGTCGGCGCAAGGGAAGGTGCCGCCTCTCGGGCAAGTGTTGGCGGGACCATGCTTCCCGGCCAGCGAAAAGAGACCGCACGGCGCCGAACCCGTCGGCGGTCACGATGCCGCGTGCCACCAGGTCCCAGAGACCTTCTTGGACCTCGGTTGGGAGCCGCCCCGTTGCCGAGGGCAGGTCTGACACGAACATTGCGCCACGAGCGCGAAGCACGTCCAGGACATCGCGAGAGGGCCCGTGGGGAGGATCTTCGGGAATTGCGCCACCGCGCTTGGCCGGTGTCAACCAAGGGAGGTCCTCTCGGAGGGCGAACGTGACCGGCGTTGCCCGTGAGGGCGTCGAAGCCCCCCGCCGAGAAAGTCGGTCGGCTTGTTGGGAGCGGAGCGACAGCCTTCCCCAGGCCACCTCCCCTGATAGGCAGAGCTCCTCGAGCCACCGTGACTGGTAGCCCTCCACCCTCGCCGGGAAGACGGCTTCTTCCCAAGCGCCGGCCGCTGCTTCCCACCCTTGAAGCTGCTCGATAACCGTGAGCAAACCCGCACGGCCCTGCCGGCGTGTGCCTGCTGCCACGTGCTGCCACCGCAACAGGAACTGTATGAAATCCTGCGCAGTCACGGGTTTTGTCTCCCGTCGCAGGCGGTTTTGCGTATAACCGTGTATCCGTGCGAGGAGGTGGCGAGCGCACCACTGCTGGGTGTCGCCGAGCGTGGGGTCGAAGCTCCCCTGCATTGCGAAGCCCTCGGCCTCCAGGCGGGCTAAGCTGACGAGCGCCCTGCTGCGCGTGAGCCCGCACTGAGCGCTGAGGCCCTCGATGGTTACGGGTCCGCACAGACCGAGGTGCCCGCGCATCATGAGCGCGGCGGCTTCGTCGGGATCCGGAGCTTGTGCGGGTGCCGCCCCAAGGCGTCTGTCGGGCTCGAAGCGAGCGCCAGGGAAAAGCGCCTCAACCCATTGCCGCCGTTCGGTAGCACACCACATCTCGCCTGTATCGGCGCTCGTTGGGCGTACCCGCATCGCCCGACCGCCTACCACCAGTGCCTCGAACCATTTAGCCCAGGCGTCGTTGGGACGGTGGACAAGGGTAGACAGGAGAAGGTCGTGCAGCTCGTCTGGATCGCGGAGGGCCGGAGCCGCTTCGGCCCGTACTTTTTCTATGGCCGAGGCATCGAGCCGAGAGAGGTCGCGCGCCTCGATGGGAAGTCCTCGACGTAGTTGCACTTGCCGGGCGCGCCTCTCTTCAAGGGGTGCGTCGTCCAGGTAGGTGTAGGGCTCGCTATTTACGATCTCGTGCGCCAGTACCGAGGGTTCGACCGAATCGACGAAGTGAACCCTGATCTCTCCCGAGTGCAGAGCCGAGACGACCGAGCGCAAGCCATCTATGTCCATCGCCTCGTGAAGGCAGTCGTGGAGAACTTGGCGAACCATCAGATGGTCGGGGAGCTCGACGGGCCCGGGCGGCGTATTTTCTTGGCAAGCGGCGAGGGCAGGGAACATGGCCGCCATCAAGTCGTCGGCCTCCATCCGCTGCACGGGGAGGGGGTTTTTCTTGCCCCCCCGGAACCGCAGTATTGCAAGAGATCGTGACAGATCCCATCGCCAGCGGGATGTGAACATGGGTGAGGCGAGCACGGCCTGCTCGAGCGTGCTCTCGACGGTGTTGGGGTGAAGCATCCGGGGTACCGACGCTAGGGGGAAGCTGTGCTGGGGGCCGAGGGACAATATGACCGCGTCATCGCTCGCGGCCGCCTGTAGCTCGAAGTCGAACGTGACGCAGAAGCGCTTTCGCAAAGCAAGGCCGAGGCCGCGGTTTACCCTCCCGCCGAAGGGAGCGTGGACGACCAGTTGCATGCCGCCTGCCTGGTCGAAAAACCGCTCGAAAACGACGTCCTGGTCGCTCGGCATCACGCCGAGCTGGCCCATGCCAGTCGACAGGTACGAGACGAGCTGCTCGGCTGCGTCCAGCTCCAGGCCGCAGGACTCTTGCACATTTCGCACGGCGGCCGAGGAGCCACCCTCGCCAAGCGCCGTCGCCACCGAGCGGCGAAGCCATGCAACCTCCTCCGAGAGCTCCGCCGTGCGGCTCGGCGCCTCGCCGAGCCAGAACGGTACCGTCGGGCGCACTCCGTCTGCGTCGACAACCCGGATCTCGCCCGCCCCCACCTTGCGCACGCGCCATGGGTGAGTGCCGAGCAAGAACACGTCTCCGGCCATCGATTCGACGGCGAAGTCCTCGTTGACGGTGCCCACGAAGAGCTCGTCCGGCTCGGCGACGACGCGGTAGTCGCCCACCTCGGGTATTGCGCCCCCGCTCGTAAGCGCGGCAAGGCGGGCGCCTCGGCGCGGTCGGAGCACTCGATTTACCCTGTCGCGATGGAGGTAGGCCATGCGCGTCCCGCGCCCCGTCTGGATCCCCTCCGAGGTGAGCTCGACCATGGCGTCGAAGTCCTCCCTCGCCAGCTCTCCGTAAGGAGCTGAGCGCGCGACGAGCTGGAAGAGGTCGTCCTCGTAGCACTCGCCAGCGGCAGCCACTTCTGCGATGACCTGCTGGGCGAGGATGTCGAGAGGTGCAACGGGGGCCAGGACGGCGTCGAGGCGCCCCTTGCGGACCGCCGCGAGCAGCGCAGCGCACTCGACCAGCTCGTCGCGGCTCGTCGGGAAGAGCACGCCCTCGGGCACGCCGAAGCGCGAGTGATTGGAACGTCCCACCCTTTGCAAGAAGGTCGAGACCGCTCTTGGTGAGCCAACCTGGCAAACGAGCTCCACCGGGCCCACGTCGATGCCGAGCTCGAGCGACGCCGTGGCGACGAGGGCGCGGAGCTCACCCGCCCTGAGGCGCGCCTCGGTGCGCTTGCGTCTCTCGGCGGAGAGGCTGCCGTGGTGGGCTGCCACGGCATCAGGCCCGAGCAGCTCGCCGAGCAGGTGCGCGAGCCGCTCCGAGAGCCGGCGCGTGTTGACGAACACGAGGGTCGTGCGGTGGTCCTTTACGTGGGCGGCTATGCGCTCGACTATCTCGGCGAGTTGCTCCTGGGAAAGGACGGCCGCGAGCTCCTGGTCGGGGAGCTCGATACTCACCCGCATGTCGCGGGCGTGGCCGCAGTCCACGACCTCGACGCGCCTGCCGACCTTAGCCCCTGTGGTGCTGTGGCCAGCCGCAGGCTCATTTTTGGGCGCAGGCAGGTCACCACCGGTCGCCAGGTGAACTGCCGCGCCCGCCCCTGAGAGGAGGCGCGCGGTCACTTCGATGGGCCGCTGCGTGGCCGATAGGCCAACGCGCTGGGGCCGCAGGCCCTTTTGCACGTGGTCGAGGCGCTCAAGGCTTAGCGCGAGGTGTGAGCCCCTCTTATCGCGGGCCAAAGCGTGGATCTCGTCCACCACCACCGTCTCTACCTGGGCGAGGGTCGAGCGGCTCCGCTCGGCCGTCAAATAGAGGTAGAGGCTTTCCGGCGTCGTGACGAGGATTGTCGGCGGGTCCTTCACCATCGCTGCCCTCGCCCCTGGCGTTGTGTCGCCGGTGCGGACGGCCACTGTTACCGGCGCCGGTGGCAGCCCTAGCCTCTCCGCGGCCTGCGCGATACCGGCAAGTGGGCGCTCCAGGTTTTCACGCACGTCGACGGCCAGCGCCTTGAGCGGCGAGACGTAAAGAACCCTCGTCCGCCCCAAGAGGTCCTCACCACGCTCATGGGCACGGTAGGCCTGGTTGATTGCCATGAGGAAGCCAGCGAGAGTCTTACCGGAGCCGGTCGGTGCGGCTATCAGCACATCGGTGCCGCCTTCGACGAGAGGCCACCCGATGGCCTGGGGCTCGGTCGGGCCCTCGGGGAAGGCGCTGGCGAACCAGGCCGCGACGGCGGGGTGGAGGCTGGGGAGCGCCGTCGGCTGTGCCATGCCCTCCATTCAACACCGGGGGTGTGACAATTCTCGCGATCGAGCCTGGGGCGCAGGGCGAAGTACAATGGCCAGGAGTGAGCTGGCCGGGTGGTCGCGGTCGGACGTTCATCGATTGGTGAGCGGTCCGGTCGAGGAAGGTCGGGGCTCCGCAGGGCAAGGTGCTGGCTAACGGCCAGTCGGGGTAACCCGCAGGAAAGTGCCACAGAAAATAGACCGCCGATGGGTGCCGGCCATTTGGCCCAAGGCCACAGGTAAGGGTGAAACGGTGCGGTAAGAGCGCACCAGCGCCCGGGGTGACCCGGGCGGCTTGGCAAACCCCACCCGGAGCAAGGTCAAACGCGGGACGGCCGGCCCGGCCGATGTCCCCAGGTAGACCGCTTAGATGGATGACCACCCATCCGGTGACCGGCAACGGCCCGGTGGACAGAACCCCGCCTACAGGCCAGCTCACTTTCCATGACTGCCACTTCAGGACTCACGCCCCTCCTTCGGGCCATGAGCGGTCACCGGCCAGCCTTAAGACGGCTCTCCCGGCGTTTTCCCCACAACCCGGTAGCCGACGCCGATGGCCGTCTCTATTACCGGGGGTTCCCCCAGCTTGCGACGGAGCCGCCCGATGGTGACGGCCACGGTCTTCGTGAAGGGATCGGCGTTCTCGTCCCAGACCTTCTCCAGCAGCTGCTCTGCGCTCAGGTAGCCGGGGGAGGCTGCCATGAGCGCCTCCAAGACGGCAAGCTCCTTGGCTCGTAGCTCGAGGCGCTGGCCGTAGCGGGTGACGGTGCGGTACAAGCTGTCGAGCTCCACCCCGCCGGCGCGCAGTAGCTTCGGCAGGGCGCGGGGCTGGCGGCGGGCGAGGGCTCGCACCCTCATAACGAGCTCTGGGAAATGGAACGGCTTCACCAAGTAGTCGTCCGCGCCGCGACGGAGCCCGTCCACCCTTTCTGCGGGCGAGGCGGCCCCGCTCAGCATGAGCACCATCGAGCGCTGGCTGGAGGAGCTCACCATCTGGCAGAGCGTGTCGCCAGGGATGCCCGGCAACGTGCGGTCGAGCACGACCACGTCGTAGCTGTTGACGCCGAGCTTGTCTGCGGCCTCGGTGCCGTCGTAGGCAACGTCGGCCGCGATGCCCTGGTCCCATAGGCCCTCGGCCAAAAGCTCGGCGAGACGCCGGCAGTCCTCTACGACCAGTACCCTCATCCGGGCACGCTCACGAACCGCTGGTACTGCTGTAGGGCAGGCCCTTAGGTATCAGCTTCTGACATGTCGCCAACGCGCTCTTGAAGCGGGGGGAGCTCGCATCGATGGCTGACCGGCTTTGAAAGCTGACTCTGCCACCCAGGAACACCGGGTCGGGGAAGTCGGGGACCCCGTGGGAGCGCATGCACGCGGCCGCCTTTATGTAGTCGGCCTGCTCGGCAGCGGTGATCGTGTTCCTGGGGACGCCTTCGTTCGGCAACAGGTGCCTGCAGGCGTCGAAGGCGGCAGTGAAGTGCGGGGCGTTGGGGTCAACTTTGATCTGCACAACGTGCCCCGAGACCACGGGGTCGGGCATGCTCGTGTCCCCGTGGGCGCGCATGCACTGCGCGAAGGCGAGGGCATGGCTGGAGGGGTTGGCACTGCTCCCACTCCGTACCCGTGACGGCCCGGTCGTGGTGGCAGTCTTCCCCAGGCTGGCGACACCGTGACCGGAGGATCCGCCACAGGCGGCAGCCAGCACGCCGGTGCCGAGGAGTGTCACGACGACCAGACCTGCCCGGAAGAGCCTGGCGCACACCAGCCGTGCGGCTCCCGCCCCCCACGTCGGTGCCAACGGCTCGTCGTTTTGTTCGTTGCTTCGAAGGGTCATGCTGACGTTGTAGGAGAGCCGCTGTTGCAAGGCTGCAACGCAGTAATAGTTTTGCAACAATTCGTCGGGCATTCTGGAGGGGTAGGAGGTTCGAGGATGAGGGTGCTGGTGGTCGAAGACCACGCCAAGCTGGCCATGGTGTTGGCGACCGGTCTCCGCCAGGCCGGCATCGCCGTTGACGTCGTCTTCGACGGCCAAGATGCCCTCGACCACCTCGCGCTCATCGCCTACGACGTCGTGGTGCTGGACCGGGACCTCCCGAGCGTCCACGGCGACGACGTCTGCAAGGCGGTCGTGGCAGGTGGGTCAGCAAGCCGGGTGCTCATGCTGACCGCGGCCGGCGCGGTCGAGGACCGGGTCGAGGGCCTCGGTATCGGCGCGGACGACTACCTCCCGAAGCCCTGTGATTTCACCGAGCTGGTGGCACGCGTACGCGCCCTCGCTCGCCGGCCAGGCGCCTCGCTGCCGCCGAGGCTCAGCCACGGCGACTTGGCGCTCGACCCGTCGCGCCGGACCGCGACGAGAGGCGGCCGGCCGTTGTCGCTCAACTCGAAGGAGTTTGCCGTCTTGGAGGTCCTCCTCTCGGCGCCCGGTGTCGTGGTGCCCGCTGAGGAGATCCTCGAACGCGTTTGGGACGAGGCAGCCGACCCCTTCAGCCAGGCAGTCAGGACCACCATCAGTCGCCTCCGGGCCAAGCTCGGCGACCCGCCGGTCATTGAAACCGTGGCCAAGGCCGGCTACCGGGTGGCAGGCTGAGCCATGACGCGGCACCAACGGTCCCGCTACCTGGCCTTCGGGGCGCTCCTGGGCCGCCGGAGCGCGCGCTTTCGCCTGACCGCGCTCTACTGCTGTCTCTTCCTCCCCTCGGGTGCCCTGCTCGTCGTAATCACCTACGTCTTCATTGTCTTGGTCCAGCGCCCTACGAACGTCGCCCATCTAGTCCGCAGCTTCTATTTAGTCCGCGGCTTCTCGACCCGCAGCGGGGCGGTCACCGATGGGCCGATGGCTCAGGGAGGCGGTACCAGACGCCTATTGGGGGGTACAACAACAGTGATCCTTCCTGGGCACGTAATGCTCGACGCCAGCGAGTTCCTTGTAGGTGCGTGCATCGTCCTAATAGCGATGATCGCAATTTCCGTGCTGCTCGGCTGGCTCGTGGCGGGCCGGGTCCTACGGCCCCTCCGGGTCATGACTGTGGCCACCCGCCAGATCTCCGAGCACAACTTGAACGAGCGGCTCGCGCTCGGCGGCCCCGCGGATGAGCTGAAGGACCTCGGCGATACCATCGACGGGCTCCTCGGCCGCCTCGAAGCGGCCTTTGACTCCCAGCGGCGCTTCGTCGCCAATGCCTCCCACGAGCTGCGCACCCCGCTCATGCTGAGCCAGACCATCCTCCAAGTGGCCGTGGCCGACCCGAGCAAGACCCTCGGCTCGCTCCAGGCTGCATGCCAGGAAGCCGTTGAAGCGGGCAAGGATCAGGCGCAGCTCATCGAGGCGCTACTCGTTCTGGCCCGGAGCCAACGAGGCCTTGACCATCGAGAACCCGTGGACCTTGCGGCCCTCGTCGAGGACGCACTGAAGGCCCATGGGCCATCGGCAGCCGAACGAGGGCTACAAGTCCATACTGCCACCGCAGACCGCGCTGAAGTGCCCGGGGACGCTCACCTCATCTACAGGCTGGTGTCCAACATCGTCGACAACGCGGTCCGCTACAACACCACCGGCGGGCGTGTCGAGGTCAAGGTCGCAACGAGCACGAGAGAAGCGACGCTCACAGTTGCCAACACGGGGCCCCCGGTTCCGCCAGACCAGGTCACCCGTTTGCTCGAGCCCTTCCAGCGCGCCATTCCGGACCGGACCGCTAACCCGAACGGGCTCGGCCTCGGCCTGTCCATCGTCTCCGACATCGCCAAGGCCCACGGGGCCGGCCTTGAGGTCTGTCCCCGACGTGAAGGCGGCTTGACCGTAGCCGTGAGCTTTCCGGTGGAAGCCACGCAGGTACCCAAGCTGGACGGCAACCGACTCGCGCCGAAGTGGCACGGCCGGCGCGTTCTCGTTGAACGATCGTGACCGTTGGGTCCGCAGTTAACGCCCCCGGGCAGGGCGTCGTCCTCGGTGCCCGGCCGGTCGTTGATCCCGGCCCTCGCCAACATCAGCGTGCGTCCGGTGCTCACCAGCGGCTTGTCCGTGCCCTTCAGCGCTTCACCGAGCGCCTGTAGCGCGTTGAAGTCGGCCTCGACGGCGCTCATGAAGTCGCCGCTCAACATGCCCTCGTGCTTGAAGGCGAGGTGGACCACGCCGTCTGCTCTGGCGGCGGCTTGGCCCAGGCGCACCTTCTTTCGCCACTTCACGGACAAGCGCGAGGTGCTCTTCAGCGGGGTCGAACAGCTCGCGGAGGTCTGGCTCGACGCCGTCTCCGTCGCGCCGGCGGGCGCGGAGCCGCTGGCGATCGTGGCCGCCGGGTTTGGACCGCTCGCGGGGATGTTCGAGGATCGGCTCGAGTTCGCCCGCCGGCGGGCCCGGATCATCGCCACCAACCCCGAGCTCGTCGAGCGCGAGCTGATCAAGTTGCAAGGCCTCGCAGGGGAGCTCGAGCACGCGCTGGTCGCCCGCGGCGTGGGACTGAACGCAGCGGTCCTTGCGGCCCAGGCGGGCGTGACCGTATTCCACGTCGCCTTCACCCACTGGGTCGAGCAAGACGACCCCTCAGCTTTCCGGCGACTTCTCGATGAATCGCTGGAAGAGCTGCGAGAAGTGGTCGCGGCGACACCGGTACGGGCGGCGCAACGGTACCGACCTCCTAACCGACCACCCGGTCGAAGGCCTCTGGATCTGACCGGCAGAGATCATTTTCGCGGGGCGAGGTAAATCGCTCGCACCTATTTGGCATCCCTTCGCAGGTCGCTGGCGATCTGGCCACAGCTGGCCGCGGGGCGCGCACCGGCGCTCTTTGGGTAGGCGGACGCGGCCAGGGAGGGGACCTGCCAGGCGCTTGCCGCGTAGCTGATCGCCTTTTCCGCTAAGGCCAGGAGCTGGTCGCCGTCCACCGGGCGGTCCTCGAGCACTTCGGACACGATCTTGGCGAAGGCGGGAGTCTCGATAAGGCCACCATGGAAGGCTGGAAGCACGACCGAAGGGTAAGGCAGTTTGATGGTGGCGGGCGTCGCGGTGGCGTCTGCGAGAGGCAAGAGGGCGAACTGACGGGTACCGGTGAGCGGGCAAACCATTGCCTCCCTCACGAGAGGGCCTTGGCGGTCGAGTGACGCCAATAGGGGGTTGTCGGGAGAAAGGTCGACCGGCGACACGGACTGGAACGCGTCGCCGATCAACTGCATGGCCGTACTCGAGGCAACTCCCCAGCCGGTGTTGCCCGTGGTTGGGTACCAAACCCGCCCCGGGCTGACGAGCGGGCTCGCCATCACGAGTGCCGCCACGTAGGGGTCGTGGTACGCCAGGAGGGCTGTCTTCGCGATGAGCGCTCCCTCGCTCTCAGCTACGACGTCCACACGGCGTCCTGTCCGGTGATGGAGCGCGGCGACCTGCCGGAGGAGCATGCGGCCGAGCTTTGTGAAGGGCTTGGCGGTGTCGGCGCCGTCGTAGGGCAGCGGAGAGCCTGAACTGGTGAGGCCGCGATAGGAGAAAGGTTGCTCAATGAAGTTGCCTGGTATTGGGTGCTCGGAGGTGCCGTCCCAGCTCGAGCCGTACCCGGAGACCACGAGTAGCGCCGTCCCCGTCCCACCCCCATCTTCGGGCGGCACGGCGAGTGGCCCGAAGGTATCGGCGGGCGATTTCCTCGCTGCGTCGAAGCCGACGATCGTCCCACCTACGACGACGGCCGCAAGCGTAGCCACGGACAGCGCGGCCACCGGGACCTTGTGCCTCGAGGGCGCTCGGTCGGCAACGGCGTGGACGATGCCGAACCAGGACCAGGCATTGAACAGCCCCGAGAGCGCGGCGACGGCAGGCCAGAGCACTCGCGGGGCGGCTGACATCGCGGCGCTGGAGGCACTCAGTACGGCGAAGGCCAGTGCGACCCAGCCGATGGCGCGCAGGGAAAAGAACCTCCGCCACCAGTCCCCGCTCACTGCTGCAGGGTGTATGACGAAGGCCACGAGAAGGGCCAACGGGACGGCCGCCAGGAACAGCCAGGACACGGGCACGGCGGCCAGGCCGAAGAGGAGCGCGACGCTCGGTACCAGGAGCAAGGAGGCGAGTGCAGTGGCTATCACCCCCCGCGCGGCGAGCCTTGCCGGGGAGGGCCGCGCTACGTGCTCAGGCCAGGAGAGGCCGATTGAAAGCGCTGTCACCGCGCCCCGAAAAACCAACATGGCGGTCAACTCGGCGGCCAGGGCCCACCAGGAGTACTGGTAGACGCTGATCCAGCGGAGGTCGCCAAAGACGCCGAAAGGCGCAATTGCGCTCGCCTGCGGGGCGAGGTCAGGCCGGGCTCCTGGGTCGAGGCCCATTACGAGACCCGTCTCAGCCAAGTTGAGCCCGACGCAAACCAGAGCGAGCTCAGGCCAACGAGGCGCTGAGGACAGCGCATGGGTCAAGCGGGCCGACCCTTGGCCCGCTCTGGGAGCCTGGGCCATAGTTAAGACGATACCGCCACCCTGGGCGTGCCCGTCGGTTGGTGCGGTGCGTGAACCGTTAGTGGCCGGTAGCCCTCCGGGGAGCGCTTGCCCGTTCCGGCTTGGGTTCGCTCTGAGGGCTGGCGCCTGCGTCGGTGGCTCGCCTGTCTAGATGGAGGCGCGTGACCGAGCCGTAGCCGGCCGCCGAAGCCGCGAGCAACCACTTTTCGCACTGAGGAGCCGGTAGCGGGCGCGCGAGGAAAAAGCCTTGTGCCGCGTCGCAACCGAGCCCTTCGAGGTGCGCAAGGGTGGCCTGGTCCTCGACGCCCTCGGCCGTGACGCTGCGGCCGAGGCTGCGAGCGAGCTCGATCGTGGAGCGGACGATGGCCTCGTCGCCTTTGTCGTGCATGATCTCTTTCACGAACGAGCGGTCGATCTTCAGCTCGTGGAAGGGCAGGTGCTTCAGGCGGCTGAGGGAGGAGAACCCGGTCCCGTAGTCGTCGATCGACAAGGTGATTCCAAGCCGGCGCAACCTCGAGAGGACGCGGAGGGAACCTTGGGGGTCTGCCATGGCCGAAGACTCCGTCAGTTCCAAGGTAAGTGTGCCGGGCTCGAGGCCGGCTTGATCGAGCACCTCGCCAAGCCGTTCGGCGATGTCCATGCTCATGAGGCTTCGGGCGGAGAAATTGACAGCCATGTGCAGGCTGGGCACGACCAACTCCCTCCAGGCCTTGGCCTGGCTCAGTGCCGTGTCCAAGACCCACCAAGTGAGCTGGTCGATCAGACCCGCGCTCTCGGCGACCGGGATGAACTCGTTGGGTGAGATCGGGCCGAACCGGTCGTGGTCCCAACGCAACAGCGCTTCGCAGCTCACTACCTTCCCCGAGGACAGCTCGACGACAGGCTGGTACCAGACTTCGAGGTCGCCGACCTCGACGGCCCTGCGCAGCTCGGTGGCGATCATGAGGCGCCTGAGGGTGCTCTGGTCGGCCGCCCTGTCGTAGAACCGCGCGCCCCCACCCGAGCGCTTTGCCGTGTACATGGCTATATCTGCGTGGCGCATCAAAGCCGTGGCGTCGTGGCTGTGCGAGGGCGATACTGCCACGCCCAGGCTCGCGCGGACGTCAAGTACGAGCCCTTCGACGGCCAAGGGTCTTCTGATCAGGTCGAGCACCTCATCGGCTTTGGACGAGATCGCGGCCTCACTCGGTGCGTTCGGCATCAGCACGGCGAACTCGTCCCCGCCGAGGCGGGCCACCACGTCGCCTCCCCGTGCGAGGGGTGCGAGGCGGTGCGCGACCTCAGTCAAGATGGCATCGCCGGTCTGGTGGCCGAGGGTATCGTTCACCTCCTTAAACCCGTCGAGGTCGACGAGCATGACGGCGACGCTTCCCTTGGCGTCCTTCCCGTCGAGGGCTTGTTCCAGGCGCTCCGACAAGAACGACCGGTTGGGCAGGCTCGTGAGCGAGTCGTGTTGGGCTTGGTGCTGGCGCACTTCTGCTTCGAGGCGGAGCGCCTCGAGCAGCCGCGTGCTGCGAAGCGAGACACCGGCGTTGGCGGCCAAGACCTCCAAGAAGCGGAGCTCCCTGTCGCTAAAGCCGTCGTGCCTGAACGCACGGTCGGCCACAAGGAGGTACCCAGCGCTCGGGTCGTCGTGCTGGAGGGGCGCCACCAAGCCCTCACGCAGGCCGTGCTCGCGGAGGGCCTTGCCGAGCTCGCCGTCGACTTCGGAGCTTCGCTGCCGGCCGTCGCCGTCCACTTCTGCGCTTCGCTGGGTGCCCTCGCTGAAACGCATCGCACCCCGCTCGAAGGCGATCTTGTCGAGCGGAGATGGCTCTGCCTGAGGCTCGATCTCGGGCTCTCCTTCGTCGACAAGGGTGCAGTGGAGGGCAACCCCCTTGTCAGCCCCGCCGCCGACGGTCGCGCCTATGCGAGCACCCATCGGGAAGACGAGCTCCGCGTGGTTCGCCGACAGCAGCGCACGGGCCTCTTCGAGGACAGTGCCGATCACTGCTGGCGCCTCGATCAGGGATGACAGGTTGCGAGTAAAGCCGTAGAGCCGCTCCAGGCTGGTATAGCGCTGGCTTGCCACGGCCGCCTCTCGGTAGGCGAGGACGGCGGCTCCGGCCACGGCTACGAACAGCAACACCCCCCAGTTGTTGACCCAGATCAAAGAGACGGCAACCAAGCCGCCAAGCGTGCAGAGGACTACTCCCAACGAGGTCTGGACGAGGATCGGCTTCACGGCTGGGTGACGCCAGCGGGGGTCGACCGTGGCCATTACGCTGAGCAAGAGCGCTGCGTTCACGGCATTGACGGCGGCTATGGCGACCCCGCTGACGACCCAGCCGTGCGGGCTTGTCGGGATGCCACTGCCGATGAGCTCGTCGTAGACGAGGATGCCTATGGCGGCGCTTGCTGCGTAAATGAGCCAGTTGGTGAGGATCTTGATGGGCTGGACACGTCGCTGCGCTCCTGCCGCAAGGTGCCCGGTCGAGACGGCGAGCAGTGCGAGGAGCGGGGACAGGAACACGGTCGCTACGAGGGCCGATATTTCTGAGAGGGCCATCGAAACGCTGTAGCGGCGGTTGCGTACCGGGACAGGACGCACGAACGCCGCCCAGACGCCTATTGCGACAAGGGCGAAAAACCACGGGTGGTCCCCGCCGACGGCCCGGCGCCCGGCAAGGCCGAATACATAGACGGTGGCCGTCGCGCCCGCGAGGAGAGCGGCGAGCACGAGGGCACGCCCTGTGCTCAGGGTGCCCCGCCTATCCGGCGTCTTCTGCCTCCTTGTTCGCTTCAATGACCCAGCCTCGAAGACGGGTTGACGCTGACGACCTGGAAGGCGGCCAAGCCCAAGTCTAGAGGAAGAAACTACCTTTCGACGCGATCGGGTGCCCGGGGTTTGTAATGCTAGGTAAAACGCGAAAATTGCGCAGGAAAGCGCACCTTTGTCCCATTTGTGCAAGCGACGGAACAACCATTGCACGGGCTGCTAGCCTCCTATGCAACATAGTCAAAAGAGATAGCCGCGGCTCGTTTGTGAGGGTCTCTAGCAGGTAAAAGAGGTACGGTTGAGGCGCCAGCCCGCTCGGCCTGCCGCGTCCGCGGCGGGCGCAACGACAGGTACCGATAGTGCTAGCACTGGCCGGGCTCCAGCCGGGGGCCGCTCCAAGCGCGTGCGCCTGGGAGAGCGGTTCTGGCGCTTGTGGTGGGCCACGGCCTTGTCGTCCACCGGTGACGGCCTTGTCGGGATGGTGGCATTGCCCCTGCTGGCTCTCACGATGACCCGTAGCGCGGTTTTGATCGCCGGCGTCACGGCCGCGAACCGGGCTTCGGCGGCGCTCGCTGCGCTGCCGGCGGGTCTCTTGACCGATCGCCGGGACAGGCGGTCTTTGATGGCGGCGTCCGAGCTCTTGCCGGGCCTCGTGCTCGGCGGGTTGGTAGTCGCAATGAGCTTGCGCGCGGCAGACCTCGCGATGGTCTATGTCGCCGCCGTGGTGGTAGCCGTTTGTGAAGTTACGTACAGGCTCGCGCTGCAGGCCGTCTTCCCAGATGTCGTGGCTTCACGCGAGCAGCTCGCAGTTGGCAACGGGCGTCTCATGTCGGCGGACGCCGCGGGCGAGCAGGTGATCGGTCCAGCGGTAGGCGGCTTCTTGTTTAGCGCAGCCCAGCGGCTCCCTTTCCTCGCTGACGCTGTGAGTTTTGTTGCCTCGGCTGTCCTGGTCCGCACGAGCGTCCCGGCGGCGCCGAGCGAAGCGGCGCCCAATCCTTCCGAGCCCGTCGGCGACGCCGCCGGTCCGCCAAGCGTCGCGCAGCCAGCCCACGACGGGAAGGCCCGACCAGCACCGTCGGCGCACAGGTCCAAGCCGACGTGGAGAGACGATCTCCGTACCGGCTTTCGGGTCTTCAACTCCAACCTGTCCCTCAAGTTACTGGCTGGGGCTGTATCGGCTGGCTCGTTCAACCAAAGCATGGTCATTGCCCTTGTCGTCATTTACGGGAGGCACGTCCTCTCGCTCTCTTCGACTGGCTACGGGGCGTTCCTTGCAGGAGCAGCTGTCCTCGGCGTGGTGGGCCTGTTCTTCGGTGGCGCGGCCCAGCGCCGCCTCGGTGCTTCGGGAGTCGTGATCGCGGGCTCGTTGGCCTGCGGTCTGTCGTACCTGGGCATGTCAGTTGCGGGCTTGGCCTGGCTGGCAGCCCTGGCCTTTGGCCTCCAAGAGCTCGGCACCGCCGTCATCAACGTGGGTTCCGTGACGACTCGCCAGCAGATCATCCCCAAGCAACTGTTCGGGCGTGTCGGGAGCGTTCACCGCCTCTTCGTCCAGACCGCGGCGCCAGCCGGTGCCATCGTCGGTGGCATCGTCGCAGATGCATGGGGGGTAAGGTCCGCCTTTCTCGTGGCCGGGGCCCTCGAGTTAGTACTGATCGGGCTCCTCACGCCCGCGCTCCGCCGCAACCTCCCTGGCGTCGCTGTTGCGTCCCAGCCGGCGCCCGCCACATAGTACCTCGGGCCCCATACAACCTCGGGCCCCATACAACCTCGGGCCCCATACAACCTCGGGGTGCCCGCTTGGGCTCAGCTGGCCTGGGCGGCAGCAACCACGGCGGTGCCGATCTGGAGGAGCTCGTCGTCGGTGCATATGTAGGGAGGCATTGTGTACACGAGGTCCCTGAACGGGCGGAGCCAAACGCCGGCGGATGTAGCGGCTTGGGTAGCGGCCGCAACGTCAACGGGGTGATCGAGTTGCACGACCCCGATCGCGCCGAGGCAGCGCACGTTGGCCACGCCGGATAGCGCGCTTGCCGGATCGAGAGCCTCGCGAAGGCGCCCTTCGATGTGCGTTATGCGCTCCGGAAGGCCAGGGCGGAGGACGAGGGCGGTCGAGGCGAGCGCCGCCGCGCAGGCGAGAGGGTTGGCCATGAAAGTCGGGCCGTGCACCAAGGCGCCAGCTTCGCCTCCAGAGACGACGTCGGCCACCTCCGCGGTGCAGATCATGGCGGCGAGGGACAGGTAGCCGCCGGTGAGCGCCTTCCCTACGCACATGATGTCGGGCGATACCCCTGCGGCCTGGCACGCCCAGAGGGAGCCCGTGCGCCCGAAGCCGGTTGCGATCTCGTCAAGCACGAGGAGAGCGCCGTGCTCGTCTGCCACCTCTCTCAGTACCCGGACGTAACCGGGGTCGTAGAACCACATCCCACCGGCACCCTGTACGACCGGTTCCGCTATCACTGCGGCGATTTCGCTCCCGTGCTCGCCCGCTATCAAGCGGACGGCGGTCTCCCACCCCGGGTCGACCCCTTCTCCGGCCGGTGGTCGAGGCAGGAAGAACTGGCGGGGGAGGTAGGGCCCAAAAAGATGGTGCATACCTCCGACCGGGTCACAGACAGACATCGCGCCCAAGGTGTCCCCGTGGTACCCGCCGGCCAGTGCGAGGAACTTGGCCCTTGAGGGGCGGCCTAGGTTGCGCTGGTACTGGAGAGATGCCTTCAGGGCGACCTCCACCGAGACGGACCCGGAGTCGGCAAAAAAGACCCGGTCGAGGCCGTTGGGAGCCATGTCGGACAGCCTGTTCGCTAATTGGATAGCTGGCGCGTGCGTCAGCCCGCCGAACATGACGTGCGCCATCTCACCGAGCTGGGCTTCCACGGCCGCATCGAGATCACGGTGGCGGTAGCCCCAGATGGCCGCCCACCACGATGACATGGCGTCGACGAGCTCTCGCCCGTCAGCCAAACGGAGCCGCACTCCCGAGGCGGATGCCACTGGCAGCGGGGGAAGGGCCGCGGGCAGTGGGGCGTAAGGGTGCCAGACGTGCTCTCGGTCATAGCTGAGGAGCTCGTCCCAGTCCGAGGTGGCCATAGGCCACAGTGGCATTTTGGGCTCGTCGACGGCCACTCGGAGGTTCCGGCGCCGGCCCGCAAGGGCGCCGGCCCGCAAGGGCGCCGGCCCGCAAGGGCGCGCGGGTCCCCCAGGGGGGAGAGGGGACCCTGGTGATGGGGGGCTAAGGGGCCAGGGGGACGCCGTCAAAGCCTCGCGCCCACCACCTGGTCTTCAAGCTACCAAGGCCAGTTGTTAACCAGGTGACCAGAGGATGACGAATGTGTAAATCCTCGGGCAGAGGGCCTCCCCGCCCGCGCCCAAGCTCGGCCTGGGACAAGCGTTCCGGGTGCGGCGTACACTCGGCCTGTGGTGAGCGTGGCCGAGGTGCGCAAGGCCGACGGCGAGCTCCTGGCCGCGGTGCGCCGGCTCCTCCCTCAGCTCTCGTCGTCTGCTCGGGAGCCGAGCGACGAGGAGATCGGAGAAATTGTGGCGTCGCCGGCAACCGTCCTCCTCGTGGCGAGGGACGACACCGTTTCCGTGGGGAGGGACGGCTCCGTGGGGAGGGACGGCTCCGTGGGGAGGGACGGCTCCGTGGGGAGGGACGGCACCCCGTTGCCGGCCCCAGTGCCGGTCGAGGGCCCGCCCGCGCCACTCAGCGATGCCAGTGGATCCGAGGGCCCGATAGTTGGCATGGTCACACTCGTGCTCTTCCGCTTGCCGACCGGCATGCGTGCCTGGGTGGAAGACGTAGTTGTGGATACTGCGGCCCGGCGCAGAGGCGTGGCGGAGGCCCTGACGAGGGCTGCCGTAGAGGTGGCGCGGGCGAGGGGCGCGAAGACCGTGGACCTCACCTCCCGGCCATCACGAGAAGCGGCGAACAACCTTTACCGGAAGGTCGGTTTCCAAGAGCGCGACACCAATGTCTACCGATTTGACCTGCGAAGTGACAGTTAGGAAAGCCGCGGGCCCCTGCCGCTGTCGACGTTCACCGTCGAGGGCAAGGTCTCAGCAAGCAGTTGCCAGTCGCTGGACGAGGCCGCCAGGAGTAAGTGAGGCCCGGGAAGTGTCAGTAAGAACGCGCCACGACGGCGACGAGGCTCGTGAGCTCTTCATCGGCACCAGGAAGTGAGCCGTCGGGGCGCTGTAGCACTCTCACCGTCACGCCGGCCTCGTTGAGCCTCGCCTCGCCTTGCCCGGCGGCGGCACGTTCGCTGGCGAGGGCTGCCCCGGGCAGCAGGGCGAAGCCTGACTGGGCGGCCTCTTCGGCCTCCTCGAGAGAAGCAACCTTCGCCGTGCGCGCCTCCAAGGCCTCGCGGGCCTCCCCGAGTAGGGCTTCCTGGCTTTCTTCGAGCGCCTTGGCGACCTCTGCCTCGACTTGGTCGAGCGAGACGGGGGTCTTCGAGTTGCAGTCTCGCCGGCAGAGGACGGCCTTGCCCTCCGAGAGATCACGCGGTCCCACTTCCAGGCGGACCGGGACGCCTCGGATCTCCCACCCGACCACGCGCCTCCCCCATGAAAGGTCTGTCCGGGTGTCGAGCTCTACCCGGTGGCCAGCCTTGGCAAGCGACTCGGCGATGCGCGTGGCGGCTTCACCGGCCCCGTCTTCGGCCCGAACGGCAAGCACGACGACCTGCACCGGGGCGATCCGCGGGGGCAGGCGGAGGCCCAGGTCGTCGCCGTGGGCCATGACGAGCGCGCCCATCAGGCGGGTCGAGGCCCCCCATGAGGTCTGCCAGCAGAACGACTGGCGTCCCGACTCGTCCGAAAAACTGATCCCGAACGCCTCGGCGAACCCTTGCCCTAGCTCGTGGCTGGTCCCCATCTGGAGGGCCTTGCCGTCGCGCATCATCGACTCTGCCGCCCAAGTCGTCTTGGCACCGGCGAAGCGCTCACGCTCGGTCTTGCGCCCCGTCATCACCGGTACGCCGAGGACTTCGACCATGAAGTCTTGGTACACGTCGGTCAGTATCCTTAGCGCGTAGCGGTGGGCCTCTTCCTCGGTGGCATGAGCCGTGTGGCCCTCCTGCCAGAGGAACTCCGTTCCCCTTAGGAAGAGCCTCGGCCGCATCTCCCAGCGCACGACGTTGGCCCACTGGTTGATGAGCAGCGGCAGGTCCCGGTAGCTCTGCACCCACTTCGCGAAGAAGGAGTCGATGATCGTCTCGCTCGTGGGGCGCACCACCAAGGGCTCCTCGAGCTTCTTCCCACCGCCGTGGGTCACTACGGCGAGCTCGGGGCTGAAGCCCTCCACGTGCTCGGCCTCGCGCCGGAAGTAGCTCTCCGGTATGAAGACCGGAAAGTAGGCGTTCCTGGCGCCGGCCGCCTTGATGCGGGCGTCGAGCTCGCCCTGCATGCGTTCCCAGATCGCGTAGCCGTAGGGACGGATGACCATGGTCCCCCGAGCCGGGCCGCCTTCGGCGAGCTCCGCCTTTGCAACGACGTCTTGGTACCACTGGGGGAAGTCGACCGCCTGCGGGGTGAGAACGTTGGACCTGGGCATGGCAACGACGATGCTACCCAGTGCCCAGGACGGGCAGCCTCAGGCCCTGGTTTTTGCTCGTCAGCGTCAGGAGGGGGAGCGGCGCGCCCCGGCCTTGCCTAGGGACGCCCGGCCGACACGGGTACCATGTCGGGGTGCGAGCTAGCGCCGACGTGCCGGCAGGCGATATGCCTATGGCCACGACACCCGTTGAGAGGGGCCCCAGTGACCCCGTTACGACCTCACCGTCTCGTCACGGGGGGAGGGTCACCACGATCGACCGCCTGGTTGGGAGCCGCCCGGCGCGGCGGTTCTTTGCCAACCCGCTCGTGTCGCGCGCCTTGGCGCCGGCGAGGGGCATGGGCTCGCTTGCCAAGTTCCTCCGCTACTCGATGGTCTCGGTCGTGGCCGTCGGTATAAGCGAGCTCGTGATCCTGGTCTGTGCTTGGCTATTCCACCTCTCCGGGGTTGCCTCCAATGCCTTGGGCGCCGCCGCTTCTACACCTGCCGCCTTCGAGCTCAACCGCAAGTGGGCCTGGGGTAAGACGGGAAAGAGCCACATGTGGAAAGAGGTGGTCCCCTTCTGGTCCCTGACCCTCGCGGGCCTGGCCGCTTCCACGGTCACGGTTGACATCGCCGACCACCTCGCCAAGTCCAACCACGTCGTCGGGCTCGACCGGGCCTTGGCGATCATGGGAGCGTCGCTCTTCGCGTGGGGGGTCGTGTGGGTGATCAAGTTCGTGATCTTCAACCGCCTGGTGTTCGCCAGCGGGCACACGGAGGCCGCTCCTCAACCCGGCGGCACGGGAATGGCGGCACATCACTGACGGCAGGCAGGTGGCCCAGCCAGTTGATTGGCGAGACGTCGCAGCCCGCGCCAAGGGCTTCATGCCCGAGCCCGAGGGCATGGCCCTCTACCAGGCAGGCCTTGTCGCGGGGAGGACAGGGCTCGGCCCGCTGCTCGAGATAGGTACCTACTGCGCAAAGTCAGCCGTCTACCTGGGAGCCGCTGCCCGCGAGGCAGGAACGCTGCTTTTCAGCATTGACCACCACCACGGTTCGGAGGAGCTGCAGCCTGGTTGGGCCCACCACGACCCCGAGGTCGTCGACCCGGCGACCGGCGTCATCGACACCTTGCCCTTGGCCAGGCGTACGGTCCGTGAAGCAGGCCTCGAGGACAGCGTGGTGCTCGTGGTGGGTGAATCGGCGTCCGTGGCGAAGTGGTGGAAGGGGCCGTTCGCGATGGTCTTTATAGACGGTGGCCACGGCGCTCATGTCGCGAGGGCCGACTTTTCCTCCTGGGCCCCCAAGGTTTCGCCCCGCGGGACGCTTGCCGTGCACGACGTTTTCGCTGACCCGGCCGAGGGAGGCCAGGTGCCCTATCAGCTCTACGGGGAGCTGCTCGGGAGCGGCGAATGGGAACCTGGCGGTGCTACGGGGTCGCTCCGTCTGCTACACCGGCGAGCCGCAGGAGGTTTGACCGGCGCCGGGCAGCAGGCAACGCTGTAGGGATGTCCGAAGGCCTCCGCGTCGCGCTCCTTGCCTACCGCGGCAACCCTCATGTCGGCGGCCAGGGCGTGTACTGCCGCTTCCTCTCGCGCGAGCTGGTCCGCCTCGGGCACCGCGTCACCGTGTTCTCCGGACAGCCTTGGCCGGTGCTCGACCGGGGGGTGGACCTCGTCAGGGTCCCCAGCCTCGACCTCTACCGTGAGCCGGACCCTTTCCGGATCCCGCACTTGGATGAACTGCGCTCATGGGCTGACGTCGCCGAAGTCCTGATGATGCTCGCCGGGGGGTTCCCCGAGCCACGTACCTTCAGCTGGAGGGCCCGGCGTGCGCTCGGTGAAAGAAGCGACGGCTTCGACGTGGTCCACGACAACGGTTCCTTCGGCAGCGGGATCGCTGCCCTCTCGGGCGAGGGGTGGCCCGTCGTCGGGACGTGCCACCACCCCATCACGGTCGACCGCCTGGTCGACGTCGCCACGGCCGAGGGCCGGAGGAAGGAGGTCTCCATCAGGCGCTGGTACGGCTTCGTCCGCATGCAAAACGCCGTCGCGCGCCGGTTACCTCGGGTGCTGACCGTCTCTTCGTCATCGCGACGCGACATCGTCGAGCAGATGGGTGTCGCCCGTGAGCGGGTCGCGGTTGTCCCGATCGGCACCGATACCGAGCTCTTCCACCCCCTCCCGGGCCGGCCAAGCCGGCGGGTGCCCGGACGGGTGATGACGACGGCGAGCGCGGACGTGCCGATGAAGGGCCTTTCCTACCTCTTGGAAGCCCTGGCGAAGCTGCGCACCGAGCAGCCCGAGGCCCACCTGGTCGTAGTCGGCGAGCCGAGGCCGGCGAGTGCCAGGGCGATCTCGCGCTTGGGGCTCGAGGGTGCCGTCACGTTCCGCTCGGGGGTTAGCGACGCCGAGCTCGTCGGCCTCTACCAAGAGGCCTCTGCAGCCGCCATCCCCTCTCTTTACGAGGGTTTTTCCCTACCAGCGGTGGAGGCCATGGCCTGCGAGGTGCCAGTCGTCTGCTCGTCTGGGGGTGCGCTTCCCGAGGTCGTCGGCCCTGACGGAGAGGCGGCGGTCCTCGTCCCGCCGGCCGACCCTGGAGCACTCGCGAGCGCCCTCGGCAACGTCCTTGGGGCCCCGTCCTTTGGCGAACGCCTCGGAGCAGCCGGGAGGCGCCGGGTGCTCGGTCGCTTCACCTGGCAACGCTGTGCCGCCGGCGTCGTCGAGCAGTACCGGGAGACGATCGAGCAGGCCTCCCAGGGCGGGCACGCCCGGAGCCCGAGCGGCATCGCACGCGCCGCCGGCGCGCCCAGGGGGCAGTGACCGGGCGTTGCTGACCGTACGTTTTAGCTGGCTCGGCCTCCGAAGTGGCGAGCGTGTGCTTGACTTCGGTTGCGGCGGGGGGCGCCACAGCTTCGAAGCGATGCGCCGCGGGGCGATCGCGACTGCGCTCGACGCCGATCTCGAGGAGGTGAAGCGCGCGATGGCCTGGGTGCGGGTGATGCTCGACGAGGACAAACAGACCGCCGAGTCCGGTGGCCAGGGCCACGTGGTAGCGGGCGACGGCATGGCGCTGCCCTTCCCGGACGGATGTTTCGACAGGGTCGTCGCCTCGGAGGTCCTAGAGCACGTCCGTGACGACGGGGCGGTGCTGGCGGAGCTGGCGCGCGTCACGAGAAGGGGCGGAGCCCTTGCCGTGACCGTCCCCCGCTGGTACCCCGAGGTTGTCAACTGGGCCCTGTCGGCTGACTATCACAACACTCCGGGTGGCCACATCCGCATCTACCGGCGCAGGCAGCTGGAAAGCCGCCTGGAAGACGCTGGTTTCCAGCCCTACCGAGCTCACCACGCCCACGCCCTCCACAGCCCGTACTGGTGGTTGCGGTGCCTGCTCGGGGAGCACGCCGACGGCAGCGCCCTCGTGAAGGCCTACCATCGGCTCCTCGTCTGGGACATAACCGCTCACAGCCCTCTCACCTCTTTGCCGGAGGCGGCCCTCAACCCGATATTGGGCAAGAGCCTCGCCGTGTATGCGCGCCGAGACTGAGGCCTGGCCGGCGCCAGCCGTACCGCGCACTCCGGCCCTCGGCGCCGGCGCTCTCTCTCCTGACGAGGTGGTCGAGACGGCAGACTGGATCGCCTCGCTGCAGATGCCTGACGGCCTTGTCCCTTGGTTCAAGGGTGGTCACGCAGATCCTTGGAACCACGTGGAGGCGGCCATGGCGCTCGCCTGTGCCGGACGCTGGGCTGAGGTCGAAAGGGCCTTTGGCTGGCTTGCGGCCAACCAGCTGGGAGACGGCAGCTGGTGCACCGGCTACGTTAGGGGCGGCGTGGTGGAGCCACGGCGCGACCCCAATGTCTGTTCGTACGTGGCTACGGGTGCTTTGTGGTGCTCGCGACTCGGCGCCGGTAGGAGCTTTTTGGAGGCCATCTGGCCGGTGGTCTCTCGCGCCATGGCGTGGTGCCTCGAGTGCCAGCTCCCTGAAGGGGAAATTGCCTGGTCGGTAGACGTCGACGGGGTGCGTGCGACCTATGCCCTGCTCTCGGCCAACTCCTCGCTGCTCTTGTCTTTCCACTGTGCCGCCGAGATCGCCAGCACGCTCGGGGAGGACCCCCTGCCCTGGTCGCAGGCGGGGTCTCGGGTCGCGACCGCGGTCGCCCAGTTTTGTCGAGGTGAGGTCACCGGTGAGGGCACCGTGGGCCGGCGGAAGGGCGCGTTCGCACCCAAGGGGCGCTGGGCGATGGACTGGTACTATCCGGTCCTGACAGGTGCGCTCGCCGGTGAAGAAGCCCGCCAGCGGATCGCCCTCCGTTGGGGCGAGTTCGTGGAGCCTGGCCTCGGGGCCCGGTGCGTCGCGGACCGATACTGGGTGACCGCCGCCGAGACCGCCGAGTGCGCCATGGCGGTGGCGCGCGCCGGCCTGGCCTCCGAGGCGCATGCCTTGCTCGCTTGCACCCGCCACCTCCGCCACCCGAGCGGCGCGTACTGGACGGGCTGTGCCCACCCAGAATGTGCGCGTTACCCAGGCGGCCAGCTGAGCACTTACTCAGCCGCGGCCGTGGTCATGGCCGACCACGTGCTCGCCGGCCGGAGCCAGGCGGCCGCCATTTTTGCTGCCGACGGCGTTGCGCACCGAAACGGCGGCCTGGCGTCCTGACGCGATGCAGGCAGGAACGCCTACCCGGCCGTAGCTGGCGCCGGCGAGCGCGACCGTAGGCGCCTGGCGGTGGAGCTGGTCGCGGAGCGCGGCCACCCTCTGTAAGTGGCCCACCGGGTACTGGGGCAACGCTCCTGGCCAGCGGCTCACCCTCCAGGCAATGGGGGAGATCTCTGCCGGGCGTTGAGAAGCGGCGGTGCCTGGCCGGTGCCTCCCTCCGGTTTGAGCGCCCATGAGCACGCCAGCGACCTCGCCGAGAACCCGGCCGGCGAGCTCCTCATCTGCGAGCGCTGACCACCGCTCGTCACCGGCCTTGCCGACCGACACCCGGAGGATGGTCGTCCCGGTGCCGGCCCAGTGCGGCCACTTGTTGCTCCCAAACGAGCACGCAGTCATGAGCAGCTCGCTCGGGGGCGCCACCAACAGGCCGCTCGCGTGTGCTGGTACGGGCAGCGAACCCTCTGGTATGGCCAGGGTTACGATCCCGACGGAGGCGAAGGGGAGCTGGCCCAACTGGCCCATTTCAACACCTAGGCCAGCGAGCAGGCTCTTCGCCCCCGGGGCGGGAACGGCGACCACGACGCCGTCATAGCGTTCCCCTGCAGGCTCGACCGAAACGGCCTGGCCGTCCCGGAGCAGCGCGCTCACCTCGAGCGGGATGAAGGCTACGTGGGCTGCCTTCAAGCGCTCTACGAGCCTGTCCGCTATCGCTTGCATCCCGCCCCTCGGGGCGACGAAGACCGGGCCGGCAGCGCCGCCCGTGTCGCTGCCCGTACTGCTGCTGCCCGTACTGCTGCTGCCCGAGCTGCCGCGCGGGTTGCTGCCCGAGCTGTCGTGCGTGTTGTGGGCGGCTTTGCGCAGGGCCAGGAGGAGGCTCCGGTTGGCCTTGGCGGCCGCGAGCAGCTGTGGAGCGGCGATGGCCGCCGAGAGGCCGCGTGTCCATCCGGCGTAGATGCTCCCTACCAGTGGTTCGACCAGCCGGTCGGCTACTTCACGGCCAAAGCGCGAAGCGACCAGGTGCCACAGGCTCTCGTCGTCACCCACGGCCGCAGCAGGTAGTGCCAGGTCCAGGGCGGCCCTGGCCAGTCCGGCGGGGGAGAGGAAACCAGAGCGCGCCAAGGGCCACATGCCCGCCGGCACGCCGAGGATGAGCCCTCCGGGAAGGGGCCTGAGCTCGCCGTCGCAGCAAACGAGAGCCTTGGAAGCGCTAGGCGAGACAAGTTCGTCGTCGAGGCCAAGTTCTGCGCACAAGGCGATGCCCTCGGGCACTCGTGCGAGCAGGGAATCAGGCCCCTCGTCGACTGGCCGCCCCAAGAACTCGGAGGTGACTAGTTTCCCTCCTAAGTGGCTTGGTTCGTATACAGCAACCTCCGCACCAGAGGAAGAGAGCTCCCACGCGGCGGCGAGACCCGCTATGCCCCCCCCGATAATTGCCGCTCTCACTGGGCCTCGGACCTCTCCATGTCCCCAACCCTCACCGTAAACTTGAGCATGAGCTTCACCGGTCGTCCCCTGCGGTCGGGGCACCTGTGCCCCGAGCCATTGTGCCTGGGCCCGCTGTGCCTGGGCCCGCTGTGCCTGGGCTCGAAGTCTGCGAGTGCACGAGGTCGACGAGCCGCGACAGCTGAGCTGGGTCGGTGGCCGGGAGCACCCCGTGGCCGAGGTTGAAGATATGACCGGCCGGCCCCGCCTCCCTCAGCACCGCCTCGGCCTGCTGGGCAAGCACTTCCCAAGGAGCGAGGCACGCGGCCGGGTCCAGGTTTCCCTGAAGCACCGAGCCCGGCCCGAGCCGGCTCCTGGCCACGCCGAGGGGCACCCTCCAGTCGACCCCTACCACGTCGGCTCCCGCCTCCGAAAAGAGCCGGAGCAGTTCTCCTGTGCACACGCCAAACACTATGCGGGGGACGTCGAGCGCCTTCAGGCTCTCCAAGATCGACCGGAGCGCCGGCAGTACATAAGAACGGTAGTCCGGGGGCGACAGTGCCCCACCCCAGCTCTCGAAGATCTGCACGGCAGATGCCCCGGCCTCGACCTGGGCCCGGAGACTGGCGACGGCGATGGCTGCCAAGCGGCCCACCAGGTCCCCCCACAGGCGAGGTTCGCCCCACATGAGGGCCTTGGTCGTCGTGTACGAACGCGAAGGCCCACCCTCTACCAGGTAGCTGGCCAGGGTGAACGGCCCTCCCGCGAACCCGATGAGGGGTACGGGGCTCTCCTTGGCGACGAGCCGGGCGGCCTCGGCCACGTAGGGCGGCGGCTCGACTCGGAGCCGGTCGAGGTCGGCGGCGCTGCGGAAGGGCTCCTCTACAACGGGCCCTACGCCGGGGGCTATGTCGACCCCGAACCCGGTGACGGGCACGATGATGTCCGAGAACAGCACGGCAGCGTCGACCCCGTACCGACGGACCGGCTGGAGCGTGATCTCGGCGGCCAGGTCGGGCCGGCGTGCCGCGTCGAGGATGCTCCCCTCACCTCGCAGTTGGCGGTACTCGGGCAGGTGGCGGCCGGCTTGGCGCATGAACCAAACCGGGGTCCAGGGCACCGCCTCGCCCCGGCAGGCGGCGAGGAACGGCGAGGGCGGCACCTACCTAACGTAACCTGGCTCGGAGCACAAACGCCTTGCGCGGCCCTCGGTGCTGCGAGCAAAGTAGGCGTTCCGGGCTAGAACTACCCATGCCGCACCCTGACCTACCCGCCGAGCAGGCTTACCTGGACCGCGCCTATAGGCGGCTCGAGCTCGTGCGGAGCGAGACCGAGGCGCGCCTGAAGGAGGCGTTCGGCGAAGAGCGCGGTGGCACGTTCCAGTCCTACACCGAGCGCGACATCCGGGTGCGAAACAGTATTTCGCGGCTAGAGAAACTGGAGCTCGGCCGCGAGGCCCTCATCTTCGGACGGATCGACCGCGACTCCAGTGGGGACGCCAGTGGGGACGCCAGTGGGGACGCCAGTGGGGACGCCGACGGGGGCGCATCCAGGGACCAAGGCGAAGAGAGCTTCCATATCGGCCGCGTGGCGCTGTCCGACGAACGCCACGAACCCCTCGTGGTCGACTGGAGGGCGCCCGTAGCGGAGCCCTTTTACCGTGCTACCGGCGCCCACCCGATGGGGCTGCGCCGTCGCCGCCATTTCCTCACGGAGGCACGGCGTGTCGTCGACCTCGAGGACGAGCTGTTCGCAAGCGACGGGAAGACGCCCGAGAGCGTTGGCCCGCGGGTGCTCGGTTTGTCCGGCCCTGCCGTGCTTATGGCCGTCTTGTCGCGCTCCCACACCGGGCGCATGCGCGACATCGTGGCGACCGTCCAGGCCGAGCAGGACGAGGTCATCCGCGCGCCATTGGCTGGCGCCCTCGTCGTCCAGGGCGGACCGGGTACCGGCAAGACGGCCGTGGCCCTCCACCGGGCTGCATACCTGCTCTACACCTATCGCTGGCCCCTGGAGGGCCAGGGGGTGCTCGTGGTGGGCCCCAACCCAACGTTCCTTCACTACATCGACCAAGTCCTGCCTTCGCTCGGAGAAACCGGTGTCGAGCTCACGACGGTGAGCGGGATTTACCGCGCGTCGCACCCGAGGGCGGACGAACCACCCGACGTCGCCCGCCTGAAGGGTGACCCCAGGATGGCTCGCCTCGTCCGGAGGGCAGTCCGCCAGCGAGAGCGCGCGCTTCGGGAGCGGTTGGATGTCCCTTATGGTTCGATGGCTCTCGCCATCACGCCGGAGGCCTCGGAGGCCATCGTCGGCGCGGCAAGACGCCGTCCGGGCACCCATAACGCCCGCCGGCGCTTCGTGGAGTCCCAACTCTGGCAGCACTTGGCGTCGCAGCTGGCAGAGCGCGACCAAGTGCGAGCGAGCACCCGCGGGCCGGCCGAAGCTGCGAACGGCCCCGAGATGGAGCAGCTGGTCGCCGAGGTGCGGGCCGAGCTGCGGGGCCGACCAGAGATCGTTCTGGCCCTCGACCGCATGTGGCCGAGATTGTCGGCCGAAGAGCTGCTCCATGACCTTTTCGGCGCCAGGGCCTTGCTCGAGGGTGCCGGGCGCGGTGTCTTCGGCGAGGCCGAGCTCCGCCTTCTGCGGCGGCGGCGAAGTCCTTCGGTGAAACAGGTGGCCTGGTCGGCGGCGGACATGGCCCTACTGGACGAGGCGCGCTCGCTCTTGGGGCCGAAGTCCATCAGGCCACGGGCCTCCGTGGCCAGGTCTTCGGCAGCCGGGTTGGCCGGCGTGGGTTCCGAAGGCGCACCTCGCACCTACGGCCACATCGTGGTGGACGAGGCTCAAGACCTCTCGCCGATGGAGCTGCGCATGGTGGGCCGGCGCTCGCTCTCGGGCTCGATGACCCTAGCCGGTGACATCGCCCAGGCAACCGGGCCCTGGGCGCCCGGCTCATGGGAGGACGTGATGGCCCACCTGCCGGTGAACCACGGCTGGCGCCGGGTGGCCCTATCGGTCAGCTACCGGGCACCCGCCGAGGTAATGGACCTTGCGGCCGCTGTGCTTCGGGAAGCGCTCCCCGGCGCGATCCCCCCTGACCCAGTCCGGCGGACCGACGAGCACCCCCGCTTCGTCGAGGTCGCCGGCGAGCCCCACGTCTCAGGCGAGCCCCATGTCGCCGGCGAGCCCTGGTACCCTGCCCTCCCAAGGGCCGTACGGGAAGAGCTGGCGGCAGTTGCCTCTCCCGACGACACGGAGGACGGCAACGTGGGGGTCCTCGTCCCCCCTGAGCTACTGGCACCGGCAAGGTCGGCCCTGGAGGCGGGTGAGGTCAGCTTCGGCGAGGTGGGGTCGGGGGCTCTCGACTCGCGGGTGAGCCTTCTTTCGCTGGCCGACGCCAAGGGACTTGAGTTCGATTCCGTGATCGTGGTCGAGCCGGCGCTCATAGCTGGGAGCGGTCCACACGGTATGCGGGCGTTGTACGTGGCTCTCACTCGCTGTACCCGCCGCCTTGCGGTCATCTATAGCAGGCCCCTGCCGGGGCCGTTGTCGCGATAACTGCCCCCAAGGCAGGTCGGCTCGCCTCTTTGTGGCGTTGCGCTCGGCGGCGCCCCAGCGAAAACCGACCACCGCCCTGGTGGACGTGCTCCCGCCGCCGCACATCGACCAGAAGGGTGACGGCAGTCTTACTCCAAGCGACTTAGACGTTCAGTCTGACCGGGCCGGGCCGTTCCCTCCTCCGTCCCGGCGTAGGGACGCTGCCCGGTAGCTGTCGAAGAGGTGCCCGACCACGGTGACGGCCACCCACGCTATGACGACGGCACCACCGAGGTGCACCCCAGCGTCGACAGTCGAGTCGGAGCCGGAAAGGAGGTTGCTCAGTGTCGGCGCCGAGAGGACGAGCGCCAGCAGTACCAGCACGCCCGGCCGCGCGCTCGCGCGCTTGACCTTCGGCTTCGACTTCGATTTCATGAGCCAGTCCCGAGGCGAGCGCAGAGAACGCCCGCCCACAGTTGGGGAGTCGCCGCCTCGGAATCGACGAGACCGATGGGCAGGCCCGCACCGAGGACCGCCGCCGGCGTCGTTGTAGAACCGAGCTCGACTACTGCGAGCACGTCAAGGCCCCCCAACGCCGTGGACCACGCCGCGAGGTCTTCGGGCTTGCGAAATGCCTCCGCTACACCCCAGCAAATGGTCGGCTCGAGCGCCCGGAGGACCGATGCAGCCCAGTCGTCGCCGTCCGGTCGTAGCTCGGTCTCGACCACGACGACAGCGGGCTGGCCTCGCCAACGCCACCCCCGCCGTTGCTCGGCGGCCTCTTCTGGCGATGAGATCAAGTTCACTTGGCGGGAGAGCCTCCTCTGGGTGGCCACCTCCACTTGCTTCTGGGAGATCCCTATATGACTTGCCAGGGTGCGCGCCGTTGCCAAAGCCTGGGTCTTGGTGCCAACGACGGCGATGACGCTCCCGCGCGTGGACGGCATTGGTGGGGGCTGGGGGAGCGCTCGGGAGAGGGCACGGCAAAGCTCCTCTTCCAGCTCGGCCACCGTGGCGTCGGGAAGGACGGCCGGGAAGGCGCGCGCGGGGAGGCCGAGGGCTGCGAGTGCTTGGCTGGGCCGGAGCGGCCCGGGAGGGGCGACGGCCGTGACGGAGGGGCCTGTGCGGGCGGCGAAATCTGGAGACGTGGCGCCCGTGGCGCCGCGAGCCCGGGCCACGCTTGTCACGACCCCGCTTATCGGGGCGGGACCGCCGCCTTCCGAGGCAGCGCCGGATCCCGTTGAGGGAGCACTTGCGGGTGAAGGGGTGCCCAGTTCCGGCCAGTGTTTGGTAGCGCCCCCGCCTGTCGCGAAAGTGCTCGAGGATCCCTCGCTTATGCCGGCGGCGTCGCTGGCAAGGCCTGACTCCCTTATGATGCGCTCGAGGACAGCTGCGAATGCCGGGTCTGGCATTGCCAGGTTTCCGCTCAGGTTCGCGCCGCCCGAGGTTGTGGGTTGATCAACCAGCCTGTAGGTGGTCTCTTCATCGTTGATTTTCTCGGCTAGGTCGAGCACCGAAGAGGGGCCAGGGCCGCTTCGTGCCATCTCGTCGATGAGCTCCGAAAGAGGGTCGTCGACGAGGTTTGTTTCAGACAGGCCGCCGAGGTCAGTGCCGGCGCTGCCCGGTTGGCCGGCGCTGCCCG
>JAJYMM010000207.1 GCA_021787035.1 Actinomycetes bacterium
GCGGGTATTGGTCGCGGCGTGGTGAGAGCGCGTCAGCATGCCGTCACTACCGCCCGTGTCTGGTGTCGATCCCACGCCCGGTAGGTGCTCGACACCCTCCGAACGCACCGCAGCGACTCGCTCTAGCCGCCCTCGAGCTGTTCGCTAAGCGGAGCTACGAGAACACGACGGTGATCGACATCGCGCAGCGCGCCGGGCTGACGAAGAGCACCTTCTTCCGGCACTTCCAGGACAAGCGGGAAGTGCTCTTTGGCGACGGCACGATGACCGGGCTGGTCGCCGGGGCGATAGCCGCCGCGCCGGCAACTGCCACCCCGCTCGAAGCGGTGGCATGCGCCATGGAGGCCATCCAGGCAGGAACTACCGCACCCGACCACCGCGAGTACACCGCCCGCAGGCGGGCGGTGATCGCCGCCAACCCCGAACTACAAGAACGCGAGGCACTAAAAGCACTCGCCCTCACCGAATCAATGGCCAGCGCACTCAGCCGGCGCGGCGTCCCCCCGCTGACCGCGGCCGTAGCCGCAGACCTGGCCGCTCTCGCGTGGAAGATCGCCGAAGCGCGCTGGAGCGAGCCGACCAACCACGACAGCTTCGGCGCAGTCGCCCGCCAGGCACTCCGCGAAGTACAGGCAGCCAGCACACTGTGCTGACGCACAGGCCCGCTGACCGCAACCTTTCGCGTGTCTGACATGGCTGCCTGATTGGTTCGGTTGGCAGTTGATTTTCGGATGGTGGCCGTGGCTGGCTGCGAGCTCGACCGCCGCTGTGCTCCTGCTCACCCTCAACTGGGCGGCCAGCCAATCGTCGGGAGCGACCAACAACATGCGGCTCTGACCGCACCCGAAGACCGAGACGCCCTCTGCCCTGGACCGTTGGCTGAGAATGGCGTTGGTGACTTCGGGGCGGCTAGGGTCGGTAGAGCCCAGGTCGACCGCTTCCTCGGCGTGTCGCGTCAAGGTCGTACTCGGGCCACACCAGCTGCGGATCGCGCGTTGATGGCTCGGCGAGTGAGGCCGTCCTAGGGTGCGACACCATTCGCGCCCGGCAGCTGGTCAGCAGCTGCGTCTTGGCGTTGAAGGTGACTACTGGTTTTCGTCTCGGTCCGGGAGGACTTGTAGGGCGAGGTTGGCGATGGCGAGCAGGTCGTGGTGGGTGCCGCCGTCGCGGGCACGGTCTGACATTCCGGTTAGTACAGCTTCGTAGAAGCTGGCGAACTCGTCGGCGTTGAAGCTTGTGGGGAGATCGCCTTCCCGTTGGCCACGGTAGAGGCGGTCGGCGATGGTATCTCGCATCCGTCTACGTTCCGTGGCGAGCCGGGGTTCTGAGAGGACCGGGCACCCCGGCGGTGTGGCGGGATCGGTGTGCGCGGCTGCCGTGCCGCGCAGCAACGCGGCGATGGCCTCTCGGGTCGTGGGGCGGTCCAGCAGCTCGTCCAGGCTGCGCCGGAAGCGTTCGATGTAGCGAGACGATGCCTCGGTGAACAGCCCGGCCTTGTCGCCGAAGGCGGCGTAGAGGCTGGGTGGCCTGATGCCGATCGCCGCGGTCAGCTGGGCGATCGACGTTTGCTCGTAGCCCGAGCGCCAGAAGGCGTCGAGGGCGACGTCGATCGCCTCGTCACGGTTGAAGCTGCGCGGGCGTCCGGCCATGACGATAATTCTATAGCGGTCCGTACAGAACCTGGTACGGTGAGGTTGATTTCTTAGCGATCACTACACCGGAGGTCATCATGCAGATCCAAGATTCCGTGGCGCTCGTCACCGGGGCCCGGCGCGGCATCGGAGCGGAATGGGTGCGACAGCTGCAGGAGCGCGGGGCGCGCAAGGTTTACGCCGCCGTCCGTGACGGTTCCCAGGAGCCCATCCCGGGTGCCGAGCTACTTCACCTTGACGTCACCGACCCCGTAGGCATCGCGCGGGCCGCGGTTCAGGTCTCGGATCTGACTCTGCTCGTCAACAACGCCGGTATCGCCGCCCATGCCCGCCTGACCGACGGCGATCTGACGGCTGTGCGTAACGAGCTGGAGGTCAACTTCTTCGGGCCTCTGAATACGGTGCGAGCGTTCGCGCCGATCCTCGGCGCCAACGGTGGCGGCGCGATCGTCAACGTGCTGTCCGCGCTGGCGTGGTTTGCCTACGACGGTGCGGGCGGATATGCGGCCGCGAAGGCCGCTGCCTGGAGCCTGACCGACTCTGTGCGCCTTGAGCTTCGCTCCCAGAACACCCAAGTCAGCAGCGTCATGATGGGAGCCGTCGACACCGACATGTCCGCCCACTACGACGGACCCAAGATCTCCCCCCACGACCTTGTCGAGATCGCTCTGGACGGGATCGAAGCAGGACGCTTCGAAATCCTCGCCGACGACACGGCCAAGTACGCAAAGGCCAGCCTCAACCTCGACCCCGAACAGCGCTACGCCGCGCTGCCCGCCGCCTAACCGTGATCGACAACCCGACGCCGGGCCACCACATCACCACACCTAAAGGGAAGACGACCAATGATCATCATCGCCGGGCACGTCCACATAGATCCAGCCGATGTGGGCGAGTTCATCGCGGACGCGCGCTACCTATCCGGTCGCGGCCGCGAACCCAGGGAACATCCTCCTGTCCTTCTGCGTAGACGATGCCGACGCCGGCAAGATCACCGTGCTCGAACAGTGGACGTCTCAGGAAGCGCTCGAGCAGCACCTCGCGACCCCTGAAGTCATTTCGATCTTCACCAAGTGGGGCCCGCGGATGCGCAACGAAGCACGCAAATTCGACGCATCCAACGAACGAGACCCACGCGCCTGACCCACAGGCGACCGGCAGCTGGGCTTCCTGGACGAGATCGGCGGCCTGTGTGTGAACCGTCGGCCTCATCGGGGACACGGCTAGCGCCGCCGTCGTGCCGCTGGACGCATCTTCCCGCCGCCCCGCCGAAGGAGGCAGGAGCGGACGGTGCTGGCGGCCACGTCGAATTCGATGGCGATCTCGGCCTGTCAGCCGCCACCAACTAGGGACCACCTAAAGAGCCTTCCGCCACCAACTAGGGACCGCTCCGCCGCCAGTCGTGGGACCACCTGAGGGTCCACCACCTCCGGTCGGACATCTGTTCGACTCGGGCACCGAGGAGGTGCCTGAAATGTTCAAGGAGGTATCAGTGGTCCAAGTACGAGAAGTGCTGCGGAGGTGGCTGAGCGGCAACGACGGGCTCCGGAGAGTCGCCGACGCTGCCGGCGTCGACCGCAAGACGGCGCGCCGTTACGTCGAAGCGGCCGAGTCCCTCGGCGTCAAGAGGAACGGAGGGGAGCCACAGCTCACTGAGGAGGTCCTCGCGGCTGTTGTCGACAAGGTGCGCCCCGGGCGGCCCGCCGGCCACGGGGGAGCGTGGGAGCTGCTCGGCTCCCACCACGAAAAGCTGAAGGAGCTCGTCGTCGTGAAGGGCCTCACGGTCGTGAAGGCAGGCGACCTGCTCGCACGCCAGGGGCTTGTGGTGCCCGAGAGGACGCTGCACCGTTACTGCGCCGAGCACTTCCCCGGCAACGCGGAAAGGGGCACGGTGCGGCTGGCAGACCCCGAGCCGGGCAAGGAACTGCAAGCCGACTTCGGCAAGATGGGCCTGCTTTTCGACCCGGTCCAGGCCCGCCGGCGCGTCGTGCACGCCTTGGTGCTCGTCGCCGTGTTGTCCCGCCACATGTTCGTGTGGCTCACCTTCACCCAGACGACAGAAGATGTGATCGAGGGTTTGGAGAACGCCTGGGAGTTCTTCAAGGGGATATTCGCGGTCTTGGTCCCCGACAACCTAAAGCCTGTGATAACCAAGGCAGAACCGACAGAACCACGTATAAATGACACGTTCTTGGAGTACTCCCAAGATCGGGGCTTCCTAATAGACGCTGCCCGCGTCCGCCACCCACGGGACAAGGCCCGTTGCGAACGCCAAGTCCCATATGTACGCTCACGTTTCTTCGCCGGCGAGGACTTCGTCGACCTGTCCGACGCGAACCGCCGGGCAGTCTCTTGGTGCTTGGACGAAGCCGGTGGCCGCGTCCACGGCACGACGCGGTGCAAGCCTCTCGAAGCCTTCATGGCCTTGGAGCAGCCGGTGCTGATCCCTACCCCCGAAGAACGTTACGACACGCCACATACGGCCGAGCCCAAGGTGCACCCCGACCACCATGTCGAGGTGCTGAGGGCCCTTTACACTATTCCCGGGGACGACATGGTGGGGAAGACGGTCTCTGCACGTGTCGACTCGAAGACCGCCAAGTTCTACTACAAGGGCCAGCTAATAAAGGTCCACCCAAGGAAAGCGCCCGGCGGGCGCTCGACAGACCCGGCCGACCTGCCCAAGGAACGGACTGCCTACGCGATGCGCGACATCGAGTCCCTAGTCGCGCGCGGCCATGCAGCTAACGCGGCGGTCGGCACCTACATAGAAGCGCTCATGGCGACCAAGTTGCCTTGGACCAAGATGCGCCAGGCCTATCGCCTGCTCGCCTTGGTCGACAAGTGGGGCGCGGAGCGGGTGGGGGCCGCTTGCACTACGGCGCTCGAGGCCGAGGTCGTGAACGTCAACCTGATAGCCCGGATGCTCGAAAAGGCGAAGGAAAAGGAAGGGCCAGGCACCGCTGGCACCGCGCCGAACGGCAAGGCTGGGCGTTTTGCCCGCGACAAGGCCGAGTTCGAGGCGAGGGGGCGGGCAAAGTGACACAGCCGGCACCTTCTGTCCCCCACGAGCTGCGCTCGCTGCTGCGCCGCCTTCGCTTGGGCCAGGTCATGGACACCCTGCCCGAGCGGGCCGCGCTCGCCAAGTCCTCCTCCATATCGCACCTCGACTTCTTGGCCATGGTGCTCTCCGACGAGGTGGCAAGGAGGGACCGCTCCTCTGCGTCGGTGCGCGCCCGTGCGGCGCACCTCGACCCCAAGATGACCCTCGAGCGCTGGGACCCGAGCGCTGCCGTCACCTACGACAAGGCCGTGCTAGACGAGCTCGTCAGCCTCCGCTTCGTCGAGGACGCCCACAATGCCATGGTCCTCGGGCCTGTCGGCGTAGGCAAGACTTTCCTCGCTACGGCGCTAGGCCACATCGCCTGCCGCCGGCGCGTCCGGGTCTACTTCGAGCGTGCCGACCGGCTCTTCAAGCGCCTGAAGGCGGCACGCCTCGACGCGAGCTACGACGCCGAGCTCCGGAAGCTCGTGGCGACGGAGCTGTTGATAATAGACGATTTTGCCCTCCAGGGGCTCGACCAGGTGGAGACCTCGGACTTCTACGCATTGGTGGTCGAGCGCCACCGCCGCTCCTCGACGGTGGTGACCTCCAACCGAGATCCCTCCGAGTGGCTCGCATTGATGGCAGACCCGATGCTCGCCCAGTCGGCCGTCGACCGCCTCCAAAGCGCCGCCTTCGAGCTCGTTGTAGAAGGCGAGTCCTACAGGCGCCGGGAGAAGCCCACCCTCGGCCCGGGCGGGGAAGGTGGCCCGAGGGACGGAGGTGGCAAATGAGGGCCCCGTCGGATAACGGCTCCGTAACGGGAGGCTGCCTCGTCTGCGGCGGCCCGCTCCCGGCCGGGAGGCCGAGGACGACCTGCTCGGACGGCTGCCGCCAGGCACTCTGGCGAAGGCGCCACCACCTGCAGCTGCCACCGCCCGAGCCGGCCCCGCCAGGGCGGTCCCGCAAAGAAGGGACTGTTTATGAATGCCCCGCCTGTGACGCCCGCCAGGTTGGCGAGCAGCGTTGCGAGTGCGGCAGTTTCATGCGGAGGCTCGGCCCAGGCGGCTACTCGCCATGCTGTGGCGAGGTCATCACGATCGACGAGCTGCTACAGGGCTGAGGACATCGAGGCAAAAGGCCGGCGCGCCCCCGCCTGCTCGCGCCCACGAGCCCAAAGCGCTCACGGCCCGGCCCAGCCCCCCCACTGACGCCGGCCCCCCTTAGGGGGGCCGTTGTCTCCGGGTTGGCCGACAGGCTGCCTGCTGACCGGCGAAGCACAGGACCGCGTCCCGGGCTCCCACGCTCGCGAAGCCCCGGCAGAAGACAACGACCTCCCCCCTTCTTGACAAGTCACCTCGGACCCTGGATCATGGTGCTCGACCGGTCGTGGCACGCCCGAGGTGGTCCCATGTTTGTGGCGCCGGGTGGTCCCATGGTGCTGGCGGGTGACAGGGGATGTCCTTCCCGTGTGGGCGGTGACGCCTTGAGCGGCACGAGCCAGCACATTTCCCCAACTGAGGGAAAAGTCAGGGCCTGTACACCCCTATCAGAAAACATGCTCCTGGGTCGGTTCGACGGGCAAAGCGCGCGCCCCTCGAGGGTGGCGAGCTCTGGCAGGAAGTCACGGCCCTCGCCGGCGCAAGGCTGAGCGCAGACATCTCACCTTGGGGGGCGAGGTGCGCCGGTGCGCTGGCGATCCCGAGGAGCACGACCTCGAGGTGGGGGAAAGTGAGTTGTCCGGGTCGTCGTAGTCGTGTGCCAACCCCGCCAATCGGCCACATCAAGAGCATAGTGGCGATGCGGCCGGAACCGAACGCGCCGGCTAGAAGGCCTACGAGGCGTGCCGATCGGGTGGTGCCAAGCGGCGCCCGGACAACTAGGCCGGCGCCCGGACAACTAGCGGAGGTTTCCGGGATAGCTCGTTGACCCCAGCCTTCGTCGGTCGGGAACTTTTTTCAAAATAGTGCGCTGACCAGCGCGTTTGCCCAGCTCAGAGGCTCGCGATTTGTTGGCGCCTGTGGTAGTACCTAGATATGGCATTCATCGTCGGCAAGAAGCAGGACGGGAAGACCTACTACTACCTGGCCGAGTCCGCCCGGGTGGACGGCAAGCCCCGGATCGTCTCCCAGCGCTACCTCGGCTCTGCCGAAGAGATCGCCCAGCGCTTGTCGGAGGCGGGGCCGGGTGAGCCCGACCGCTCCCGGCATCTCGCGTTCGGCGACATCGCCGCGGCGTGGGAGATGCTCAGACGCCTCGGGGTCGCAGCAATCATCGACGAGGTCGTCGGCTCCCGGCGCGCCGACGCTGGGGCGTCGGTCGGGACCTACATCGCGCTCGCGACCTTGAACCGCGTGGTCGATCCGTGCTCGAAGCTCGCCTTCGAGAAGTGGTGGGGGACGACCGCCGGTGATCGGTGGGTCCGGTTGCCCGCCGGGGCGCTCGACCACCGGCGCTTTTGGGACGCGATGGACGTGATCGGAGAGGAGGACCTCAACGAGATCGAGCGGCGCATCGTCACCGCTATGGTCGAGCGCTTCGAGATCGACTTGGGTGGTCTCGTCCTCGACATGACGAACTTCGCCACCTGGGTCGACTCGGCGAACGAGCGCGCCCCGATCGCCCAACGGGGGCACTCGAAGCAAAAGAGGAACGATCTGCGCACCTGTGGTCTCGGCCTCGTCGTGTCCACCGACGGCGCCGTCCCACTCGTCAGTCACGCCTACCCGGGGAACAAACCCGACGTCACCCAGTTCGGGGTGATGGTGAAAGAGCTCGTCGCCCGGTTCTCTTCGCTTTTAGGCGAGGAGGAGACGAGCGCAGCAGAGCGCCTCACCTTGGTCTATGACGCCGGGCAGAACTCAGAGGACAACTACGAGGTCCTCGATGCCTCGGAGTTGCTGCACTTCGTCGGCTCCCTACCGCCCTCTGAGCATCCCGAGCTCCTCGCCATTCAAAAGAGCCGCTACAAGGTGGTCGACCAAGAGGCCTTCCCCGGTCTTGTCGCCTTCGAGACCGAAAAGGTCGTCTTCGGAAAGTTGCGCCGCCTCGTTGTCTGCCACTCAGAGGGGCTGCACCAAAAGCAGTCCCGGGGCTTCTCCCAGGCTCTCGCCAAGGCCCACCGCCAGCTCTCTGTGGTCGCCGAGCGCCTGGCGCGGGGAAAGACCCACAAGTCGCGCGAGAAGGTGGAGGCCGAGGTGGCCTCGGTCCTGGCGCCGCGCTGGGTGTCCAGGGTGCTCAGGGCCACCCTCGCCGGCGACTCCCCAAAAGAGCTGCGTCTCGCCTTTCACACCGACGAGAAGGCCAGGGCCGAACTGGAAGAAGAGATCTTCGGCAAGCGGATCCTGTTCAGCGACAAGACCATCGCGCAGGCCTCGACGCAGGCGATCGTGGGTGACTACCGCTCCCAAGAGGTCGTCGAGGGCGACTTCCGCCAGATGAAGGACCCGAGCGTCGTCTCGTTCTCTCCCATGCACCACTTCACCGAGCAGAAGATCCGCGTCCACATCTTCTACTGCGTGCTCGCGCTCATGGTCGCCAAGCTGATGACCCGAGAGGCCGACCGGGCCGGGATGCACCTGAGCGTGCGAGCGCTGCTCGAAAGCCTGGCGGGCATCGAAGAGACCCTCCTTCTCTATCAAGGCGAGCGGGGACGCCCCCGTGCACGGCGGATGCTGACCGAGATGGACGCCACCCAGCGGCGCCTCTACGACCTCTTCGGCCTCGACACCTACGCCCCGATGCGCTGAGGAGGACCGCCGAGTTAGGTACTACACACCAGGGCGACCAAAACCACCCACAACCTGGGCCAACGTTGCGGTCACGCGGAATAGCCAGGAAGGTTCCGCTAGGTCGAAAACGGCGCGACGAGCGTGCAACGCTCGTAACGAGCTCGTGGGGCTCCTTGAGCGGTGCTTTCGTCAGCACTCTCCCAGAGGGCTGGCAACGACAGCCGGATAGGCTCCGGGGTCGTGTCAGCTCGCAACCCAACGGACGGCATGGGCTTTTCCATAACGGTGCTCGGGTCAGACGGCAGCTACCCGGGGCCGGGCGGGGCATGCAGCGGTTACCTCGTGCAGGCCGGGGGCTTTTACACCTGGCTCGAGGCTGGTCCGGGAACTCTCGCCAACTTGCAGCTCCACGTGCCGCTCGATCGCCTTGATGCCGTCGTGATCAGCCACTGTCATGCGGACCACCGGAGTGACTTGGAAAGCCTCTACGTTGCCCTCCGTTACTTCGTGGGGAAGCGGGACTTCCCGGTGTACGCACCCGAGGGCTTGCAGCGCTTGATGCGTGAGGAGCACTTCGACGGGACGTTCGACTGGCGGGTGATCTCCGACGGTTCGAGCGCTGAGCTCGGGCCGGCACGATGGACCTGGCGGCGGACGGACCACCCCGTAGAGACGATGGCGGCCCGTGCACAGCTCGATGGCCGTGCCCTCGGCTACTCGGCCGACACCGGGCCGGCGTGGGAACTGTCTGCCCTTGGGGAGGGCCTCAGCCTCGCGCTCGTGGAAGCTTCTCTGCCTGCGGCAGCGGAGGGGACCATCCAGCACCTCACCGCTCGCCAGGCCGGGGCCACCGCAGCTGGTGCCGGCGCAGAGCGCCTGCTCCTCACTCACATTGCCCCTCCTATCGACAGAGAGCGAGCGCGACAACAGGCCGAGGAGGCTTTTGGCGCACCAGTCGACGTGGCGACCGTGGGCGGGACCTGGCAGATCTAACGGCCACGGCATCGGGCCTCGCCGACCGTAGCCGCTGGCGCGCACCGCGCCGGCAGTGCCTGGCCGGCGCCACCGGGAGGCTGCCCGACGCCACCGAACCGGCCGTACCGAACCGCCCGGACCGAGCCGCCCGTACCGAGCCGCCCGTACCGAACCGGCCGTACCGAGCCGCCCGTACCGAACCGGCCGTACCGAACCGGCCGTACCGAACCGCCCGGACCGAGCCGGCCGTACCGAGCCGGCCGTACCGAACCGCCCGTACCGAGCCGGCCGTACCGAACCGCCCGTACCGAGCCGGCCGTACTGAGCCGGCGGTACGATAGCCCGGCCGGGAGCTCGTGCCCGTGGTTGGCACCGCGGAGCGGCCTCCTTCGGCAATACTTGGCGGCCATGGCGTCCCAACAATCGGCTCGAACGCTCCTGGCACGCGCGGACGGGCGAAGGCCCGACCAGCTCAGACCCGTCGCCCTCGAGCGCGACTTCACTGAATTCGCCCCGGGTTCGGTGCTCGTTCGGATGGGGAGGACAGCGGTCTTGTGCACGGCCTCGTTCTCCGAGGACACACCCCGCTGGATGAAGGGGAGCGGCAAGGGTTGGGTGACGGCGGAGTATTCCATGCTCCCGGGCTCCTCTCCCGAGCGTGTTGAGCGCGAAGCTGCTCGCGGTCGGCAGTCGGGTCGCACTCAGGAGATCCAGAGGCTGATCGGCAGGAGCCTCCGGGCGGTCACCGACCTTGTGGTCCTCGGGGAGAGACAGGTCACTTTGGACTGCGACGTGCTCCAAGCCGACGGTGGGACCCGGACTGCGAGCATCGTCGGCGCGTGGGTGGCACTCCATGACGCCTGTAGCCGGATGCTCTCGGCGGGCCTGCTAGCCGCCCACCCGGTGAAGGAGGGCTGCGCTGCCGTCTCGGTCGGTGTTGTCAACGGGACGCCGCTCCTCGACCTCGCGTACGTTGAGGACTCGGTGGCGGAGGTTGACATGAACGTGGTCATGACCAGCTCGGGCCGCCTGGTGGAGGTGCAGGGCACGGCCGAGGGAGCACCGTTTTCGCGTTCGGACCTCGACGAGATGCTCTCGCTCGCCGGCGAGGGGATCAAGTCCCTACTGAGCGAGCAAGCACAGGTGGTGGCCGTCCCGCCCTCTCGGCGCGACACGGGGAGCGCGGCCAAGCAGAAGGGTGGAAAGGGCTGAGCACCGAAAGCGCAAAAGCGCAGGACCGGTTCGTCCTCGCGACAACCAACCTCAACAAGGCGCGAGAGATCCGTGAGATCTTCTCGGTGGCCAGTGCCAACGTTGAGCTTCTCGACCGACCCGCTGGCGTTCCGGAGGTGGAGGAAACAGAGGACAGCCTCACCGGCAACGCCCGTAAGAAGGCTGCGGCCCTCGTCGCGGCCACGGGCCTCCCCGCTATCGCGGAGGACACGGGTATAGAAGTCAGTGCGCTTGGGGGGGCGCCAGGCGTGCGTTCGGCGCGCTATGCGGGGGAACCGCCTGACGACGAGGCAAACGTGGACCGCGTCTTGGCCGAGCTTCGCGACATGGCGCTCGATTCGCCCGAAGAGCGCCGCGCCCGCTTCGTGACCGTCGCCGTTGCGCAGTGGCCAGGAGGCAAAGAGCTGGTGACGGAGGGTGTCGTGGAGGGGTGGGTCGCGCCGGAGCGCCGGGGGGCCGGAGGGTTCGGTTACGACCCAGTCTTCGTGCCGGACGAAGGAGACGGCCGGACGTTCGGCGAGATGGAGGAATCGTCCCCCGGCTCTAAGCACTTGCTTTCGCACCGGGGGCGGGCTTTCAGGGCCCTTGCGGCCTTGCTCGTGCGAGGCCCCGCCTGAGCTCCCTGCTGGGGCCGCGCCTGAGCGTCCCGTACTAGCGAGGCCGCCAGCCGGCTCGGGTAGGGGACAAGGTTCTTCGGTCACGGAAGGGCCGGTCCGGGGCGGGGCGCGACAATGTATGGATGAGCGCGTCCGACGGCCCGCCGGCGGACGGTGTACGCCAGTCGCTTGCGAGCGGCGACAACGAGGGTCGGCAAGCCCCAAACGTCAATGACGCGGTGGAGGGCAACGGCACCGCCGGAGACGGCCTGAGCAGCCACGCGACCAAGGCAATGGGCGAAGAAAAGACAGAAAAAAAGGGCGAAGCGACGGCGGCGCGGAAGCGGCGCCGGCACTGGTTGCCCCATACGATACGCCGGCTCGCCGAACTGCTCGCGCTCGGTTTCGTCGTGGAGTACCTGGTGGTGCCGCAGATCAGCGGCACCCATCAGGCGATCCACGTCCTCGCATCGGTCAACCCTTTCCTCCCCGTCGCGGGCCTGGTCCTGGAGGCTCTTTGCCTCGTTGCCTATTTCCAGCTAACGCGCTCGCTGGTACCGAAGGGCTCCGACCCGGGTTTCGCCACCACGTCGCGCATCCAGCTGTCGACGCTCGGCCTTGGCCACTGCGTCCCGGGGGGCAACGCGGTTGCCTACTCCCTCGGGTACCGGCTCCTCATGAAGGCTGGCGTCGGTGGCGCGGACACGGGTTTTACCCTCTCGACACTGGGGCTCGGTTCGGCGGTCGTGCTGAACGCGATCTTCATTGCCGCGTTGGTGGCGTCGGTGCCTCTTTATGGGTTCCATCTCGTGTACTCGTCGGTGGCGCTCGCTGGCCTGCTCCTCATGGGTGTAGTGGCTGGCCTCGTCGTGCTGCTCACCAAGGGCGACCAACGTGCCACGCGCTTGCTTCGCGCTCTCGGGACGAGGATTCCCTACCTGCACCCTGAAACGCTGCCCATGCTCTTCTCGCAGCTCGTCTCGAGGGTGCGCGAGCTGTCGCGTGACCGGCGACGGATGTGGGTCGCACTGGGGTACGCCGTCGCCAACTGGCTGCTTGACGCCGCGTCGCTGTTCGTTTTCGTTGGCGCCTTCGGCCACTGGATGGAACCCGTGGGGTTGCTCGTCGCCTACGGCGTCGGGACCATAGCGGCGGCGCTACCTATAACGCCCGGCGGCCTCGGCGTAGTGGAGGCGGGTGTGACAAGCGTCCTCATCGCGCTCGGTACGCCACGGGGGATCGCCATCTGGGGTGTGCTGGGTTGGCGCCTCGTGAACTTTTGGCTGCCGATCCCCGTAGGCGGCTTGGCCTACCTTTCGATCCTCGTCCACCCTCCCGCGGAATCTCAAGAGGGCCTCGCGGCGCGCCGAGCGCTGTGGCGGGAGCGCTGGCGGCGCACGGCCGAGTTCTTCGCGACGGGTAAGACAGCGGAGGTCCTGACCGAGCTCGAAGACGAGATGGACGAGGACTTGAAAAGAGAGGTGGGCGCCCGCGGGTGAACTCCCGCGGTTCTGGGCCCCACCAGGTCGTCTGCTAGGCTCCTGGGAGCCGTCGGCGGGTTCGGTTGTTTTGTAAGAGCGCCGGGCACGGACTGGCGCACAGCTCACCAAGGAGCCTGGAGAGATGGGTTTCGAACTTGACGTGTGGTGGTCGGGGGCTGCGGCCACGTCGGGCTACCGTTGGCGCTCGCCTTTGCCGACCGGGGCCTTGCCGTGGGTATCTACGACATCGACCCTGCTGCTGTGGCAAAGGTCTCGTCTGGGACCATGCCTTTTGACGAGCCGGGCGCGCCAGAGGTGCTTGGCCGCGTCCTTGCTGCGGGAAGGCTCGAGGTCACCGCTGACCCCTCGGTTGTCGCGCGCGCCGAGCACGTCATAGTCGTCGTCGGCACCCCGGTTGACGAGCACCTGAACCCAGACCCTCAGGTCGTGCCCGCGGCCGTGGGGGCCCTTGCCCCCCATCTGCGCCGGGGCCAGCTCCTCGTGCTCAGGAGCACCGTCTTCCCCGGCGTGACCGAGCTCGTCGAGCGGCGGGTGGCGGAAATGGGCATTGGGGTGGAAGTCGCTTTCTGCCCCGAGCGCATCGCCGAGGGCAAGGCGTTCCCGGAGCTGTTCGAGCTTCCCCAGATCATCTCGGCCCGCACCCCCGGGCCCCTTGGGCGCGCCCGCAAGCTCTTCGAGGCGCTCACCACCGAGACGGTCGCGATGGCCCCCGAGGAGGCCGAGCTCGCCAAGCTGTTCACAAATACCTACCGGTACCTGAAGTTCGCTCTCGCCAACCAGCTCTACATGATGGCCAACGACTTCGGCCTCGATTACGAGCACATACGAGCCGGGCTCACCCACAACTACCCCCGTGCTGCCGACCTGCCGGCGGCGGGCTTCGCGGCCGGGCCGTGCCTGCTCAAAGACACCATGCAGCTCGCCGCGTTCAACAACAACAACTTCGTGCTCGGCCACGCCGCCATGATGGTTAACGAGGGCTTGCCGCTTTACGTAGTTGACCGCCTGGCACGCCGCTACGACCTCACGACGATGACCGTCGGGATATTGGGCATGGCCTTCAAGGGCGAGAGCGACGACATCCGCTCCTCGCTCGCCTACAAGCTGAAGCGGATCCTGCGTTTCAAGGCGGGCACCGTGCTTTGCACCGACCCCTACGTGCACACGGACCCCAATTTGGTGCCAGAGCCAGAGGTGCTCGAGCGCTCCGACCTGCTCGTGGTCGGCGCCCCCCACCGTCGTTACGCCAACCTGGCGACTGACAAGCCGGTAGTCGACATATGGGGCGTACGAGGTGGAGGGGTCGGGGTATGAAGCCCCGCGTCTCGGTCGTAATAACAGCTCGGGAGGAGGGAGAGGCGATCGGCCTCGCCCTGTCGAGGGTCGCCGAGTCGGTCAAGCTCCCCTGTGAGATCCTGGTGGTCTGTGATTCTCCCGACGACACCACCGTCCCCTGGGTGGAAAAGTACGCCCGCGAGGACGAGAGGGTGCGGGTCATAATTAATACCTATGGGCCCGGCCCTGCCCGAGCGATCCGCGCCGGTTTTGACGCCGCCGCCGCCGACGTGGTGGTCGTCACGATGGCCGACGGTTGTGACGACCCCCAGCAGATCGACCAACTGACGCGTCTGGTGGAGCGTGGGGTGGTCGTGGCCGCCGCGTCTCGCTACTCTAAGGGCGGCCAGCAGGTGGGCGGGCCGTTCCTGAAGGGCCTCATGTCGCGCACCGCGGGGGCTTCGCTCAAGATTTTGGCGCGCGTGGGCACCTGGGACCCGACCAATTCGTTCAAGGCTTACGACCGCCATTTTGTGGAGGAGGTGGGCATCGACAGCGACAAGGGCTTCGAGGTGGGCCTCGAGCTCGTGGCCAAGGCCCGCCGCCTGCGCCGCCCGGTCGCCGAGGTGCCGACCATCTGGCTCGACCGGACCTTCGGCGTCTCGCATTTCAATATTGCCAAGTGGCTGCCCGAGTACTTGCGCTGGTACGGGTTTGCCTTCGGCCCGCGCCTGGACGTCCAGCAGATGCGGCGGCTGCTCGACTCGAAGGGGCGGAGCGCGAACGAGAAAGGAGAAAGGTGACGACTGTAGTGGTGACCGGCGCTGCCGGTTTTATCGGGGGCTACGTGGTGGAGGAGCTCCTCCAGCGGGGCTACGAGGTGGTCGGGGTCGATAACTATTCAAAGTACGGCCCCGTAAAGAAGTCCTACGACTCGCACCCCAATTACACCTTCGTCGAGGGCGACTGCCGCGACGAAGCGATGCTCGAGGACCTGCTGGCGGGTGCCGACCACTTCATCGCCGGCGCGGCGATGATCGGGGGGATTTCCTATTTCCACACCTATGCCTACGACCTGCTTGCGACCAACGAGAGGATCATGGCTTCATCGGTGGACGCAGCGATAGCCGCCTTCAAGCAAGGCCGGTTGCGCAAGGTCACCTACATGAGCTCCTCGATGGTCTTCGAATCGACCGACCACTGGCCCTCGGTCGAGGGGGACGAGCGAAAGGTGCCGCCTCCACTGTCGTCCTACGGGTTCCAGAAGCTGGCGGTAGAGTACTTCGCCCGGGCGGCTTGGGAACAGTACAAGGTGCCCTACACGATCATAAGGCCCTTCAACTGCGTCGGCGTGGGAGAGGGCCGTGCCCTAGGAGACGTCGAGGTGGCTTCCGGGAACGTCAAACTGGCCATGAGCCATGTCGTGCCCGACCTTGTGCAGAAGGTCCTGAAGGGCCAGGACCCTCTCCACATCTTGGGTGACGGCTCGCAGGTTAGGCACTACACTTACGGAGGGGACCTCGCTCGGGGGGTGGTGATGGCAATGGAGGCCGACACCGCAATGAACGAGGACTTCAACCTTTCGACAACGACTTCTACGACCGTCCTCGAGCTGGCGGAGCTCATCTGGCACAAGGTGAAGGGTACGGACGAGCCTCTCCGCTACGTGAGCGACCCGCCCTTCGAGCACGACGTCCAAAAGCGGGTGCCGTCGGTCGACAAGGCCAAGCGCGTGCTCGGTTTCGAAGCCACCACCAGCCTTGACCAGATGCTCGACGAGGTCATCCCCTGGGTGGAAAAAGCGCTTAGCGAAGGGGTTATCTGACCGAGCCCCGATGACCGGGCTCGTTTGACCGGGCTCGTTTGACCGGGCTTGTTTGAAAGGAGTGCGTTGGAAAGGCGGCAGGCGGCCCGGCGGGGGACCGCTAAGGGATGGGCGCGCGCAGTGCGAGGCGTTGCCCTACGCGTCTCGGCGGCCCTGGCAGCCACGCTGGTGGCTTGGTGCCAGGTAGGCCCTGTGACTACTGCTTCCGCTGTCACCGCGGGGGCTACGAGGCTTGGGCGGGCGGGGGCGAACCTCGGATATTGGGTGGTGCGTGCCAACGGGTCGGTCGCCGGCCACGGCCTTCGTTCGCTCGGGGACCTCTCCCGAGTCAAACTGCCAAGCCCCATCGTGGGAGGTGCGGCAGTCCCGGGCGGTGGAGGGTACTGGTTGGTCGCCGCCAACGGGGGCGTGTACAGCTTCGGGGACGCAAGGTTCTTCGGTTCCCCCGGAGGTAAGCGCCTAAACCGCCCGGTGGTCGGCATGGCCGCCACCCCCGACGGCAGGGGCTATTGGCTCGTCGCCTCAGACGGGGGGATCTTTGCCTACGGGAACGCCAAGTTCTTCGGTTCGACCGGTCACGTCCACCTAAACCGCCCGGTGGTCGGCATGGCCGCCACCCCTGACGGCAGGGGCTACTGGCTCGTCGCCTCAGACGGGGGGATCTTTGCCTACGGGGACGCCAAGTTCTTCGGTTCGACCGGTCACGTCCACCTAAACCGCCCGGTGGTCGGCATGGCCGCCACCCCTGACGGCAGGGGCTACTGGCTCGTCGCCTCCGACGGTGGCACCTTCACCTTTGGCGACGCCGCTTTCATGGGCTCCGCCGGCGCCGCCAAGGTGACGTCGAGAGTCGTCGGGATCGCGCCGGCGCAAGGTGGCAAGGGGTATTGGGTCGCGGAGCGGGACGGGACGGTGCTGCCTTTCGGGTCTGCCCGGGCGGTCGGGGGCGCCACCACCGAGCGCAACGCGAGCGAGGCGCCGCCCTCGGGGACGGTCACGATCCTCGCGCCCGGGCCTTTGCCTACTGCAAGCACGATCCCGTCGGCGACGACGACCTCGTTACCGCCTCCCTCCTCGACGACAGTCGCCCCGGTCATCACTTCCCGCGTCACGTCTCCCACCACGACGACGACCTTGCCTGCGACGACGCTTCCGCCGACCACGCTTCCGGCGACGACCCTACCGACAGCCCTCCCCACGACTTCGACCTCCCTCCCCGCCATTTCGCAGTCCCCGTCTGTGTACCCTGCCGGAACGACGGGCTATGACGTCTCGTGGCCGCAGTGCTCACCCCTCGGTTCTTCCGCCGCTGGGTCGTTGCCCGCTGCGTCGGCCTTCGAGGTCGTCGGGGTCAACGGGGGAACCATAAGCTCCTTCAACAGCTGTTTCGCCGCGGAAGCGGCCTGGGCTGCCAAAAGCCTTTCCGTCTACATAATCCTCCAGCCGGCGCCGAGCAACAGCCCTGTCCAAGAGACGACCGGGCCCGAGGCGGCGTGCGCCGCCACGAGCAGCGAGTGCGAGGGCTACGACTGGGGGTACAACTACGCGGAGGCCGACCTCACATTCGTAAGGGCGGCGGGGTATTTGCCGCGGGTCTGGTGGGTGGACGTAGAAACGGGGGAGGGCTGGCCCACCTCGTCGTCCCTCCAGCCCGTCAATGCCGCCATCGTGCAGGGTGCCCTTGACGCGATCCGCTCCTCTGGAGCCGTCGCCGGCATCTACAGCACCTGGTACCAGTGGGGCAAGATCACGGGCTCGTACCTTCCTGGCGGCCAGCCACCGATCTGGGTGCCAGGGGCTTATACGCTCTCGGGTGGCAACCTGAGCGCCGTCGCCTACTGCCAGCGGGCGGGTACCCCAGGCGACCCCTCGATGCTGTCGTCGCCCTATATCGGTTTCGCCGGCGGCGCCCCCTGGCTCGTGCAGTATGGCTACGGAGGGGTCCCGACGAGCGGCGTCGACCCCGACTACGCCTGTGGGTGAAACCTCCAGGCGCGGCCCGACAAGAGCCCGAGCTGATAATCTTCTAACTTCTTGCACGCGAAGGCTCCCAAGCGCCCTAGGTTCGGGACGATGCCGCGGCAGGCTGGTATTGCTGCGCCCAGGAGCCTTGGCCTGACTGCCGTCCTGATGGCGCTTCCCCGTCGCCCAGGGTGCCCAAGCCGCGAGCGGGCCAATGTTCGCCGTTTTCGTATTCGGCGTGCCCTCCTCGTGCCTTTGGCCCTCCTCCCATTTGCTTTAGTGCCGGCCGCTGTGCTCCTCGGAAGCCTGTGGGCCGTCCCCGCGAGTGCCAGTACGTTGCCGGCGCAGAGCGCCCTCGTGACTTCGGCCAGCGCCTCACCGTCGTCGGTGCCAGCATCTGGGGGGACGGTCATCGTTTCGGGCACCGTCTCGCACGCCACCTCGTGCCAGCTGGAGCTGCTGTCCAGCCAGTCGTTCCCGGTCGTCTACTCGCACAACTCGAGGAGCTGTGCGAGCGGGACGTTTTCGGCCAGGGTCACTATCGGCCCCAACCCGACCCTCATCGCACGCACGGTGGCCTTCGCGCTGGTAGCCGGCAACAGCACTTCGTCTTACCCGGGCCGCTTTTACATCAGCCTCGCCCCCGCGCCGAGCGCCCTCGTGACTTCGGCCAGCGCCTCGCCTTCGTCGATGCCCGCATCTGGGGGGACCGTCACCGTTACGGGCACCGTCTCGCACGCCACCTCGTGCCAGCTGGAGCTGCTGTCCAGCCAGTCGTTCCCGGTCGTCTACTCGCACAACTCGAAGAGCTGTGCGAGCGGGACGTTTTCTGCCAGGGTCACTATCGGCCCCAACCCGACTCAGTCCAGACGCACGGTTGCCCTGGCATTGGTCGTCCACAACCAGGCGTCTTCAGCTACGGGCCATTTCTATGTCACGCTCGCCGCCGCTCCGCCCTCCACAGCGGGCGCGGTGCCCCCGGCTACGACGACCGTGCCGTCGACGTCGCCACCGGTTTCACTGACTGTCACCAACAGTTCCAACTGGGCGGGGTACTCGGCCGTAGGCGGCCCTTACGCCGAGATCAAGGGGACCTTCACGGTGCCTTCTGTCCTGTCGGGCGTATCAGCCAACGCGCAAGTGTCGGAGTGGGTCGGTTTGGACGGCACAAGCGCGAGCGACGCCTCGCTCATCCAGGCCGGCGTAGATGAGTACCCCGACGTGCGGGCACCGCAGGGCTATGACGTCCAGGCCTGGTGGGAGATCCTCCCGGCCGCCGAGACCAACATAACCATGACCGTGAGCGCCGGCGACAAGGTCACGGTGGCCATCTGGAAAGTGAGCACGGGCGCCTGGAAGATAAACGTCACAGACGACACCACCGGCGCGAGCTTTACTACACCGAACGAGACCTATAACGGCCCTGGGACGAGCGCTGAGTGGATAGTGGAGGCGACGACCGAGTGCCAGTCGCAGTCCAATTGCCACACCGCCTCGCTAGCCCCCTACGCCCCCGCCGTCGCGTTCAGCGGGCTCGGCATGAGCGGCGCCCCGGCAACCTCGGTCAATGACATCGTCTTGGTGCAGGGGTTCAACGACGTGGCCACCCCATCGCCACTTACCAACGGGGGTTTCACCGTTCCTTACACCGGCCCGACCACGGCGACGAGCGGCATCTGACCTTGCTTTCGGCTTTCGGCTTTCGGCTTTCGGCTTTCGGAGGGGAGAGCAGCGCAACTCGCACGCTTGCCTTAGGGCAGCGGGCAACGGGAACGAGTAGCGAGTAGCGAGCAGCGGGCCAAGCTCTGCACCAGTGCCCGAGCTGGCACGCCGGGACACCCGCCCAGACGTCCCTCTTTGCCCCTCTTGTCTATTCCCCTTGCATGTCACGTCACGTGCGGGCGAGAGGACTTGAACCTCCACCCCTTGTTAGGGACCAGGACCTAAACCTGGCGCGTCTGCCAATTTCGCCACGCCCGCATGTGCAAATGACCTGGGCTATTACCTTACACGAAGACCTCCTCGAGCCGTCAGCAGAGCCGATTTGTAAACCATTTGCAAACAAGGTCGGGCGGAGCATGGCGGGAGAGCTCCGCGCGCGGTCGTGGGATGCAACCCTTCTTTCCTCCCCTCTTTCCTCGTCACCCGTGCACCTAGCAATTGACCAGGGGGAGCCAGCCCGCAGGGGGCCCCCGCTCGACGCTGCCAGGACATCCGGTGGCCCTCTCCCGGTCCTGAGCGGCCCGCAGGGGTCGGCTACCGGATAACCTGCGCCTATGCCCGAGCTGCATTTCGACCTCCCGCTCCAGCCCGTGTCGCAGGGTGGCGGCCATGGGCCTGACCCGACTGCCGACGTGTACCAGCGGCTGCTCCGCGAGCGCATCATCTTCCTTGGCACCGAGGTAGACGACCGCTCGGCCAACCTGGTCTGCGCCCAGCTGCTCCTGCTTGCAGCGGAGGACCCGGCACGTGACGTGAGCTTGTACATCAACTCGCCGGGCGGCTCGGTGACCGCCGGCCTCGCGATCTACGACACGATGCAGTACGTACCCTGCGACGTGTCCACCGTGTGCATGGGGCTGGCCGCCTCGATGGGCCAGTTCTTGCTGTGCTCCGGCGCGCCCGGCAAGCGTTACGCACTCCCGCACTCGCGCATCTTGATGCACCAGCCGTCGGGCCAGATGCAGGGCCAGGCGGCAGACATCGCCATCCAGGCCGAGCAGATCGTGTATTTGAAGCAGATGATGGCCGAGCGCATTGCTTTCCACACTGGCCAGAGCGTGGAGCGCATCGAGCGCGACTCGGACCGCGACAGGTGGTTCACCGCGGACGAAGCCAAGGAGTACGGCTTCATCGACCAGGTGATCTCGCGTGCCCAGCATGTGGCCGAGCCGGCAGCAGCGCTCAACTAGGCGCTTACCCCTGCCGTTCCGGGGGGCTTCTGGGCCGGGTGCGACCCCCGCGGCTCAGGGGCCCGGAGGTGGCGCGGGGCTGCGTGGCTTCGCTCTTTGCTTTTGGTCTTGGCCCAGCGCGATCCGGTAGGCCTTCTGAGCAGCCCGGTTGGCCACACGGCCGAGCCCTCCTTCCCGGTAGTGGTGGCGCGCCAGCTCGACCAGGGTCGTTGGGCGCTGCGCCGGCGCCGAGGTCGGTGCCAGCGGGGGAGCAGGGGAGCCGCTCCTGCTTGGCGGCGCGCCTTCGTCCTCGCCATCTAGCCCCGTTGGGCCGTCCTCTCTCGCCGCCCCCTCGTCGGGGGGAGGCGGTGAGCCAGGCGCAGGTGCTGGCGCTGGCGTGCCCCCTTCGGGTGCTGGACTGGCGACCATGAACCCGCCTGCTGCCAAGTCAGGCGCCCGCCTCGGCTGCCGGCAGAACTCTGCCAGCGCCTCTACCACGACCGACCACCGGTAGAGCTTGCGGACGCCGCCGGCCCGCGCCCGGCAGCCCTCGGCCAGCTCCTTGTCGTAGAGGAGGCGGGCGAGCGCTTCCTCCAGGGCGTCTGGGTCCTCGGGAGGAACGGATAACCCGAGGCCCTCGTTCTCCACCAGAGCGGCGAACGCGTCTCCTTCCGTCGTGACGACAGGTAGCCGCGCCCACAGGTAGTCGAGGCAGCGAGTCCGGAACGAGAAACGGGTCTCTGCGTTCTCGAAGTGCGCCGTCACCCCCACGGTGGCCTCGGTCAGGAAGTTGTCGCGGTCTGTGTAGCTGACCCATCCCTCGTTGAAAAAGACGTGCTTGCCGGCGACGCCCAGCTCCTCGGCCAACGCACGGGCCTCCTTTGCCACCCGCATCTCGGGTACGTCGGGGTTTGGGTGGCGCATCCCCATGAAGAAGAGCCGAACGGACGGCCGGCGCTTTGCCAGCTTCGCCACCGCCTTAATGACCGTGAGGGGGTCGAACCAGTCGTAAACCCCTCCCGCCCATACGATCACGTCGTCGGCGGGGCGGATGCCGGGCACGACCCCACGCAGGGCAGGGAGGCGGTGCACCGGGTCCTCGTCTGGGAGGCCAAAGGGGACCACGTCGATCAGCCGGCGGAGGGTCGGGTCATCGTCGTAGGTGAGGGGGTTCACCCGTCCGAGAGCACAAAGCTGGCCGAGGAAGAGGTCTCGCTGGCGCTCGGAGGCGCACAAGAGGAAGTCCGCCCGCAATAGCTGGCGGTTGAGCGTCTCGACCGAGAGCCGGACATGGGCGTCGCGCACAGGGCCAGGCCCCGGGGCCGCCTGGGTGAGGGCCAGGGTCTCCAGGTGGAGCGGGTCGTATATGTCGAAGACGATGACCCGGTCGCTCTCCAAGAGCCACGGGTTGTGGTGGGTGACGTAGCCTTGGAGGACCATCACCTCGCACCAGTTGACCGCTTCGGCGAGGGCCTCGGGGCCTGCGGCGGCCACCTCGAAGCCATCCGCGGTGACCTCGCAGTAGGCGGACGTCGTGAGGAGCATCACCTCATTTTCGAGGGCGAGCCTCGAAGCTATGTGCCAAGCCCGCATGGCAGGGCCGGCCATTTGCATGCGGAGCACGTCGGCGGTCACTACGAGGACACGGCTCACGGCACCACTAACCTCACGACGGTGGTTGAGCGCACGGCTCGAAGCGTAATGACTGGGAGCGCCAAGTGAGAAAGCGCCTCCTCGTCTTTTCTACCGACCCGATCGGGCCAGAGATGCCTGGGCCTGCGATACGTGCTTGGCACCTCGCGGACGCCCTCGCCACCGGTGCCGGCGCCGACGTCGTCCTGGCCAGCACCGTCTCGGTCGAGGGGTCGCACCCGAGCGCGGACCTGCGCCACGCGCACGGGCCAGCCCTCTCGGAGATGGTCGAAGAGGCCGATGCCTGCTTCGCGCCGAGCGCCCTCGTCTACATGGCCGACGAGCTGCGTGAGGGCGCCAAGCCAGTCGCGGTTGACATCTACGACCCCTACCACCTGGAGAACCTCGAGATGGGTGCCGCCGTCCCGGCCGACCACGACCTGTCTGTGGCGCGCCAGTCCGGCGTGCTGAACGCCGCTCTCCGCCGTGGCGACTACTTCACGTGCGCAAGCGAGCGCCAGCGGGACTTCTGGCTCGGCAGCCTGGCCGCGCTCGGGAGGGTCAACCCTTACAACTCCGCCGGGGACCCGACGCTCTCACGGCTCGTCTCGGTGGTGCCCTTCGGACTTCCTCCCGCCCCGCCGGTCCGCCGCGCGCCGGCGCTGAGAGGCGTGCTGCCCGGCATAGGCGCTGGTGACAAGGTAATCCTCTGGGGCGGCGGCGTCTATAACTGGCTTGACCCGGCCTCCGTGGTGCGGGCCGTTGCCCGGCTCGCGACCCGTGCGCCCGAGGTCCGCTTGGTCTTCATGGGTATGGGCCATCCCAACCCCTCGGTTCCCGAGATGGGTGCCGCTACGGAGGTGCGCCGGCTCGCGGGTGACCTCGGCCTCACGGGCAAGCACGTGTTCTTCAACGCCGGGTGGGTGCCCTACGAGCAGAGGGCCGACTTCCTGCTCGACGCCGACGTGGCCGTGAGCGCACACCTGGACCACCTGGAGACGCGCTACTCGTTCCGCTCACGGGTGCTCGACTACATATGGGCAGGGCTCCCGATGGTCCTGACCGGTGGCGACGTTTTGGCCGACGAGGTCGCTTCTGGTGGCCTAGGAAAAGCCGTGGCCCCCGGTGACGAGAGAGCCATCGAGCAAGCCCTGGCCGAGCTGCTCGCCAGCCCTCCACCCAAGGAGCGCTTCGCTCTGCTGGCGCGCCGCTACAGCTGGGAGGAGGTCGCTCGGCCGCTTGTCGAGTGGGGCCGAGACCCGAGGCGCGCCCCCGACCTCGTCGCCGGCCACGCGCTTCCTGACGAAGCTGCAGCCCGCTGACCCTCCCACCGCCGCAGCGCACCCGTTGGGCCCTTGGGGGCCCGCCGGCGGCCCGCCGTTGGGCCCCCAAGGCACCTCGCTCTCGCTTCTTGCTGACCTAAGTGGCGTAATGCGCCGCTTTCGTCTACAGGAAGGGAGAGCCAGGGCGTCCTGAAAGGCCCCGCCTGGCGGCGGCGAGGAGGTTGCCCGCCGCGGCGAGGCCGTCTTCTCGGAGGTGGCGAAGCTCTTTGCGGAGGGCGTCGTTGTCCGACTCCAGCCGGCTGACCTCGGCCTCTAGCTGGCTGACCCGCTGCTCGTCCCTCTCTGCCCGGGCGGCAGCCGCCTCAAGGGCCGATTCGATGTTGGCGATGTGGCGGTCCTTCAGCTCAGTCGCCTGCTCGAAATGCAGTGCCCGGTGCCGCTCGGTGTCGTAGGCGGTCTCCATGCCGTGGCGGTCGCCCAGGGCGTCGTAGTACTCAGCCGCAGCAACTAGGGCGCTTTCGGGCTGACGGCGCAAGTCGCCGGGCGGCCTGAGCTCGGCCCACCCGGCCGGGAGGCCGGCCAACCAGCGTCCTAGGGACATCTGGAGGCAGGTCAGCGCCTCGGTTGAGAAAGGGCTGTCGAGGCCCGTCGCGTGATGGCGCATCGCCCCCGACACGAAGCCTTTGGCACCCTGCGCGTCGACTTTGGCCGTTGGCCTCTCGGGCAGCACCTCTGCGAGGCGCCCGAGGAGGTTGGCACCTTCCTGCTCTGGGTGCTCGATGAAGTCTTCGTAGTGGACAACGAGCACGCGTTCACCCGCTAGGCCGTCGAGCAGCTCGGTCAAGTAGAGCTGCCAGAGCGCCAAGGCGACGGAGAGGGGCCTCGCGTCGCGCTTGCGGAGCGAGAGAGCCGTGTCTACCGGGCTCCGGTCGACGAGCAGCCAGCAGAAGCGGCCCCCGAGCGCCGCCTTCCAAGCTGGCAGTGCCAGGCTGACGCGGGGGTCCTTCAAGACGAGCGGCCGCCCGGACGCCTCGGCCAGTAGCCGTTCCACGAGCACCTCGACCTTCCCAACCCAGCTCGGCGCTGAGTCTGCCACCAGCTGGCGGGCGGGGGGGCGGTCCCACGAGCCCCCTAGCGAGGCGAACAGCTCGTCGTTGAGCGCGTTCACGTCTTCGCGCTCGAAGTAGCCCTTGGGGTTGTCCTCCTGGGGAGGCAGCAGGTCGTCGTCCCGGCCCGCGAAGTACCCCGCCTTGGCGAGGAACCCCGCTACCGCGCTGGTCCCACTGCGGTGCATCCCGACGATGGCAACGCCGGCGAGTTCGGGGCCGTCCATGGCACCGAAGCTAGCGGAGGGTAGCCTCTAGGCGGATGGGACGGCCCAAGCTCCTCGGGGTGCTGCTTTGTTACAACGACGGCGACCTCGTCGAAGACGCAGTCGGCCACCTCCGCGAGCAGGGCCACGAGCTCGTCGTCTGGGACCACGGGTCCACCGACGAGACGCCCGAGGTGCTCCGCCGCTTGGAGGGCGAGCTGCTCGAGCTCACGAGCATCCCGCGCGATTTCGACTTCTACAACCTCTACCCGGCGATGTCCCAGCACCTCTTGGACAACTACGTCGGCCGTTACGACTGGGTCTCTTGGCCAGACCAAGACGAGTTCTTGGAAGGCCCTGACCGGTCGAGGCCCTATGCCGAATGGCTCGAAGAGGTGGCCGCTTCACCCTATGACTGGATCCAGTTCAACAATTTCAATTACTGGTGGACCTCCGCCGACGACCCGGAAGTGAGGAGCGCACCGGAGCGGGTGCGCCATTATTGCCTCTGGCCCGACTGCGGCCCGCGCATAAGGTCCTGGCGGGCTTCGGCGACAAATACCCGCCAGTTCAACCATAACCCGCCCCAGGGCGAGCGCTACCCTCGCAATTTCAACCTCCGGCACTACCCGATGCGCTCCTTTGCCCAGATGCGCCGGCGTTTAGAGGTGGACCGCGCCGGCCTGCGTCGCGGGGGCAGCAATTTCCATTACGACAACATGAGCTTGTGGCCAGAGCGTCTAGCCATCCCACCCGAGCGGCTGCACTTCGATGACGGCACCTCCGAGCTCGACGCGTCGGTTGTCTTCGACTGGCGAAGCATTTATGGAAACGAGGCCAGCACGCGCGCTCCCGGGCCCGGCGGGGACGCGGGCTAGCGACCGGCGTGGCCCCACGGGAGGCCGGTGGCTCCCCTCCCCTGTACAAGCGTGGTGGTGGTTCGCTCACGGGCTGGGGGGCGGTAGTAGCCGTGAGCCTGGCTGCTGTGGTCCTTTCGTGGCGGCCGCTTGCGTGGGCCAAGGTGGCGCCCGGCCTTGACCCCTCCTGGCAGGCCGGCCTCGCTGATGGCTTCGAGCGGCACCTCCAGTGGGGCCGCCAGATCATCTTCACCTATGGGCCTTACGGGCTCGTTGACACCATCTTGCCCTTCGGTCGCCTGACCGTTTTGCTCGCGGTCCTGTTTGCCTTGGCCGCGACCTGGGGCCTTGCGGCGCTCGTCATAAGCGCGCTGCGCCCGGCCTGGGGTCTCCTGCCCGCGGGCCTGGTCGCCTGGGCCGCACTGGCCATATCGAACAGCCACACCGGTTACGCGGACCTGGCGAGCGCCGCAGCGCTCGGGCTCGCGCTCGTTGCCCTTCGCACCGACGACGCCGGGAAGCGCCGCGCTGCCCTCGTCTTGCTGGGGGCGCTCGGCGGGTTCAGCTTGCTCACCAAGTTCAACGACGGCCTTGTCGCATCGGGGCTCTTGATGGTGGCGCTCGCCGCGGAGGGAGCGGGATTTGGGGCGCGGGCGCTCTTGCGCTCGGCGGGCGCCAGCGTTGCCGCCTTTGCCGTCGTCTTCCTAGCGGCGTGGGTGGGCGCGAGGCAGAGCCTCGGCAACTTGCCGAGCTACTTCTCGGGCTCGGTCTCTGTCGCCCTCGGCTACAGCTCTGCCATGAGCCTCTCGGAGGGCCGCCTGGCCGAGGACTTCTTCGCACTGGCCGTGGTCGCGCTATTGGCCTTGGTGTACCACCTCGCCGCTTCCAGGCCTATAGCTGGCCACGAAGTTCCGGACGCCAAGGCCGGCAAGGTCAGGCGCCTTGCGCTCTTTGCGTCGCTCGCGGGCTGGGGCTGGGCGGCGGTGAAGGAGGGGTTCGTGCGCCATGACACCCACGACCTCACGTTTTTCGGCCTAGCGCTGCTAGCGATCGCTTTGGCGCGTGTCAGGCGTCGTTTCCTCGGGGTGCAGGCCGGAGCACTCGCTGTCGCCGCGTGCCTGGCCTGCATTGCTGCCGGCGCTCCCCCTGAGCAGCTTCACTCCCCGGGCGCGAGCACGGCGGCCTTGGCCACCGACCTCCGCGTGGCGCTCGGCCTGGGCGGGTTCAAGCAGGCGCAGGTTGGCCTGCGCGCTCGGCTTTTGGCCGCAGGCAACGGGCTGCCGGCAGCAGCCCTGTCCCTCGTGGAGGGCCACAGCGTCGCCATCGAACCCGCTGATGCCGCGGCTGCGTACCTTTACCCGCAGCTCGACTGGGACCCCGAGCCCGTCCTCCAGGGCTATAGCGCCTACACGAGCTATCTGGACGGCCTCGGGGCCAAGTTCTTGGCCTCTTCGAGCGCCCCCGGGCGCATCGTCTATGACCCAGGGCAGGTGATCGGTGGCCGCGACCCCTGGATGGACCCGCCGGGCACGCTCCTGTCGATGTACTGCAACTACAGCCAACTTGCTGTCGCCGGGCCGTGGCAGGTGCTCTCGCACATCTCTGAGCGTTGCGGCACCGCCCGCTTGGTCAAGACGGTCCGAGCCCGCTTCGGCGAGGAGGTCCACGTCCCTAGCCTGAGCGGTGACCTCGTGGCGGCGACGTTTTCCTTCGCCTCGCCACTCGTGTCCGAGTTGGAGGGCGTCTTGCTGAAGCCACCCAAGATGTCGATCAAGGTGTGGCCTGCTCACGGGCGGGCGACGGGACCGCCCCTCACATATCGTTTCGTCCCGGGGACTTCCAGCGACATGCACGTACTGGCGACGCCGGCCTCGCTCGGGTACTCCCCGGCGTTCACCCCGCCGGCGCTGCGCGCCGTCGAGCTCCGAGGTGGTGGGTGGGCGAGGGGGCAGGGGCTCATTACGGTTAATTTTTACGCGCTCCGCCTGGCGCGGCCGTCGTAGTGAGTAGCGCCCGAGGGCTTTTGGCTAGTCCTGGCCATGTACTGCGGTGGGACGAGCGAGGGAGGCTGTCGGCGTGCCAGGAGACGGCGTTGGAGGTGAGCGAGCGGAGACCTTCGAGGCTTTTTACCGCTCACACCGCGCGGCTGTAGGGGGCTATGTGGCCGGCGGGTGGCCCCCACCCGCGGAGCCCCTGCGGTACGGCAAAGGCCTTCCGGTACTATACGACCCTCAACTACCAGGAGTCCTATGGTATCCACGCCTCTAATTGGATCCTGTTCAACCAAACGAGCCCGCGTCGAGGGCGAGAGTTGGTGGAGCGCAATATCTCCAATGGGGTGGCACGCATATCCCTAGGCCTCTAGAGCACCCTGAGCCTTGGAAACATCCACACGTCAAGGGATTTTGGCTACGCGGGCGACTATGTGGACGTCATGTGGAGGATGCTCCCGCAGGAAAGCCCAAGCGACTACGTGGTGGCTACGGGGAAGACCTGGGCCGTCCGCCAGGTCCTCTATAGCCTTTGAGGCTGTAGGTATTGCCGACTGGGCCCCGTACGTCTCGACGGATGAATGCTTTTTCCGGCCAGCGGACGTTGACCGATTGGCGGGTGATGCCGCGAAGGCGAGGGACCCGCTTGGTGGGAGCCAAAGGGCTGATTTTCCCGCGCGTCCTCGGCGAGATGGTCCGCGGTGACATCGCAATGGCGACGGCAAAGGCCGGCCTCCACTGACGGAGCAGGCGCGTATTGTGCGGCGTTTGCAGCAACGGCTACGTTGAGCGTTCGCAGAACTACGAAGCGTGCTCGGGCGGGGATCTCGCTCGTTTCTGCTAGCTTTGCCGAACGGTGCTCTCGCGGAGAGTGACGGCCGCGAAAGGGGAAGATGGCTCTGATCGCAATTATTGCGTTCGTAGGCATTGCGTTGGCCGCCTACCTTGTCCGCGGGAGACAGTCTTGGCGTCCAGCCCTCGTCATCGTGGCCTCTGCGGCACTATTGGTCCCGGTGGCCGCGTCGAGCTCCAGTTCCGCAACACCTAGCCACAACGCGAGCCCTTCGGTACAGGAAGCGGAAGCCTTGCCTAGTCGGTTGGCCGACCAGGGAGGGACAGTCACCCTGGTAGGTAAGGTCCGGAACGCCGGGACCTGTCATGTGGCCGTCCTTCGTGATAGCGGTGTCAAAGTCACACTCCCCAAGCCCGTGAGCTGCAAGGACGGGTCTTACCGGGAGCGCGTGAGCTTTGCTCCGAGCGTTTTGAACAAGCCGGTTGTGGTCAAATTGGGGCTTTTCTCAGGTCGTGCCCGCGGCCTGTTTTATGTGGTGGTTGGAGGGAACCCGGCCGCTCCAGAGGTCTTGGAGGCACGGGCCGACCCGTGGGAACTCCCGGCCAAAGGCGGTTGGACGACAGTGCTCGGAAGGGTCCGCTTCGCCTCGACCTGCCACCTCGTAGCGCTCGACTGGCGCCACGGCGTACTCCCGTCCGAGAGTTGCTCAAAAGGGGACTTTAGCGAAAAGCTTTGGCTTTCGCCAAACGAGCGCTATGTCGTCGAATCTCAGGCCTTTGAGATCGTGGCGACCAGCGCCGAGGGCACGGCCAAGGGGGAGTTCTTTGCCCGTCTTGCAGCCGCGGCCGGAGGGGTGCGGACCAAGGCCGCATCTGGCACTGCGACGGTTACTGCAACCCCGACATCGACTCCACTGGCAACGGGCGCACTGACAGGAGGCACCGGGTCCTCCAGCCTGACCGGAGGATCGTCTCCGGCCACGACCACTACGACCGCACCGACCACGACCACCGCGTCCACGACCACCGCGTCCACGACCACCGCGTCCACGACCACTGCGTCCACGACCACTGCGTCCACGACCACGACGACAGCGCTACCCACGACCACGACGACAGGGTTACCCACGACCACGACGACAGGGTTACCCACGACCACGACCACGACCACGACCACCGGGGTCCCCACGACCACGACGACAGGGCTACCCACGACCACGACCACAGCGTCCACGACCACCACGACAGGGCTGCCCACGACCACGACGACAGGGCTACCCACGACCACGACGCTCACCTCCACCACGACGACGATCAACCCAAACGAGTCCGTGCAACAAGAGGACGCAGTGAACTGGTCTGGCTACGTGATGACCGGCTCCCAGGCGTACAGCCACGTACAGGGGACGTTTACCGTCCCCTCCCTAGCGAGCGAAAGCTGCAACTCTTTTATGGCCGAGTGGGTCGGTATCGATGGCTACAGTAACCAGGACCTCATCCAGGCTGGAGTAAACGAGAGCGCCACAAACCCGGCGACAGGTACCTGCGATGCACCGCGCCGTTTCTACACTTCCGTCTGGTGGGAAATCCTCCCTAACTACGAGTACGAAGTCCCAATCCCTACCTGGGCCAACGGTAGCTTTGCAACAGTCAGTGCCGGAAACCAGGTCACGGTCACGATTGGCCAGGTTGGCGGCAACTACTGCCCATCGGAGACATCCCAGTGCTGGCGCATAGACGTGATAGACGATACGACCGGGGGGACCTTCGTCACCTACCAGCCATACAGCGGCCCAGGTGCGTCGGCCGAATGGATAGTCGAAGACATAGACCAAGCAGGCAATACCACTTGCACGGCTAACCCTAACCCACCCCCGTATCTATGCCCGATGCCCAACTACACGCCAGCAGTTCAATTCACAGGGCTCGGGTTCACCCCGAACACCTACTCAGGCTTGTACTCCTTGACCATGGTCCAAAAGGTCGCCGTTTCAGCGCCATCCCAGCTAGCCGACAACTACGACTTCAGCGTTTCATACGTCGGAGGGAGCCAAGCGTCTCCGGAGGGACTTGGGGCCTCGCTACCCATAACGAGTCATCCGCTCGGTAGCGTCGCGCCTAAGCGTGGCGGTGTGGGAGGCCAACCTTCCGTGACAAAGTCGGGCTAGCTGGTCGGGGTCTCCTCCCTGTTGCATGCTCTTCGGGCTGGTGCCCACAACCCGCCGCCCAAGAGGACCAAGGAGCTCCTGTAACCGCGAATCCCGTCATCTAACCCAAAGCGCCGGCGATCCCACAGCGTTGTTAGACGGCCGCAGCCCTTTGCGCCCCGGAGCGCTCGAGCGCTCGCCGCTCGGCCCAGCCCCCCCAACTGACGCCGGCCCCCCTGGGGGGGCCGTTGTCTACGGATGATGGCCAACGGCCCCCTACTGACAGGCGGAGCACAAGACCAATTGGCCAAACTCTACGGTCATCTTGGAAAGCAGGAGTCAACGCCTCGGTCGCCCCGTACGACAAGTCATATCTATCTCACCAACCCGAGTCAGGAAGGTACTGCCGTGATGAAATGGCCTCTGTCACGAGCTCGTTTTGGTGAAAGCCGTTCGTCGGAAAGGCGTCGGGTGACAGTGGGGAAATTAGCCTTTCCATGGGGAGGGCTACCTCGGAGATCGCGAGGCCTTGTCTCGAGAGACGAAGGCGACCAGGCTGTTGTGTCACCCTGGCGACAACGGCCCCCCTCTGGGGGGCCGGCGTCAGTGGGGGGTCCCTCGTCGCCTCGCGGCGAGACGCTCGCACGATTGCCTGGCGGGAGGCGCCGTGCGAGGTCGGAGCCCGGGGTGTGGAGGTGGCCAAGGCGGCGCTTCGCGGAGCCAGGTGCGAGGGGCCGGAACGCGCGCGGGAGGACCGAGTTGCTGCGCGGTTGGTGGGGGGCGGCCCAACACTGGGGCTGGCATTGGGTCCGCCTTAGGACGCTCACGGCTGTACGTGGAGGACCTCGGGCACGACGCTTGGCGCGGGCGCGGCGACTGGTACAACAGCCCGGCCGTTGAACGCCTCGACGTGCAGGAAGTGCACCGACAGCGTTGAAGCAGCCGAGGGGGGTTCGACCGCGACCTGGGTGCCGGTTACCCGCCGCGAGGACCAACCGACGGGGAGCTTCACCACCGTCCGCACGTGCCCCGTCCCCACTAGCGGGAACCCCCAGCCGAGGTCGCTCCTGTACCACTCGGCGCTGCCGGCCAGGCGGAGGTTTACCGCAACGGAGGAGATACCGCGGCCGCTCGTGCTCATGTCGATGATGGCATACTGGCTTGCCGTCCCTGGCGCCGGGGAGGCCGGGTTGGTCGACGAGTTTGTATACCAGCGGGCCACCTCGTTGGCCATCACTGAATAGGTCCACGGGTTGGCGTCCATGACGGCGTCGCGTAACTGGCCGGCGGCTGGTGCGGCGACCGGCGCGAGCAGGAAGCGGAATCGCGTTGTTCCTTTATCGGAAAAATCGTTGTTACCCGTCGCATCTCTTATGACGGGGTGGTGCCCCCACCACGCGCCCGCGAATGGTCTCTCAACCTCTCTCAGGGCGGACTGGCTGTCGGGGAAACCGGTGAGCGGCTCGCCGCCCCAGAGGTACTGTGCCTTCGACACTTTTCCACCGGGTGTGACCGTTAGCGAGATGGCGCCCTCGATGTCTGTCATCCTGCCCCAACGTCCCCACTCCATGAATGGCAAAAAGCCGGTGCCGGCGTCCTCGTGGCTCCAGACCACTACGTAAGAGAGGGTCGTCGCACCGCCCTTCGCTGGAGATTGGTCTGCGTAGGTAAGTAGGGGGACATCGTGGAGGGCCGAGGTCGAACGTCCGTACATCACGGGCGCGTACGCGTACGCTAGATACGCCGGGTTGGTCGGGCTCACGACCTCCAGCGCGCTCGCTAGGAGGGTAACCTCGGGCGTTCGCCCTGGCAGGGGCCAGGAGAGCCCCCCTTTAGACGCGGGAGGCTCGACCGCTATGGTCAATTTGTAGCGGTCGGTCGCGCGGACCGGGCCGGTGAAGCCGGCGTAGACGAAGGGCTTGGCGCCAAAGAAGAGCACGAACTGCTGGGTGCCGAGGTGTTGGCCGGTGGTGACATCTTCCAAGGTGGCATCTACGACCGTTGAGCTCGGGTTCCCCGGGCCCCAAGAGGTGCTCGGCGACTCCAGTGCCACCCGGAGAAGCCCCTCACCGATCGTCACCGCAGTTGAGGTGAGGGAAGGAGCCGTGAGAAGAGCTCCGTCGTAGGGGCCCGTGACGGAACCCGGTAGGGAAAGGTCGCCGGCGCTCACTGGGTGGAGCGCGACGGAGATCGGCGTTGCCACGCTGACCACTCGACCGTGCGCACTGGGTGCCCCCGGCGTCCGCCCCCCTGTCCCCGCTGCGCCCGCTGTCCCCGCTGCGCCCTGCGCGACCGGTATCGTCGGCCCGCTGGCCCCCTGCCGTTCGGTCGCCTTTCGCGAAGCTACGCCGGCCTGGTGCGTAGCTTTGACCGCGGCTCGGCCGGGTGGCACCGGCCCGAGCGATGGGTCCCACGCGTCGGCTGGCACGCCACAGGATCCCTGGGCCGCGCAGGCGTCGGGGGCAAAGCTGAGCGGATGTGCCAGGAGCCGGGCACCGCCTAGGTAATGGACCGCATACACCGCCAAGAAGCACGCGGTCTTCCGGCAGTCGGCCCCGCCGAGGGCGGTAGTGAGCAATGCCGGCAGGTGCATGGCCACTTCCGCGCTCCCATCGGCCGCCACCGTCATGATGCCCACGGTGCGGCTCTCGCAGTCGTCTTGAGGCGAGGCACCCGGGTCCAATAGGAGCAAGAGGGCTTTGGGGTCGCATTCCGCCACGACGTAGGTGGTGCCGTAGGTGCCGCCCGAGACTCGCACGCGTACCTGCTGGTTGTCAACGAGACCTGAGGAAGGTGTGACGGACAAGCTGGTGACCGTTAGCGCGGCCGCTCTGGCCATCACGGGGGAAAAGGACACGGCGCTCAGCAGGGGGACAAGCAGGCACACGAGAAGGCCGATAAAACGCGCTGGCCCGTGGGGCCGCCGCCCCTTGCTGTTCATAGGCATGCCTCATTAAAGCCCTGCCGGGTGCGCCCACCGACGCGGCGCTACCCTTGGTCTGCAATGGGGGCTGGCTGATGGCGTGCATGGTCCCGTCGCTGGCGGTCGGCGCGCTGTGACGTCGCCACGCCGCGCGAGGCGCGAGCTCTCGGGCCCGGTCATCTCGCGCCGGCAGCTGTTCCGGGCCGCCGGAGGTGCATCAGGTGTGGCATTGCTCGCGGCCTCCGCTCGGCTGCTCCCAGCCCAGGGGAACAACGCGACCCTGGCGACGCTTGCTCATCTGCCAGTGCTAACAGCCAGGGCTACGTCTGCCAGCGGCCAGGTGCTCCAGTTCCGTTCGCGGCCGGATCTCCAGGTTGCTACGCCCCAAGTGAACATCGACTTACCCGGCCAGGACAATGGGCTCATCTTCACCGACACCCACGCCGGCCCGGGCGAGGAAGGACCGCTCATCTTGGACGGAGCTGGCCAAGTCGTCTGGTTCAACCCGGTCTCGCCAAATGCCAGCCCGACGGAGCGGGCAATGAACCTGCGGGTGAGCACCTACCAGGGCAAGCCGGTCCTCAGCTGGTGGGAAGGAGCGGTCGTAAACGAACACGGAGAAGGCCATTACGTGATCGCGGACTCATCGTACTCGACTATAAAGATCGTTGAAGCGGGCAATGGTTACCAGGGAGACCTCCACGAGTTCTTCCTGACGCCGGAGGGGACTGCCTTTTTCACTTGCGTCGGTGTGTCGACCGCAGATTTGACGGCTTATGGGGGCGGCTCCGATGGGGCGTTTTACTATGGCGTCGCTCAGGAAGTGGACGTGGCAACCGGGGCGGTAATGTTCGAGTGGAGGAGCGACGAACATATCGGTTTTGATGAGTCATATTCTACGCCGGCGGAGTTTGGGACGGAGCCTTGGGACTATTTCCACCTAAACTCGATAGCGCTCGACGGTGCGGGAGATCTTCTGATCTCCTCGCGCAATTGTTGGGGCTTGTACAAGGTGAGCCGCGCCACAGGAGAAGTGCTCTGGCGGATGGGCGGCAAGAAGAGCGATTTTTCCTTGGGGCCGGGCGCCGAGTACGCATGGCAGCATGACGCTATGCCTCAGGCTGACGGTTCCATAACGGTTTTTGACAATGGTGCCGGTCTCGCTGTGACCGAGCCGCAGTCGCGCGGGCTCGTTCTCCAGCCCGACTTCACCGTGATGAGCGTGGCCCTCGCGCGCCAGTACCTCCACCCCGACGGCGCCCTCCTCGCTAACGCTCTTGGGAGCGTGCAGCTCTTACCCAACGGGCATGCCCTCGTCGGCTGGGGCGAGTGGGCCGCCTTCAGCGAGTTTGACGAGAACGGCCAGGCCGTCTTGAACGGGCGTCTCGCCGGGAGCTTGACCCTCGGGTACCGGGCCTACCGCTCACCTTGGGTCGGGATGCCCACGGAACCTCCCGCACTCGCGGTGGAGCGAAGCGGCGGCCGCTTGACGGTGTACGCCAGTTGGAACGGTGCCACCGAATACGAAAGCTGGCTAGTACTCGGGGGCAAGAGCCCGGGCACCCTCTCGCCGATCGGGACGGCACCCAAAGCAGGCTTCGAGACGCAGGTGACGGTGCCGTCCCGGCCGAGGTACGTGGCGGTGTCGGCGCACGACGCGAAGGGCAACCGGCTTGGGATCTCGAAGGCTCTGGCAACCTAGACGAGCCGCTGATAATGCCTAATGAGGCCGTCGGTGCAACCTAGTTCGCGGCTCTCTCCGGGCATGCCCAAGTGCGCAATTGGCACCAGCCCGATGGGCACCGGCCTGCCTTATGGGTGCCAGAGTCGGTACGGTGCATGTGTGAGCGGGCACGCGTCAAGGTTTGCAGCAGGCCTGGGAGCTGCTTTGATGTCCCTGGTGGCTATGGGCGCGATGCCGGTCGCTGCCAGCGCGTCGAGCCGTCCAGCGTCGGTGCCCACTGTGGCACACCCTTGCGGGACGGCGCGGGGTAAGCCAAAGGTTGACCAGGTCCTCCTCGTATGGGAAGAGAACCACAGCTTCAGTTCAGTGATCGGCAGCCCCGAGGCGCCCGAGATCAACAAGCTGGCGAACGATTGCGGGCTTGCCACCAACTACGAGGCTGTCACCCACCCGTCCTTGCCTAACTACATGTCCATGACTTCGGGCCTCTCGTACGCGCACGCGCCCTGGGACGGGGATTGTGGCCCCTATGGCAGTTGCACTACCAGGGCCAACTCGGTCTTCGGCGAGCTCACTGCGTCTGGGAAGCAGTGGCGCTCTTACGCAGAGGCCATGGAGGGCAACTGCTCCCCCGCTACCTACGGGACCTACGCGGCCCGCCACAACCCAGCCGTGTACTACACCGCGATCAAGTCTCAGTGCCGCGCCTGGGACCAGCCGCTGGGCACCACCAAGGAAGGCGAGCTCCACAGTGCCCTGAAGAACGGCCCCAAAGTGGCACTGACCACCGTCACGCCCGATGTCGAAAACGATATGCATAATGGGACCGTCGCACAGGCGGACAGTTGGCTCTCGGACTGGGTGCCGCAGATGGTGGCTAGCCCCTCCTACAAGTCCGGCCGGCTGGCCGTAGTGATTGCCTGGGACGAGGGTTTCGGCGGGGGTAACGTACCTTCGAGCGCGCCCCTCATAGTCATGTCTGCCTATACCCACCCCGGGGCCCGCGCGAAGTTGGCGCTCGATGATTACTCTGTGTTGCGCTCGATCTCACAGCTGACTGGGGTCCGCCCGCTCGGTGCGGCGGCGCGGGCGCCAAGTTTCTTGGCTGCGTTCAACCTCTGACCTTTGCCACTTCCGCCCGGCCGGCAGCTCAACAATCTGGAGTTGAGCACATTAGATGTGTTAATTGAGCAATCGCCGGCAGGGGAGTCGCGCCTCCCAGCCGGTCGGGTCTGTCGGCACCGTCGCTATCTTGATGCTGCCACTTGCGCAGCGGCGGCTTGCGCGCGCAATTTCGAGCGGCCAGGACGGCCCTCGGGACCGAGAATTCGAGTCACGGTAGTCGACGACCCAGGTCGGTGCCAGGAGCAAAAGGCAGGCGACCGCTGCCGTAAACGTGCGCAGGCCGGGTGAAACTGGGGATGCCGGTCGCCTTGGCCGCCGACGTGGTGCGGCGTGGAGACCGGCCGCGGCCCGAGCGGCCAGCCGGTCGCTTGGTCGCCCACCCGAGCCCCCGCTCGTGAGGGCATTTCCCGGTTCGGCTGGCGCCCCCACGTCACCACCTCTCGGTTCGCCTGGCGCCCCCACGTCACCACCTCTCGGTTCGCCTGGCGCCCCGACGTCGCCACCTCGCGGTTCGGCTGGCGCCCCCACGTCGCCGGCTGGCGCCCCTGCTCGTGCGCCGGCTGGGGATCCCACGGCGCCGCCGGCCCACCCGTCGGCCGTGACGACCAGGGCGCTTACGAGCAAAAGTAGCGGTACGGCCTGGTAGCGGCTAGCCGGCTGGACCTTGCCGGCGGCCATGAGGGGGGCGACGTTACGCAGCCAAGCCGGGACTAGGAAGCAGACCAGCGCAAAGAACACGGCTATCGCCGTAAAGCTCCGGGCCCGCCGGGCTGGGCAGGCGGCCCCGGCGGTGGCGACTGCGACAAGGACTAGGACGCCAAGTGCGGTCGCCAAGGCCTTTTGGTGTACGACCAACCAGTCCGTCCCTTTTACGCCGGCTAAGAGCCCGAGGCCGACCCGGAAGGCAAGCGACTGTGCCAGTCCCGCTCCGCTGCCTGGCCTGAACGCGGCCGAGACGCCGCGGTTAGCGGTATTGGCGATGATCACGACCCCCTGGAACGCTAGGCCGGCGAGAAGCCCGACAACCGGGGCCTGTTCCCTCGGACGGTGCCGTGTTTCTTCCCAAAGGCATGCGGCTCGCAGGGCAGCCAGGGGGAGGAGCAACGCGGTGAGAGGCTCGGAGGCGCCGGCGAGCGCGCACAAGAGGAGGGCACCGGCGCTGCCGGCCCGCGCCGCCGGCCTCCACAAGAAGGCCCAGAAGCAGGCAAAAAACAGCCACCACGGGACGTTCACGGCGTTGTCGAGCAGTTCGGCCCCGGCTACAGGCAGGAACACCATCGACGCCGCCAGCAAGCCCCGGAGGAGGGGCGAAGCGACGTGTCCCCTGGCCATATGGAACACGAGGCAGGAGATGGCAGCCAAGCTGGCTGCCCCGACGAGCGCCATGACCCAGGACGCGTCGCGAGGCGCGAAAGCGGTGGCCAGCGCGGCCACGAGGCGTGGGTAGAGCTGTACGTAGCCGGCGTGGAGCGTGACGAGCGTGCGTGCGAAGGGCAATGAGAGGGCCTGGCTGTAAAAGAACTTCCCGTCTTCTGCCCAAATGGTCTTCCAAGCCGGGAGGCCGCTTTGGCGGAGGAGGGCCAAGGCTGCCAGTGCCACCGACGCGGCGACGTAGCCGGCGGCCACTAAGGCTTTGTTGCGGCCGGTCCGGGGCGCTGCAACAGCCGTTTCGGGGAAAAGCCATCCTTGTAACCGGCGGCTTGCCTCGCGCGAGGGTACGTGTAGACCCGCAATGCCAAAGGGGGCCTGACGGGAGGACTTTGCCACGGCCCGCTTAGGCCAGCAACCCGCAGAGCGAAAGGGGTGTCCCCGCATCCCACGTGAGCGCCACGAGGCTGCCTGGGTCGTTGTCGTCTACGTAGCCAGTCCCCTTGCCCGGTACGGTCAATTCGACAGGCTGAGAGACAAGCGACGGGAGGGACTTCGCAACTGCGCCTTGTTTAGGACCTGTCGCCGCGCCGGGGGGCAAAGGGTGGGAATGACCCGAAGGCTTAGGAAGAGCCGCACCGCCAACGCCGAAGCCGGCCCGTTGCCCTTGCGCCAAGCTCGCTCCGAGGTCACGGGGTGCGCCGGCTGGCGCTTGACCCGCTTCTACGAGGACAGAGGCCGAGTTGGCACCGGCGGGCACGCGCAGCCAGATCTGCATTGCCGGGTTGATGGTCTGGGGCGTAAATGTCGCGCAGCCTGAGTTTGCAGTGCTTTTGGTGGCGAAGGCCGTTCGTACCAGCTGGAACGGCGTCCTAGAAATAGGCTTGTGTGAAAGGGTCATGTTCACGCCGTCCCAAACGCCCAGTGCCAGGACTGCGCGCGCGTCAACCCTGTCGAGCGCGCTCAGGTGCGGCCTGGCGAGCAGGTGCTCCTTTTCTAGTAGGGCGATGTTGGCCACCTGCAGGTTGGGGTCCCCTGGTATTGGTGCGGCTGCAGGCCCCGAGACGTCTGGCACCCCGGAGGCGACCAGCTCGCCCACCGCCTGCAGCTGGGTCTTCAGCTGAGAGGTGAGCGCCACCTGGGCGCTTGTAAATGCGTCGGCTTGGCCGATGTTGCCGAGCGTCGTGAAGAGGAGGAGCCCGGCCGCGCCGACGCGTGCCACCACCCACCCCTGGTGTTGCCACCCAGTTAAGACCACCGCGACCAGGGGGAGGAGGATCGCTATGGCGACGTATATGTAGCGCGAGGCGTTGGCACCCCCCGAGATGTCCCGCCCTACCGCGGCGAGGGCATAAAAGGACAGGGCGCTCGCGCAAAGGGCCAACAGCGCAGGGCGCTCTGACCACAGGCGCCGCCCGTGCCAGGCAACCCAGACGATAAGCCCGGCGAGGAGGGCGGGCCCGGCCGCGGTGTAATTAAACGTGTTCCCGAGAGCCGAGGAGAGCCCGTTCCAGACATACCCCGGCAAGGATGTGAACGTGGTCAAGTCGAAATGGTCCGAGTGGCCCGTGATCCCGAGGCGGCCCACGCCGGCGAACCACACGAGGTAGCAGGCGACTGGCGGCCATAAGAGCCGCACCGCCCGGCGCCAGGGTAGGCGGGCGAAGGCGAGGACGGCCGCGCCGGCGACCATGGCGTCGCCGATAGTCGAGCACATGAGGCTGGCGAGGAGAGCTGCCGAAGGGGCCAGGTCCTGCTTCGCCGGTAGCACGCCGAGCAGGACTTCGGTACGAGGCCGATGGCCGGTCTCGGGCGGGGGTGCCAGGGATGTGACGCCTCCGGGCGTTTGCGCGGCCAGGCCCGAGGACGCCGTGGCGCTGGGGGCCGGAGCCGAGGACGCCAGGCCCGAGGACGCCGGGCCCGCTGACGCCGGGCCCGCTGACGCCGGGCCCGCTGACGCCAGGCCCGCTGACGCCAAGCCCGAGGACGCCGGGCCCGCTGACGCCAGGCCCGCTGACGCCAGGCCCGAGGACGCCAGCGCAGGCGCCGGCCGGTCGAGCAGGTCCAAGGCCAGCAACCCGAAGGCGACCGAGCCCACGAAACCGACCTGGAACGCCCAGCCGAAGTCGGCTGCCCCCGCACCGAGCAGCCCGAGCATCAATGTTGCAGCAGCGGAGACCCATGGGTCGGCACCCGCTCGCCGGCAGGCGCGCCACGCCAGGTGGAGAACGAGCGCTTGGACCGCGAAGAGCAGGGCGAGGTAAGGCCAGTAGCTGCTCAGGTGCCATATCGAATAGATGGCGCGCCACGCCAGGATCGGGAGGGTCGACCAGTGCTCGTTGTGGGGGAACCAGATGCCGTGGGTGCTGCCGGGCGAGTAGCCGAGGCCCCTGTCCACCAAGAAGTCCCATTCGTCGCCGAAGAACCACAGGCCCCGGTCCCGCCAGGCCCAAAACGCGAGCGCCCCGACCACGGCGACCAGGTGCATGGCGCCGGCAAGGCTGGGCCGGAGGACCAGGCGGAGCGAACGAGGCGCCGATGCTTCCCTCGGAGTGCCCAGGAGGCCGGCCCCTTCAGGAGCTACGCCACCCGCCTCGGGCTCGCGCGCGTCGGCGACTGCGGTCGCGCCGGCGCCGGTCTTACCGGGATCGGGCCGCACCGTTGGGGAGATTAGCCCAGTGCGGCGGGAGGCAACGCCCGCCCAGTCGCCTTCCTCGCACCTGAGCAGGGGGAACTGGGCGGCCGTTAGTAGGGGCGGCACTGCTTGCGCCTACGGGGCCCAGGCCCTTCGTATTGGTAACCTGCCTGAGATGGCCGGCAAGTTCGCACTCGCGGGCTCTCGTGTCGGGTGGTGGGCAGGGGCAGAACCCGCTGACCCGCTGGCCGCCCTCACCGGGTGGCTCCTGCGCCAGGAGGTTGCCTCGCGCTGCCCAGGGTTTTCCCCGGTCCTGGTGCTGGGCGCGCCAGCGTCCTGGGCTGCACCCGGTTTCACCGGGGAGCCGGCTGCCCTCCAGTCTGACGGGACCTCTGCGCTCCGGCCGCCCCTCGACGTGTTCGTCGCCTCGGGCAACCCCGAACCAGGCGGGCCCAAGCTCGCCCAGTCCCTCTCCGAGGCGGGGACCGCCTGCGCCGTTGTGGCCCCGGGGGAGGCCTGGGAGCTGATGGAGCGCCTGTCGGTCGGGCCGCCCTTTGCCGTGCCCGAGCCGGCGGTGCTGGCCGCCCGCCACCTTTCGCCTTCATTGCTCGACGCCCGGCGCGCTTACCTCCGGGTCGCTGAAGGTCTCCCCGGCGACTACGTGCTGGTCGAGGGGGGCCTCCTTTCGGAGGACCGTGAAGGTAGCGGCCTCGAGCTGGCGCTGGCCCGCCTCGCACGGGGGGCAGCCGGCGAGCGCTCGGCCGAGGTCGTCCGCCTTGCCCCGGGCCCGCTTTGCGCTGATGACGCCGAGGTCTCCTCCGCGCTCCGCCGGCGCCGCAGCGAGGTCGAAGAAGGCCGCTACCAGCCTGAGGACTGGGAGGCTGAAGGGGGCGGTGGCCCCTGGCCGCTCCGCATCACGAGCCCTGTTGACCTCGCTGCGGCTGTGGCGGGCGCGAGGGTAGTAGTGGCCACAAGCGCGCCTCTCATGGCTCTTGCTTGGGCGCTCGGGGCCCCTCACGTGGCCCTCGGACGGGAAGGGAGCCCGGCCAGCAATTTTGCCGCCTGGACGGGGGACGCGACGGCCGTCGCCGAGGGCCCAGGCGAGGTCGTGGCCACGATCGACAACATCTTTGCCCGCAAGGGGGCACCCCCTGGGCTTGCGCGACTGGAGGCAACTTTGGACCAGGTATTGGACGAGGCGGTGTCGGATCTGGAGAAAGAGGCGGCCGGGGCGGCCGAGGGCCAGCGCGCTGGCAACGGCGAGGAACGTGCAGCCGAGCGCCTCCGCGAGCTCGAAGCCGCCAACGAGGCCCTTCGCATGCGGATGGCGGCCGAACGCCTGCGCTTCGGCGAGAGGGCGGCTTTCCTCGAGCAGGCAGCCAACACGACGGTCGAGTCGGCCATCAAGGCCGTGCACGGCCAAGACGTCATGCTCCGCCGGCGCTTCGAGGAGACAGAGAGGGAAATGCACCGGCTGCAGGAGGAGACGGCGGTCCAGCAGGCCGAGCTGCGGAGGATCTACGGGACCCTTACGTGGCGCGCTCTCGGTCCCCTGCGCCAGTGGTACGGCCGAGCGGCCGGCTCGCCGAGCAGCTATAAGCCGGGCGCAGAGAAGGCGGAGAGCTGAGCGGGCCAGTGCCAGTCACCACGCTCAGGGCCACTCCCGGCCAGACGTTGGCAGAGGCGATCGGGGAGTGGCTCGCGGGTGCCTGGCCCGATGGCTCGGCGCCAGCCGAGGCCGGGGCTGGCCCGGCCGTGGCGGTGCTGTCGGCGGCACCCTCCGTCGCCCCAGGCAGCGCCTCAGCTGCCGATGACCTCGGCGCGTCGCCAGGGCCGCGGGGCCAAGAACTGCCTGAGGTGCCAGAGGCGGCGCTGGGTGAGCTCCTCGGCGGCCCGTTCGGCATAGGCGCAGTCGTGCCGATGGTGCTCGACGAGCACGGCCGGGTGGCGGAGGCGGGCACCTCGTCGGGGCCGAGCGGCACGGCAGTACCCTTTGGCTCGGGTTGCAACGTTGCCGATCCGGGTTGCAATTTCCGCCGGGACGTGCCGGGCAGCCAAGCGCCTTTGGTCGCCGTCTCAGCGGCGGCGCTTGGCGGCTTCACCCTGGCCCGCCGGGGTGCCGGCAGTGCTTTCACGATAAGCGAGGTGCTCGGCCACATTAGGGCGAAGGGCCTCCGGACCGTCTACGAACCTTCATGGCACGTCGCCCTCCCGCCTGCCACACCGCCGCCTGCTCCCGCGCCCGCCGGCCCACGTCGTTGGGCTTCGCGCGACGAGCTCTACCCGGCTCGGGTCTTGGTGGTGACTGGGACGATCCCG
>JAJYMM010000023.1 GCA_021787035.1 Actinomycetes bacterium
TGTCGAGCAAGATCACGCTCCTCAATACGGAAGGGTCCCAGGTCCGGCTCGGCAACATTCTTCCCGTTCTCGTCGGGAAGTCGGTGCTCTACGTGCGACCGCTCTACGTCGTGTCGAAGACGATCCCGCAGCCACAGCTGAAGTACGTCATCGCGGTGCTCGGGCAGCAGGTGCGAATGGAGCCGACACTTGGCGCGACGCTGAACGCCCTGCTGAACACCACCTTGAAGAGCACAGGTGGTGTGCTCACGACAACACCCAACTCACCGACGGTCGCCCCGTCGCCGTCTCCAGCGTCGAAATCGAAATCGAACAAGCCGTCTTCATTGGGCACCTCGTCTTCGTCGGGCACCTCGTCTTCGTCGGGCACCTCGTCTTCGTCGGTTGCCAAGGCGAGGACACTGCTCTCGAAGGCTGCTTCCGACTTCTCCAAGGCTCAGGCCGACCTGAAGGCAGGACACCTCGGCAGCTACCAGGCTGAGTTGTCTGCAGCGCAAGCCGCGACGGCCAAGGCCTACCAGTACCTTCGCGGAGCATCTTCGCGGGCGACGAAGGCAGCTCAATCGAGGCCCTCCGCTGCGACGGCGCGCTCGCCGTCGACGATCTCCAGCTCCCCGATAGGGCGCCTCACCCCCAGCTCGACCGCGGGCGCGGCCAACGCGGGCGGGGTCGGCACCACGCACGCTTCGATCGTGCAAAAGTCGGGAGCGCGCACGACGACGACGACCACGCGCGCGGACGAGACCTGAGCGCTCCTCCGTCGCGATCATCGTGGACGACCCGGACAGGTGGGCCCGGCCGAAGGCGGCGGCGGGCGCCAGCCCACCGGGGCGCGACGTGGGCACGAAGGCGGAAGGATTGTCGGCTCTGGCCGAACCTCACGAGGGCGAGCCCGGCTGGATCGGCTGCGAGCGGAGCGGACCGCGATGAAACTCGACGGCCAACCAAGCGGGCGCCGCTCGCCTCGCCTCGCCTCGGCTCGCCTCGCGTGGTGGTGGCTGGTATCATCGGGTTTCCGCCGCGGGGTGGAGCAGTCTGGTAGCTCGTCGGGCTCATAACCCGAAGGTCGCGGGTTCAAATCCCGCCCCCGCCACCATTGAAACGCTGGTCGGCGCGTCTCGTGCGTAGGCACAGGCGCCTGACCAGCAGTTTCGCGTCCGGGCTGAGCTCGGAGATTGGGGTTTCTCGGGGCTTTTTCTCGGGACCTACTCAACTTCGCGCATGTTGCCCTATGCAGATGGACGCGGCGCACGCGGCCCGCAGCCAGCGGTTTGGTGAGTATTGGCCGGGCCGACTTGGCCATGCCTGGGGCATGCCCTGTGCAGCCCTATGCACTTGCACTACTCAACGTCTCGTCGCACGGGGTCGAATGGCGTGATCGATATTGCTACCGAGAGAAACGCCGCCGCGCGAGGTGGACGTAGCGACAAGACAAGGCACCCTTCGCACGTCCTTCCTCGTGCTTGATGTTCTGGTGGCCTCGATCTTCATCTGCTGATGGGCGAACGCCTCCGATCATCGTGTTCGGTGAGACGAACGCGGATCCGGCTGTTGTGGGAGCCGCTGGCGTTGGCCCCGTTGGACTTCGTTGGGAAGTGGACGTATACGGCGAGCCCACCTTCTGGGCGGAGGCGAACCTTAATGCCGGCGTCGTGCGCGGTGGCGATGGCTTGGACGATTGACAGTCCGAGGCCATGACCGTCGGGGTGGGTGGTCCGGTCGTCCTCGAGTCGTTGGAAGGGCCGGAAGAGCCGATCGATGTTCTCTTGGGCAACCAACGGGCCTGTGTTCTCGACGCTGAGCACGACGAAGTCAGCCGCGGGCTCGACTCTGACGTCGATTCGGCCTCCGAGCAGGTTGTAACTGGTGGCGTTTTCAATCAGGTTGGCAACCATGCGCTCGACCAGCGAGGGGTTCCCGATGATAGGAGCCTCAGAAAGCTCGGCGTACATCTTCAGCGCGCGTCGGTCGACATCTGCCTGGTGTGCGGAAACCACTCGCTGGGCGAGTTGAGCCAGGTCGAATCGCTCGGTTCGGTCGAGACCTCGTTCGCTGCTGGCCAGAGTGAGAAGGGCTTCGATTAGCCGCTCTTGCTGCTCACCTGAAGCAAGGAGATCTTCGAGGACGGAGCGGAACTCACCGGCTGACGCGCACTGGTTCGCCAGCGCGACCTCGATGAGTGCCCGGTCGAGGGTGAGAGGGGTGCGCAGTTCGTGTGAGGCATTTGCGACGAAGCGTCGCTGTGCCTCAAAGGCCTTCTCGATCCGGGCGAGTAGACCGTCAATGGTGTCGGCGAGCGCCTTCACCTCGTCCTCGGGGCCGGAGAGGGCAAGCCGCTCGTGGAGGTTGTGCTCGCTGATCCGCTGGGTGGCAATTGCCATCGAGCGCATGGGGCGCAGGACGCGTCCGGCCATGAGCCAGCCAGCCACAACCGCCAAGACGGCCATGATGCCAAGGGCGACCGACGACTGGACGAGGAGTTGGTGCAGGTCCTGGGCGTGCTGGACACTAGCTTGGGCCGAAAGCTGGTGAGCAAGTTGGAGTTGTTCGCGGGTTGGGATTCCGGTCCTGATCTGCGGGGAGTGCGAAGGAGAGCCGGGGGGGCTTTGGACGGCGATCTTGGCCCCGGTCTTGCTATTGACGAACAGCGCCGTGGCGGTGGATCGGTCGACCAGTAGGTACGTGATGGTAAGCAGAGCGGCGCCGGCGACGAGGAAGAGGCCGCCATAGAGCAGGGTCAGTCGGAACCGCAGCGTGCGGTGCGGGAGGCGGAGCCCGGAGCCGGCCCGGAGTCGTTCGACAAGACGCATGAGTGCTCAGATGCGGTAGCCGCCGTCGGGGACGGTCTCGATGATTGGGGGGTCGCCGAGCTTCGCTCGTAGACGGCTGACGGTCATCTTGACGGTGCTGGTGAACGGGTCGGCCATTTCGTCCCACACCCCTTCGAGCAGTTCGCCAACGGTGAGCACGCGTCCTTGCGCGGCGAGGAGGCGTTGCAGCACCGCAAACTCCTTCGGGCTGAGCGCAAGTCGCCGTCCGGTTCGGGTCGCGACTCGTCGGGCCGTGTCCACGCAGAGGTCCCCGTGGGTGAGGGTGGGGGGTAACGGCGGCGCGCTACGACGGGCGAGGGCTTGGACTCGCGCTACCAACTCGACGAACGCGAACGGTTTGGGGAGGTAGTCGTCCGCACCAAGGCCGAGCCCTTCTACCCGATCGTTGACGGTCCCGGCCGCCGTGAGCATGAGCACCCGCGCTTGGCAGCCTTCGGCCACGAGCGTGCGGCAGACGTTGTCGCCGTGGACGCGCGGAAGGTCGCGGTCCAGCACTACGACGTCATAGTCAGTGCCGGCAATGTGCGCGAGGGCGTCCTCGCCGTCGTAGGCCACGTCGACGGCCATGCCGGCCTGGCGCAGTCCTTTCGCCACGGTGTTCGCCAGCTTGGCGTGGTCTTCGACGAGCAGCACCCTCATCCGGCCTCTACCTCGAACCTCATAGTCGTCCCATACTGGCCGACGCGTTGTCGGCCCGCTGAGCAGGGCGTTCGTTCAGCCTCAGGATGCGCGATCCGCGGTAACAGCGGCGTAACGGCGTTACCGCGCGGTTACCGCGCCTGTCGTAGAACGCCTCGATAGCCGCTCACTAAAGGAGGCCATCGCGACATGAAGCATCGACCACATCAACCCCCGCCCGGCCCGACGAGGCTTCGGCGACGCAGAAGGCTACGAGTGACGAGCCTGCTCGCCGCGCTGCTCGTTGGGCTGGCCCTCACTCTGGCCGCCTGCGGTGGTGGGTCAGATCCTGGATCCTCGAACTCCACGTCCAGTTCCTCGTCATCTGGTGGGTCATCGGGCTCATCAAGTTCCTCCCAAAGCGGTGCCGTCGCGTTCGCCCAGTGTGTCCGCTCGCACGGCGTCCCGGACTTTCCTGACCCTCAAAACGGCCACTTCCTGATCAGCGGGAGCGACCAGAACAACCCGAACTTCCAGTCCGCGGTCCAGGCGTGCCAGCACCTACTCCCCGGTGGGTCAGCCACCAACGGTGGAGGCGGGGGATCGAACAGCTCGGCCGAGCTGGCGTTCGCCCACTGCATGCAAACCCATGGCGTGCCGAACTTCCCAGATCCGTCCAGCAACGGTGCGCTCGCCGTTCCCCAAGGTATCGACGCGAACTCACCACAGTTCCAATCGGCGTTCCAGGCATGCAGCTCGCTGCTACCAAATAACGGCGCCGGCCTTGGAGGCTGACCCTTGAGCGAGACCCTCTCTCAGGCAACCGCCGAGCTTCCCTCCCCGGCACCCGCGCTTCCAAACGATGACCCACCGAGGCGACGGCGCAGAGTGATCGCCATCGGCGTGGCCGTCGCGCTGGCTGGAATCGCAGCCGGGCTTGGTGTCGCCGATCCCTTCGGCGACACCAAGGCGGCTGCGCCGGTCGCGTCCGACCCGACCTCGCTGGCAACGGTCACCCGGCAGTCGCTGTCATCGCAGACCCAGGTGAATGCCACGTTGGGCTATAGCGGCAGTTACACCGTCGTCGTCCCCTCGGCCGGTGCCGCCTCCCAGGGCGGCTCAGGCCAGGGGGGTGGCGGGAGCCAGCAGGCATCGGGCCAGGCAGGAGGCACGTTCACCGCCCTGCCGGCGGTCGGCCAAGTGTTCACCCAGGGCCAGCCGCTGTACTCAGTGAGCCTCACCCCGGTCGTGCTGCTGTACGGCTCGACCCCGGCTTCGCGGACGCTGTCCGAAGGGATGAGCGGCGCCGACGTCCAGCAGCTCAACGCGGACCTGGTCGCGCTCGGTGACGTGTCGAAGACGGACCTGAACCCGACATCGGACTACTTCTCCTCGGCCACCGCGGCAGGGGTCGAAAAGCTGCAGGCCAACCTCGGGGTCACACAGACCGGCAGCCTGACGCTCGGCCAAGTGGTCTTCCTGCCCACCGCCGCCAGAGTCACCACCGTCTCGGCCACGCTTGGGGCTCCCGCCCAGCCCGGCGCGTCCGTCGTCCAAGCCACCTCGACCACCCGGGCGGTGATCGCACAGCTCGACGCCACCGAGCAGTCCGAGGTCAGCGTCGGTGACAAAGTGACGATCACCCTTCCCAACAACCAGACCACCCCTGGTGTGGTGAGCACGGTTGGCACGGTGGCCACGACGCCCTCCTCGGGTGGAGCAGGCAGTGGCGGGTCGTCGGCAGGCGGATCGTCGGGCGGCTCTGGAGGCACGCCGACCATCGAAGTTGATATCACCCCTACCGACCCGGCAGCGACGGGAGCCCTCGACCAGGCCCCGGTGACCGTCACCATCACCACCGCCACCGTGCACGACGCGCTCGTCGTCCCAGTCGATGCGTTGCTCGCCCTTTCGGCTGGGCGCTTCGCCGTCGAAGTCGTCGGTGGTGGCGACATCCATCATCTGGTGCCGGTGGCGCTCGGGCTATTCGATGACGCCGACGGGCTGGTCCAAGTTACCGCGACCGGCCTCTCGGCCGGCGACCGCGTGGTGGTGCCGAAGCTATGACCTCGGCGAACGACACTGCAGCCACAGCGACGACCACGTTTCGACCCTCAGGGCTGACGACCGACGACGCCCGGAACGTGTTGCCGGTGCTCCAGCTTGACGACGTGACGAAGACGTACCCGACCTCGCCGCCGGTCCACGCGCTTCGAGCAGTAAGCCTGACGGTCCGCCCCGGCGAGCTCGTCGCCATCGTGGGACCCTCGGGGTCGGGCAAGACCACCTTGCTCCATCTCATGGGCACTCTCGATCGCCCCAGCTCGGGGACGGTGCGGCTCACCGGCCTTGACGTCGCCACCATGGTCGACGACGACCTCGCCGCGCTGCGAGCCACCAGGATCGGTTTCGTGTTCCAGCAGTTCTTCCTAGCCGAGCACGAAACCATCTTGGACAACGTGGCCGACGGGCTCCTCTATGCCGGCGTTCGTCAGGCCGAACGCCGCCAGCGCGCCCGAGAGGCGCTCGAGCTAGTGGACCTCGGCTCGCGCCTTCGGGCCCGGCCGACGCAACTCTCGGGAGGGCAACGCCAACGCGTCGCCATCGCCCGCGCCCTGGTCGGCCAGCCGGCCATCGTCCTCGCGGACGAGCCCACGGGCAACCTCGACCAGGCCACCGGTGGGGCCATTCTGTCTCTCCTCGACCAGCTCCACGACCGCGGGGTGACCATCGTGCTCATCACCCACGACCGGGGCATCGCTGAACGGATGCCACGTCGAGTCGAGATGCTCGATGGTCGAATCGTGGCCGACACGCCCGTAGCGCCCCCACAACCTGCATCGCTCAACGGCGACACCCCCGCACTCCACGCCACCCCGCCAACTCCTCGCGGGATGCCATGACGACCGCAGGAGTGATCACCCGGCGGAAGCTGCGACCAGCAGATCTCGGCCGCCTGGCGTCGGTCGGTCTGCGCACCCGCAAGCTCCGGGCAGGGCTGTCCGCGCTCGGCATCGCGATCGGGGTAGCCGCCATCGTTGCCGTCCTCGGGCTGTCCTCCTCTTCCCAGGCAGGCCTCCTTGCCGAGATCGACCAGCTCGGCACCAACATGCTCACCGTCGAGAACGGTCAGACGCTCTTCGGACAACCGGCCGAGCTGCCCAAGACCGCCCCGGCCATGATCGGGCGGATACCGGGCGTCACAGCCGTCCAAGACACCGCCTACGTCCCCAACATTGACGCTTTCCGGAGTCAACTCATCCCGTCCATCGACACCAACGCGCTCAGTGTCCAGGCAGCCAGCCTGGGCCTGCTGGGGGCGACCGGAGACACGCTCGCGCACGGCAGCTTCCTCAACGCCGCCACCGCTTCCGAGCCCGTTGCCGTGCTGGGCGCGCTCGCCGCGCAACGGCTCGGAATTGACCGCGTCTTTCCCGGCGAGCGCATCTGGGTCGGCAACCAATGGTTCTACGTGGCGGGCATCCTCAACCCTGCCGTCCTCGCCCCCGGCATCGACACCTCGGTCCTTGTCGGGTACCCCGCCGCCGAGACCTACCTCGGCTCAGACGGTCACCCCTCCAGCATCTACGTCCGCGCGCAGACCGACCGCGTCAATGCCGTCCAGTCCCTCCTCGCGTCCACGGCAAACCCGCAAGCTCCGAGCCAGGTCAACGTGAGCCAACCTTCACAGGCACTCGTTGCCAGGGCTGACGCCCAGAGCGCCCTCAACGACCTCTTCCTAGGTCTCGGCGCCGTGGCCCTGCTCGTCGGCGCCGTTGGCGTGGCGAACATCATGATCATCTCCGTCCTCGAACGACGGTCGGAGATCGGCCTGCGTCGGGCCCTCGGAGCCACCAAGGGCCACATCCGCGTGCAGTTCCTCTCCGAAGCGCTCCTCCTGTCGCTCCTTGGCGGCGCAGTCGGGGTAAGCCTCGGCATCCTGTCCACCGCCGTCTACGCCCACACCAAAGGCTGGGCCACCGTCATACCCACCGAAGCCTGGGCGGGTGGCTTCGCCGCCACCCTCGTCATCGGCGCAGTAGCTGGTCTCCTCCCTGCTCTACGCGCCGCCCGCATGTCACCCACCCAAGCCCTATGGACCGTATGAAACCCACGGCACACCCATATCGACTGGTCGATATGTTGGCGGGTCGCTGGACTCTGGCCGCCTTGACCCAACTCACGGAGGGCGGTCGCCGCTACCAGGACCTCTACGAGGCTCTGGAGGGTATCTCGTACAAGGTGCTAACCGACACGCTGCGCCGCGCCGAGCGCGACGGGCTCATTGCCCGCCACCTCGACGGCGAACGGATCGAGACCGCCACGCTCTACGAGCTCACCGACCTCGGCCGCTCCCTCGATGCCACGCTGGCGACGATGGGCGAGTGGGTGGAGAGCAACTGGCAGACGGTCGAGTCAGCTCGGCAACGCTGGGACCGGCTTAGTCGGACGAGCCGGTGAGCCAACGTTCGAGCGCTCGCAACCAAGTGCGAGTTCACACTTTTAGGTGTGTCGTCGCTCGTTGAAGTGCCGTTTTCCAGGGTGTATGGGTGGACATCGTTGGAGACGCGGGCCTGTCACTTTCGTGTTGGGTGCCTACCTGGCCCGCCCTACAAGGGAGGTAAACGCCTATGCAACAAGGGCGGCGTGCGTGTGTTGCGACGCTGGTCGCCGCCGCCGGCCTGTGCGCGGACGTTGTCCCCGAAGTTGTTGAAGTGAGGCGGTGGTCCCCCGCCTGAGACCTGCCAGCTGGTAGGGATCGGGCGTCCACCAAGACAACCCAAACGGAAGGGGACCACCGTGAAGAAGAAGGTAGCTGTTGTGACCGTCGCCGAGGCGGAGGAGGCAGCGAAGCTCGCCGACCTGCCGCTCGAGGCGACCGTGGCGATGTCCGAGGTCGCCGGTGCCATCAAAGACGGCCTGCTCGCGTTCGCGTCGGCGGCGGGGCTCGTCGTGATGCACCAGATGATGGAAGCCGAGCTCACCGAGCGCATCGGCCGAAAGCACGCCAAGATCGCCGCAACAGCGCGCGTCGGGAACTGGCACGGCAGCACCACCGGCTCGGTCGTCTTGGGCGGCCGCCAGGTGCAGGCGAGCCGCCCCCGTGCCCGGACGACCGACGGCGACGAGATGGAGCTCGCCACCTGGAGGGCGTTCAGCTCGAAGGACCTGCTGAACTCCCTCGTGGTTGAGCGCATGCTCGCCGGCGTCGCGACGAGGCGCCACCAAGAGGTTGCAGAGCCCGTCGGTGACGAGGTGGAGGGGCGCTCGAAGGGGCTGTCCAAGTCGGCGATCTCGAGGCGGTTCGTGAAGGCGACGGAGACCGCCATGGCCGAGCTCATGGCCAGGAGCCTCGCCGAGCTGGAGGTCGCCGTCGTCATGATCGACGGCCTCACAGTGGCCGGCTCCTGCGTGGTGGTCGCCCTCGTCATCACGAAGACAGGCACGAAGCTCCCCGTCGGGCTCTGGCTCGGAGACACCGAGAACAAGACGGTCGTGACGGCGCTCCTCGCCGACCTCGTGGCACGAGGACTGAGGACCGAAGACGGCGTCCTGTGCGTGCTCGACGGGGCAAAGGCCCTCGCCGCCGGAGTGAGAAAGGTGTTCGGGAACCAGGCGCTCGTGCAACGCTGTACTTTGCACAAACGCCGCAACGTTGTTGGTCACCTGCCCAAGGAGCTCGGTTCGA
>JAJYMM010000252.1 GCA_021787035.1 Actinomycetes bacterium
CATCGAGCCGCGGCGCCCATCGGGCCGCGGCGCCCATCGGGCCGCGGCGCCCATCGGGCCGCGGCGCCCATCGGGCCGCGGCGCCCATCGGGCCTCCCGTCCATGGGGCCAGCGGCCATCGGGCCAATGGCGGCGAGCACTATCCTTTAGCAGGTGGAGATGGACTTGCTGCAGGGGCCCGAGCGCGCGTCCGGCTCAGCGGAAGCCGCTGCCCTGGAAGTGAGGCGGGTTTCCAAGGCCTTCGTCGGGCGAGCAGGACAAGCCACTCTCGCGCTTCGCGACGTGGACCTAAGCGTAGAGAGAGGGACCTTCGTCTCCCTGATCGGGCCGTCGGGCTGCGGTAAGTCGACCCTGCTCCGGATCTTCGGTGGCCTCGAGCAACCAAGCAGCGGCGAGATGCGCTCGGCTACCGAGCAGCAGCGCGGGGGCTTGCCATCGGTCGCATTTGTGTTCCAGGACTATGCGCTCTTCCCCTGGTTGAGCGTGGTCGACAACGTCGCCTTCGGCCTCCGCATGGCCGGGGTGGGCAAGCGCGAGCGCCGCGACCGGGCCAGGACGTGGCTGGCAAGGATGGGGCTCGCGGGTTTCGAGCGCTCGTACCCCGAGCAGCTGTCGGGGGGTATGCGCCAGCGCCTTTCGCTCGCCCGCGCCTTTGTTACCGACCCCGACGTGCTCCTCATGGACGAGCCAATGGCCGCCCTGGATGCCCAGACCCGCCTTCTCCTCCAAGAGGACCTGCTCAAGTTGTGGGAAGAGACGAGGAAGACCGTCGTATTGGTCACGCACTCCCTCGATGAGGCGCTCCTCCTTGGCGACCGCGTCGTCGTTATGACTGCGCGCCCCGGCAGAATCAAGCTCGACCTCCCCGTCCCGCTCCCACGCCCACGCACCACAAGCTCCGCCACCGGGGTCGCATTCTCACGCATGAAGGCTGACTTGTGGGCCGCACTGCGCGACGAGGTGGAAAGGTCGCTCGAGCACTCATGACCCCGCTAGGGACGACCGAGGCAATCGAAGGGACCGAAGGGGACGGCGCTGTCGTCGCTGCCGTCGCCCTGCTTCGCTCGGCGGAGCGCCGAAAGCGCCGCATCGACCTCTCCCTGGCAGTCGCGACACCCTTAAGCCTCCTCGCCCTCTGGCAGGTTGCGGCCGACCTTCACTGGGTCGACCCGCGTATCTTCACCCCGCCGCTACAGATAGCCCGCTCCGCCGGCCAGCTCATCTCTTCGGGAACGCTCCCGAGCGACCTGGTCGCTACGCTGGCGCGGCTCGCGGTGGGCTTTGCCATCGGTGCCGCTGGTGGGACGGCCGTCGGCTTGCTCCTCGGCGTCGTAAGACCGCTTCGTGCTGCCCTCTCTCCCCTCTTCACGGCGCTCTACGCGATCCCCCAAATCGCCTTACTGCCGCTCTTGCTGGTGATCTTCGGAATCGGCGAGACCGCCAAGGTGCTCACGGTCGTAGCAGTGACCTTCTTTGTCCTGGAGATCAATGCACTCTCAGCGGTCAGGCATTTCGACCCGCGCTTGGTCGAAGCCGGGAGAGCTTACGGCGCCACTCGCGCGAAGATGTTCCTGCACGTGCTGCTACCGGGGTCCTTGCCAGCGATCTTCACAGGCCTTCGGGTGGCGATCGCTCTCGGCCTCGTAGTCATTACCGCCACTGAGTTCGTCGCCTCCAACAACGGGCTCGGTTTTTTGGTCTGGAACTCCTGGCAGCTCTTCGAGCCCGACCAGATGTACGTGGGGATGGCGACGATAGCGCTCTTGGGCGTCGCCCTGACTGGCGTCATCGTAGCCATGGAGCGTGTCGCCGTCCCCTGGGCCCACCGCCGGCACCGCTGAGCGGGCTCGCGCTAAGCTCCAACCCCACAAGCAGCCAACCGGCACGGGAGGGGACGTGGGCACACCAGCCAGCGTGTCGCGCCGGCCGATCAACTCGGAGGAACATCTGATGAGCCCTGTCACTGAACTTGCCCAACAAACCGGCAAAGCGCGCAAAAGCTGGCGCCGCTTGGCGCCTCGGGCCTCTGCCGCGGCAGCGTTCGCCAGCGTCTTGGTCGTAGGTGCCCAAGCCCCCGTCTTCGCCAGCCCGGTCCTCGCCAATCAGGCGAAGGCAGGGGTTGCCAGCAAAAAGGGCAAGGCGCTGTCGACCGTGACCGTTGCGTACGTCCCCCTTCCCCTCTTCGAGCCCATCTTCATAGCCATGCACAACGGCTACTTCGCCCAGCGAGGGATCTCGGTAAAGCTCACAGTCGTTGCCTCTGGCCAGAGCGCCACCGTGCTGGCCGCAACCAACAAGGTACAAGTGGTGCTCGGGGGCTTCTCCGCGGGACTGTTCAACGCCGTGCACCAAGGGCTTGATTTCAAGGTGGTCGGCTCGATGGCAGAGGAGGCCCCCGGCACCCCTGCGAACGGCCTTGTCGTTTCCAAGTCGCTCAAGGCCTCGGGCAAAGTGACAAACCCTGGCGAGTTGAAGGGCATGAAGATCGGCGTCGACGGCGGCGCCGGCTCAACGGGCGCGTACCTAACGGCCATAGCGCTCGCCCCCTACCACGTGAAGTTGAGCCAGGTGACCCTCGTCAACTTGAACTTCCCGGAGATGCAAAATGCACTGAAAACTGGGGCAGTCGCGGCGGCGTACATGTCGACCCCGTTTTTGGGGGCTGCCCTCTTGTCGGGTGCGGGGGCGCTGCTTTCGGGCGCACCGGTCGGAGTTGCGGCCACGGGCATCATCTATGGCGGGACCTTTGCCCGTTCGCCCGAAGCCCAGCCGTTTTTCGATGCCCTCGCCGAAGGTGCCAAACAGCTGAAGGGTGCTGCAGCAAATTCTCACGCCAACCTTGCCATTGTCGCCAAGGCAACGGGTGAGAGCCTCTCGCTCCTAGAGTCCGAACCACGAAACGTCTTCAGCCCCAACCTGGCGCCGCCGGTGGCGACCCTGTCGCACATGCAGGACGTGTTCCTCTCTGCTGGCGACCTGAGCTACAGCTCTGCCATCCCGACCTCTAAGTACGTGGACACGACCTTCTCTAAGAAGGCCGGCTGACGGCGCGCTAGGGCGGCGCGCCGTCCCGGCACTAGAGCGCCTTACATTTCAACGACTAAGGGCTCGCCAATCCTGTTGCCCGCGTCAACGTGCTCACCCGCCGCGCTCAAGTCGGCCGCCGGGGCCGGGCGGTTGGCGAGCACGACGCGGGGCACGAGGCTGCCGAGGGCTGCGGCAACCACGCAAAGCCCAGCCCCGACCAGGTAGACCCGGTCGTAACCCAAGGTGAGCGCACGGTCACGCAGGGCGCGGGAGAGGGGGCTGGCACCGGCGAGCAACTGGTTGGCGCGAGAAGCCGCAAGAGTTGCCATGATGGCGAGGCCGATCGCCCCTCCGACAAAGCGAGACGTGTTGACGATGCCGGAGGCGAGCCCCTGATCGCGCGGCGCCACCCCGGAAGTGGCGGCAAGCGTCATGGGCACGAAACAGGCCCCCATGCCGATGCCAATCAAGAGGAACGGCCCGAGGATGTCGGCAAAGTAGCCCGACCCCGGACGGAGCTGTGCGATCCAGACGAGGCCACCAGCGGCGACCAAGGGCCCGATGCCCAGGATCCGCCTCGGCCCGGTCCGCCGGACGATACGGGCAACACTTAGCGAGGTCGCCATCGTGATCAGTGCCTGGGGTAGGAAGGAGACCCCGGCCCTGAGGGCGCCATAGCCGTTCACCTGCTGGAGGTAGAGCGACTGGAAGAAAAACGCCCCGAACAATACTGCCCCCACCATTGCAGCCACTCCGTTGGCGGCCGACAGGGAGCGGTTGGCAAAGATCCGGAGCGGCATGAGCGGGTTCGACGCAAAGCGTGCCTCCACCGCCACGAACGTGGCGAGCAGGACGGCCGCCGCCAGCAAAACTCCGATGGTCCGCGCCGACCCCCAAGGGTAGGTGTCGGTGCTGACTATCCCATAGGCGAGCACGGTAACTCCCGTGGTCCCGGTCAGGGTCCCGACCAAGTCGAGGTCGCGGACCCTCACGGTGCCGCGGCCGGCAGCGGGTCGCAAGGCTTGGCTGGCGAGCACTAAGAGCGCGATACCGATCGGCACGTTGACGAAGAGGACCGCACGCCAGCTCACGAGCTGGGTAAGCACACCGCCCAAGAGGACGCCTGCCGCGGCCCCGCTAGCTGCAGTTGCCGACCAAGCCCCTAGCGCCCTGGCGCGGGCCTGCGCGTCGGTGTAGGTGGTGGTGAGGAGGCTGAGGGTGGCTGGGGCAAGTACGGCACCACCGAGGCCCTGTAAGGCTCGTGCTGCGATGAGCTCGGTGCCGCTCTGGGCGACCCCGCCTACCAGGCTCGCAAGGGTGAAAAGAACAAGGCCTGACAGGAAAACCCGCTTGCGGCCAAGCAGGTCAGCGGCCCTACCGCCCCAGAGGAGGAAGCCGGCGAAGGTAAGCGCGTAAGCGTTTACGACCCACTGCTGGCCGTCAACAGAGAGCCCCAGGCTGTGGCGCATGGAAGGAAGTGCAATGTTGACAATAGAGAAGTCGAGGACGACCATGAACTGGGCCACGCAACAGACAACAAGCACAACCCAATCGGGGAGGTATCGAGTACGGGTCATGCACCGACGATACCGGATTGCTTTACTTAGGTGAACGAAAATTTTTGGTGAACTTCAGTAACTGGGCTTACGCAGGACCTTCGCCCGCGCGACCACCGGCGGCGGCCTCGGCCAGCTTGGCCATCAGGTCCCGGAGTTGGCGCTGCTCGTCAGCGCTCAAGGCCTTGAAGGCCGCGGGCGGATCCCACAGGATGTCTTCGGCCCGCTTCGCCACGACAAGGCCCTCAGAAGTGGGCACCACTACCTTCACTCGACGGTCTCTCGGGTGAGCTTGGCGCTCCACGAGGCCCCGCTGCTCCAGGCTGTCCACGACGCTCGTGACATAGGAAGCCTCGCAGCCCATCGAGAGGGCGAGGTCGTTCATGCTGGCCCCTTCGTGGCCCGTAGCGCGGAAGAGGGCCTTCAAGTGACCGAACGGCATGCCAAGCTCGGCACTCAGGTCGCGCTTTCGCTGCTCGTTGTCGTGCATGACCAACGAGTGCATGGCCTTCCAGGCCTGCGACGAGGGGTCCTTTTCCTTCACTGAGATTAATAGTACAGCGCCCGAACAGGTTGGCGCAGGTACCGGCGACGCACGCCACGCCCTATCCTCGGACTCGTGGGACACCGCTCACAACAAGGAGCCCCAGGCCACCAGTTCCCCAAGGACGTCGCCAATGGCGACCGGCCCTTAAGAGACCGGCCCTCAGGAGACCGGCCCTCAGGAGACCGGCCCTCAGGAGACCGGCCCTCAGGAGACCGGCCCTCTCGGGACGGGGCCAGGGTCTGCTCGCGCCTCGCCCCCTTTGGCACGACGATCTTCGCCGAGATGTCGGCGCTCGCACTGAAGACGGGGTCCGTGAACCTCGGCCAGGGGTTCCCCGACGGGCCTGGCCCAGAGCTCCTCCGCAACGTGGCGATGGCGGCGATCCACGAAGGCGACAACCAATACCCACCCGGCATCGGGGTCCCCGAGCTGCTCGAAGCCGTTGCCGCGCACCAGCAGAGCGAGTACGGCCTGATCTACGACCCCGGTACTGAGGTGCTCGCGACCGCCGGCGCAACCGAGGCCGTGGCGTCCGCGCTGCTCGGGCTCTGCGAGCCGGGTGACGAGGTGATCATGCTGGAGCCCTCCTACGACTCCTACGGTGCGGTGGTTGCGATGGCTGGCGCTGTACGGGTGCCGGTGCGCCTCTCGTACAACGGCCAACGCTGGGTCCTGCCTCCCGGCGCCATCGGCGCGGCAGTAACAGCACGGTCACGGCTCCTCCTGCTCAACTCGCCCCACAACCCAACCGGCAAGGTGCTGGACGAGGCGGAACTGGAGGAGGTAGCGGACACCTGCCGCCGCCACGACCTGATAGCGGTCACAGACGAGGTTTACGAGCACCTCGTCTTCGACGGGCGCCGGCACGTGCCGCTAGCGACGCTCGAGGGCATGCGCGAGCGGACCGTTCTCATCTCGTCCGCCGGCAAGTCCTTCTCGGTGACGGGGTGGAAGGTCGGCTGGGCGTGTGCCCCGCCCGCACTTCTAGCCGGGGTTCGCGCCGCCAAACAGTTCCTCACCTACGTGACGCCTGCGCCCATGCAACGGGCAGCAGCGGCAGGGCTACGGGCCACCCACCAACTGGTCGGGCCTCTCGTGGAGGAGCTCGAGGCCAACCGGGACCTGCTTGCCAAGGGACTGGAGTCGGTTGGGCTCCCAGTGCGCAGCGCGGAGGGCACCTATTTCCTGATCGTCGACATGTCGGGCTTCACCGACCTGGACGCCGCCACCTTTTGCAGGCAACTGCCCGAGCTCTGCGGCGTGGTCGCGGTCCCATGCTCGGTCTTCTACGCGGACCCAGCGGCCGGGAGCCACCTCGTGCGCTTCGCGTTCTGCAAGAGCCGGGCCACCATCGAGGAGGCGGTTGACCGTCTTGCGCGCCTAAGTGCCTGGCGCCAGCGATGAAAGTAGCCCTCGTCCAGCACGACGTGTACTTCGAAGACGCCGCCGCCACCTGCGAGCACGTGGGGCCCCTCGTCAAGGCCGCGGCAGCCAAGGGTGCGCGGCTCGTCGTACTTACGGAGATGTTCGCCACCGGTTTTTCCATGGCGCCCGAAAAGGTCGCCGAAGTGCCCGGGGAAGGCACCGGCGGCAGGTTCCTCCTGGAGATGGCGGCAGAGACCGGCGCGGCGGTCTGCGGGTCGCTGCCGGTACGGGAGCCCGGCGCCTCGACGGCGTTCAACCGCTTCACCTGTGCCTTTCCCGACGGGCGCACCGTCGGGTACGAAAAGATCCACCCGTTCTCATTCGCGGGCGAGGACGCCCGTTATGGCGCGGGTTCCTCGGTTGTGACCTTTGCCTGGGAAGGCCTGGCTATCACACCATTTGTTTGCTACGACCTCCGTTTCGGTGACGCTTTTTGGGCTGCCGCAGGCAAAACCGCGTGCTTCGTCGTCGTCTCCAACTGGCCAGCGGCCCGCAAGGACCACTTCCGTGTCCTGGCAATCGCACGAGCCATCGAAAACCAGGCGTACCTGCTGGCGACCAACCGCGTCGGTAGCGGTGGGGGCCTCGATTATGCTGGCGGCTCAATTGTGGTGGGGCCTTTCGGTGAGGTCCTCGCAGAGGCCGGGGATGGGGAAGAGACCCTATTTGTGGAGGTGAGTAGTGACCGGGTCGCGGAGGTGCGCGCTGCCTACCCGTTCCTCGCCGATCGGCGAGGGTTTTCCCTCGTCGCAAAAAGCTGACCGACCTACCCGCTCACGTACTTGAGCGTGCGCGCGTCCCGGGGACGGCTTAGTCGTGAGCGAGCCGACCATGGCCCATAGGCGCTACGAGCAAAGCCGGCGGCGCCGTTGCGACCACTGTGCCCACAACGAGCGCGCCCGCCTGTCGAGGGCCAAGGGCACGGTGCCCTGTATGACCCTTGGCGCACCCACCCTTCTGTAACGTGGCAACATGCGCTTCAGCATCTGGCCAACGACATCGCAGCCCTGGGACACGCTGGTCGACGTTGCCTCCCACGCCTCCGAGACGGGTTGGGACGGCGTCTGGGTGGCTGATCACTTCATGCCCCCCGTAGAGCCCGCCGAGGGCCCCTTGCTCGAGTGCTGGAGCGTGCTCGCCGGGCTCGCTACGTGCGTCCCCCGCCTTCGCCTCGGCTCCCTCGTGGCCGGGAACACGTACCGCCACCCAGCTGTGCTGGCAAACATGGCGGCAACGGTCGACCACCTGAGCGGCGGACGGCTCGTGCTCGGCATCGGTGCAGGGTGGCAGGAAAACGAGCATCGGGCCTATGGGATCGAGTACTCCGACGTTCCTGGCCGCCTCGCTCGCCTCGACGAGGCCTGTGCGGTCCTGCGCGGGCTTCTCTCGGCCCCCCGATCGCACTTCGAGGGCCGTTATTACAAGCTTGTCGACGCCCCGATGGAGCCAAAACCGGTCCAGGAGCATCTGCCGCTCTTGGTGGGGGGAGGCGGCGAGAAGGTCACGCTGCGGATTGTCGCCAAGTGGGCCGACGAGTGGAACACGTGGGGCGTGCCCGAGGTGCTGGTTGCCAAGGGTGCCGTCTTGGGCCGCCACTGCGAGGCGCTCGGGAGAGACCCCGGCACGATCGCGCGGTCTGCCCAGGTCATCGTGAACCTCGATGCCACGGCCACGACGCCCATGAGGATGCCGAGCGTCGACGTCAGCGCCGCCGAGATGCAAGACATGCTGGGCCGCTACGAGCAGGCGGGGGTTGACGAGTTCATCCTCCCGGACTGGAACCTAGGCACCGGAGCGGCGCGCCGTGACATGATGGACCGCTTCTTGAACGAGGTCGCCGCGCCTTTCAGGAGCTGAAGTGAAGGCCAAGGGCGGCGACCCTCTCCCCAGTCCCTCCCTACCAGCCGGCGCCGCGCAAAAAACGGGCTGATAAGCTCCGGCGAAAGTCACATCCGTGAGAAATACGGCCGTTTTCGCGCAAGAAACTCACAAATGTGCGGCTAACGACTTGGGACCGGTCGCGTTTCGTGACCGGTCCATCCACCTCTCGGGCTTTCAGGGCACGAGCAGGCACGCCGGCGTAGGCACCGTCCTCACCGAGACCTCGGTGAGGAGGCCAGTCTCCTCCTCCAACCCGAACACGACGACGTTGTCGCTGTCCTGGTTCGCAACCGCGACAAACCTCCCACCGTCAGTGATCAACATGTCACGGGGTGTGTATCCCCCGGTCCCCTGCACGTTCGTCAACTCCAAAGAGCCGACGCGGGCGTCGAAGCGGAGCACCGCCACGGAACCACCTTCAGGAGCGCGGTTGGACACGAGCACCAGGCCGCCCGACGGCGAGATCCTCACCGCCGCCGCAGCCCCGCCGGCGCCGGTACCCCCGCCGGCGCCGGTACCCCCGCCGGCGCCGGTACCACTCCCCCAACCCGTGCCCGCGCCGGCGCCCGGGCTGGTAGGGCTATCGCAAGGGAGCGTAGAGGCGCGGGCGACCG
>JAJYMM010000133.1 GCA_021787035.1 Actinomycetes bacterium
CGATCCCCCTGCGGTTCACAGGCGTCTTCGCTGTACGACGTCGGCGATGACGGCGGTCACGGCCCTGTCGAGCCCTCCAGGCGCTGGGAGGATGCCGCCCGGCCCGGCGAAGAGTAGGTGTGCGGCCCCGACCAGCGAGTCGGCGTCGGCGTCGACCGCGATGCGGCCGAGAGCGCACTCCTCGGCGAGGTAGGAGGAGATCATGGTGGTGGCTTCGGCCAGGACCGGGACGCCCCCGGCGGCCCTCATCTGGCGCAGCCGGGCCCGCAGTTCACTGCGGAAGACGATGAGCGGGATGATTGCCACCGCGACGGAGGAGAACAAGGCGGTGAGCGCTTCGACGAGGTTGGCGTCGAGGGTGCCGGTACCTGCCGAGGCGCGCAGCTCGGTAGCCTGCGCGTCGATTCTCTCGGCACGGTCGGCTACCAGGGCGGCCAAGAAGTCCTCGAAGTCGGAGAAGTGACGGTGCAAGACGCCCTTGGCGAAGCCCGCCTCGTCGGTGACCACCCGGCTGGTCAACGCGTCCGGCCCGTCCCGGAGCAGGACTCGTTCGGCGGCGTCGAAGAGCGCCTGGCGCGGTTCGGCGATGTGCACTCCGGTCGGCAGACCGTCCTCCTCGGTGCCTCGTCCACGCCGAACGCTACGACCGAGCGCGACCCCCCTACCCCGACGCGCTGGTGACCCGCATTGTTGCCTCCATGCCAGGTCCCGAGGTCCTCGATGTCGGCTGTAGCGCCGGGAACGAGGGACGCCAGTTCCAAGCGGCCGGGGCCGCGGTGTTGGGCATCGAGCCCGACGAGCGGACGGCCGACCTCACCCGAGCACGCGGGCTCGAAGTAGAGGTCGCGACCTTCGAGACCTGGGAGCCGGGCGGGCGGAGCTTCGACGCGGTGATCGCCGGGCACTCCTGGCACTGGACCGGCGCAGCGTGTACGCATCGCTGACCGAAGAAGGCGCCAAGGTTTTCGGTGCCTCCCAACCTGTCTTCGTCGGCGCCGTGGACCGCCACTTCTCCGATCCCCTCAGCGCGACCGACCTGGCACAGCTCCAACGCTTGTCGGAGAGAGTCCTTCGCCCATAGCGACGCCACGAGCATCCGTCGAGTGCCCACCCTCGGGCAGGTCCCGCTGCACGATCGGTCACCGTGGCCTCACCGTCGTGGCGGGATCTGCCGCGGGAGGGCGATCACGAGGAGCAGGGCGACAACGACGAAGGCCACGTTCGCCAAGAGGGCGAGCTGGGAGCTGTGGCTGAACGCTGCTGCTTCGGCGTTCGCTCCGGGCTGGACCTGCAAGTTGGCGAACAGCACGGTGCCAATGACCGCGATGCCGATGGCGCTTCCTACTCGCTGTGCCGTGCCGAGGATGGCGCCGGCGGTGCCGGCTTCGTTCTCGGGCACCCGGGCGAGCACGAAGTCCTGGTTCGGGGCGACCACCATCCCGCTGCCGAGCCCGGCGAGCAGCAGTGGGCCGACGAGATCCCAGTTGCTCGGGAGTGGGGCGGCCAGGTGTATGACAAGAGCAGCAAGGGCGATGCCGACCGCGACCATCGTGCAGCCTGCGACGAGCACCATCCGGCCCATCCTGGCCGACAACTTGTCGCTGATCGCTGCGGAGATCAGGCTGGCGAAGGAGAAGGGCACGACGACCAGCCCCGTCGTCAGCGCGCTTCGGGCCAGTCCCTCCTGCCACAACAGCGAGATGGTGAACAGCACGCTGGTGAACCCGGCGAAGAAGGCGACAGCGAAGAGCGCCCCCGCCGTAAAGGACGTTTCGGCCAGCAGGCTCGGTTTGAGGAGCGGGTCGTTGCCGCGCCGCTCGGCGCGTACCTCCCACCACGCGAGGAGCGCGAAGGCGATCACTGCGGCGCCAAAGCTCAGCCCGCACCATGCGGGCCAGCCGTCTTGCTGGCCTTCGACGAGGGGGATGAGCCCCAGGAGCAGCCCGGCGGTGAGCAGGCACAGTCCGACGGGGTCGAACTGGCGCCCGATGAGCGAGCGGCTGCGCGGGAGCTGCCAGGCGGCCATCGGCAGGGCGATCGCACCGATGACCACGTTGACGAGAAACACCCAGCGCCATCCGTGGTCGGTGCCGGCGCCTGCGATGATGAGGCCCCCGAGCACCGGCCCAACGGCGATGGACCCTCCGATGGTGGCTCCAAGAGCACCGAACGCCTTGGATCGGCGGGCTCCGCTGAAGGTCAGCTGGATGGTGGCGGAGATGGCCGGGTAGAAAATGCCGGCGCCCATCCCCTGGATGATGCGCGCCGCGACGATCTCGCTTTGGTTCTGCGCCAGCCCGCATGCCGCGCTGGCCAGGACGAAGATGGTGAGACCGACAAGGAACAGCGGCTTGTGGCCGAAGCGGTCGCCGGCACGTCCTGCGGGGACCAGGGCGAGGCCGTAGGCGAGCGCGTACGCCGAGACGACCCACTCCAAGGCCGCAGGCGAGGCATGCAATCCCGTCCTGATCGAAGGCAGCGCCACGGTCACGATCGTCGTGTCCAACAAGGCCATGAAGGCGCCGACGAGCACGACGGCGACGGCGCGCCAGCCATGGCCGGCGCCTGCTCGCGCCTCGGGTGCAGGCGGGACTCCCCTCTTCGGCCGGGAGCGCTCGCCATGGGCGCCTACCCCGGCCCGCCACGTCGAGCGGCTGTCACCCACAACGGTGGGCTCTGCCCTTTCGCTGTCCTGGCCGGTCATGATCAGTAGCGTAGGCAGGACATAAGTTTATGTCAAATCTATGATTAGGCTGGGCATAGCAAGTGGTAGCATCGGAGTTGTGACCCCAGGGCTACGGGAGCGCCGCAAGCAGCAGACTCGCCAGGCGATCTCCGCGGTCGCGATGGCGATGTTCGCGGAGCGCGGCTTCGACCGGGTCACGATCTCCGAGGTCGCCGAGGCGGCCGGGGTGTCGAAGATGACCGTGACGAACTACTTCGGGCGCAAGGAGGATTTGGTCTTCGACCGGGCCGAGGAGATCATCACCAGCCTCGCCGGCGCCGTCGCCGGCCGCCCATACGGCGAAAGCCTGCTCGCAGCGATCCGCCGCGACTACGAAGAGCGGCTCGCCGCTAATGACGTCACCCTTGGCCCGCCCACCGAGAGCTTCGCCCGGATGCTCAAGGACAGCCACGTGCTCACCAGCCGCTGGCTCGAGATCGCCGAGCTACGCGAGCAGGCATTGGCAGAGGCCATCGCAGCCGAGAACGGCATCGACGATCCACAGCAGCGGATCGTCGCAGCCCTGCTCGCATCGGTCCACCGCGTGCTGTTCCAACAGAGCACCCGCCGCCTCCTCGCCGGTCAACCCGCCGAGGAGATCCGCGCCACCCTCGCGGCCGCTTCCCACCGCGCCTTCGACCTGCTCGAACCCTCTCTCGGCGCCTACGGCATCCGGACCCGAGCCGCTCACACACCGAAGGGCACACGGAAGACTGATCAGTCCCCCCAGAGCGAACATGCGTGTGCTCCGTAAGGCGATCCCGTTGCGGGCGTCTGGCAACGCCCGATCTGGCGTCAGGGCCTTCAGCGGCCGATCGGGATGATGGCGACCGGATTGGGGATGTGTTCGGCGAGGTACCCCAAGTCGCCGGTGTCGCTCGTGTAGACGTCATCGAAACGGCGGCCTGCGGACTCGATCACGACAGCGTCGACGATCTCGGCGGTTTGCGAACGTCGAGACAGCTCGCCGGTCTTGCGGGCCAACTCGTCGCTGAGGATCTCTGGGCGGCAGTCGCCGAGGGCTCGGGCGAGCTGCGCTTGGCGCCGGCCGTCGCGCCATGCCTGGGCGGTCGCGACGGTGGGGACGGTCGCCAGCTCTCCGTGGTTGACCAGTCGACGGAGCACGCCCCACGCCTCCCGTTCGGTGTCTGGTCAGGTGGGCCAGAGGATCGTCGGGGTCGAACCGGGAGTGAAGACGACGATGGCGGGAGGTCCAACACCATCGTGACCGGACTGGTCGGCGACGAAGGTTCCCGTAGGCGACTCGGCTACGTGCTCCGCCTCGAAGGCACCGAGATCCGCAATCCTCTCGGGAAACGTTTCGGTGACGCTCATAGTGCGCCCCGTGATGGACACGACCCCCCGGTGGCGCCGAGCACCGCTCCGCTGGCCCACTCGCTCAGCGAGGCGACTCCATGGGAGCGGTACTGCCCGAGGTAGCTGAGGCTGCCACTGGCGGGTTGCTCGAAGAGCCCATGGACGTTGCTGCACACGAAATAGAGGCTGCCGGCACCCCGGCGCGCCACGCTGTCCGCCATGCACTGCGAGGCGTCTGGGAACCTCAGGTCGGTCCCCTTGATCGCTCGTTCGTCGAGCACCACCGAGAGCGCAGACCCCTGGAGCTCGAGGATCTCGTTCGCCGACGCGATGTAAAGGGCCTCCCCTGGACCTCGGGCCAACCCGAAGACGTTCGGGCCGATCGCTGAAGACAGCGCTGGGCCTCCGGCAGCTGTCATGCCGGTCACCGCTCCGTTGCCCGCCACGACGTTGATGATGCCGCTCGCGCCCAACGCGACGACTCGGTTCGCCCCGCTGTCAGCAATGTAGAGCGCGGAGCCGATCTTCGCGAGCCCCTCGGGCCGATCCAGTTCCGCACTGGTCGCGGGACCGCCCATCCCTGAGATACCCGGCGTTCCGTTCCCGGCGATCAGCTTGAGAACGCCGCTTGCAGACCGGGCCCAGACCTGGTTCGTGGCCGGGTCCGCTACGTACAGTGTTCAGTGTGCTCCGGTAGGTCAAGGGGCCTGGTGAAACCAAGCCGCCCGCCTTGGTTGGCGGTGAGACAGGTGTCGAGGGCGACCGGGGTGGCTGGGTCGGTCTGGTCTTGGTCGGTACGACGGCAGGAGGTCGCGGCCTTCACGACGGTCCTGCCCGACAGCTGTGTCGTCGACGAGTTGCATGCAGCCAGAGCCAGCCCGCCGACGACGAGGACAGCAACCGGGACGACGACGAGGGGGAACCGACGAGACCTGGCGCTCGTCTTTATCCGGAGCACGACCGGACGTCGCTCCACACGGGGCAGCACCACTGCACGACGATGGTCAAGATGGGGTCAACGACAAGGACCTGATGCCATTACGGAACCTGCGGGCCGCAAGCCGGGGCAGCGCGTCCATCGCGGGGGCCGGCCGCCACCCCGCCACCCTCGTGGATGAGTCCGAGGATGTGCTCGGTGCCGATGAACCTGTGACCGAGCTGCTGCGCCTCCTCTTGAGGTAACACAAGGACTCGCCGGGCCCGGTCAGTGAACCTCTCGAACACACCAACCAGCATCGCGCCGGCGAGCCGCCTCCCTATGGGCGGCCGCAGAGCAACCCGCTGCGGCACAACGCCAGGGCCCTGGGTCAACCTGCGATGACGACCTCGACTCCGACCTTTTCATAGGTGTCCCGGGCCCGGGCGTCGCGCGTGGCGAGGGCAACCTTGTGCTCGACCGCTGCCAGCGCCACCAGCGCGTCGTAGACCGCTCCACCCGCGATCTCCATCCGGCTCAGTACCTGGGGGAGGCGACGCGCCGTCGGCGAACCGAGCAGCAGCGGTGGGGGGAACCGATCCTCCAGGAGCCGCGCAGCGTCTGGCGGCGCCATTCGGATGTCACCGGGCAGACGGGTCAGCACCGAGTACGTCTCGGCCAACGCATGACCGCTCAGGGCGACCTCTCGGCCAGCCCACCAGTGGACCACGGCCGCGTGGGCAGCATGGGTCTGCACCAGTAGCGGCACGGCGACGCTGGTATCGACTGCCAGAGAGATGCTCACCGCCGCCCGGCATCGAGGAGAGCGAAGACGATCTCGTCATCGATCTTGGTATCGCCGGTGACGACCGGTACACCTCCCTCCAGGACCACCTGCGCGGTACGACCTGCCGGGATCAGTTGGAGTCCCGCCCCGTAGCGTGAGATCTCGACCTCGGACCCCGGCTGGAGGCCGAGGGCGTCACGCAACGGCTTGGGTACCACGACACGTCCGACCGAGTCGACTACAGCCTTCATGGGAATACGTTACCAGTAACTTCCCAATAAGCCCGCAAGTGGAACCCTCTGTGGTGATGGGGCAGGCCAGCACCACGCCGACGCCGGCGCCGTCCCGCAAGACCCGCCCGGTCAACTTTCCCGCTGGGGTCCGCTATACGGGGCGGGGCGGGGCTGGCCGGTCGGTTCCGAAGGCAACCTGCCGAAGCTCTGTGCTAACCGGTTGATCAGTGCACTGCATACGCATGCCCTGTGCAGCCCCATGCTCCAGCAGCTCCAGCGAGTAACCCGCCGCGAACCGGCTGCTCAACCGCCGCACGCGCCGCGCCACCCTGCATACGCATGCCGATGCAGCGTTGATAAGGCCCCGAGAAATCCACCCGAGAAACTCGCATCTCCGACGAGCACCGAAACAAGAAACCGCTGGTCGGGCGCTTGCACCCCTGCACGAGGTGCGCGCCTGACCAGCGGTCGTAGCGGCGGGGGTTCACGACCATCGTGCGACCATCGGGTTCCAGACCCGACGAAACCGCTGGTCACGGCCCTGCCCTATGCAGCCGCCTGGGCGGTTGCCCTACTCAGCACCTGCCAGTAACCCTTGATCTCCCGAGAAACCCCGTCCCGTGTGAGGTGTCCGCAGCGCCCCGTCAACGTCAGCGCGGGAGCACTTCGAAGTAGCCCCCATCAAGTGAGCGGAGGACATCGAAGTGACGGTGGTCCAGGCTGGCGATCGTACGCGTCCGGTACCGCTCAGCCAACACCACGATGGATGCGTCCGCCACGCCGATCTCCTCGTCTCGGTACCTGGAGATGACCTCACGGCAGCGGCGAAGCCCCTCTTGGTCCAGAGCCGGCAAGTCCCACGCTCCGCCAGTCAGCTCCTCGAGCACGGCGAGCTCGTCGTCCAGCCCGTGCCGGGTGGCGACGAGGTAATCCAGCTCAGCCACCACGTACGGCGAAACGACCAACGCATCGGCTGCGCCAAGCACCTCTGACACCGCTTCGTGGTCGGGCTCGGATGCATCGAAGAACGCCAGGAGGGCGCTCGTGTCCACGATGACGGGAGGCACGGGTCAGCGTTCCCCGAAGCCCGCAAGCATCTCCTCGGCATCGCGGGCGATCGGCTGACCGCTCGAGTACAGAGCACCACGAGCACGAGGCCGGGCGCCGCCGACCGACTCGCGGATCGACTCGCGGATGATCTCTGCCTCCGACACCCCCCGCTCCGCAGCAGCCCGCTTGACCGCCGACTTCAGGTCTTCGGGCAAGTACAGCGTCGTCTTCTCCATGGATATATGGTACCACCGGTGGCGCCAGCGTACGGTCGCGGAGGCGTCAGCATCCCGTGAGTCCGCGCCTACCCCTGGTGAGCCTTGGATGGGCGATGCCATGGCATCCCCGCCGATGCCGGCATCGATCAGCCGGTACTTCGTCTACAGGCAAGCGCTGCTGAAGGAAGCCGACCGCCTGGTCCGCGCCGGCGTCCTCGGCGAGCGAGACGACATCTTCTACCTGAGGTTCGAAGAGCTCGACGACGTGGTTCGGACGAACCGCGTCGACCACCGGCTCGTCGAGCAGCGCAAAGAAGAGTTTCGATGCCACGAAAGGCTGCGCCCACCACGCGTGTTCACCTCCGAGGGCGAGATCGTGACCGGAACCTACCGCCGTGTCGATACCCCGCCCGGAGCGCTGGTCGGTCTTCCCGTCTCGGCAGGGACCGTCGAAGGACGAGCCCACGTCATCCACGATGTCGCCGACGCCGACCTCGAACCGGGTGACATCCTGATCACCGCCTACACCGATCCCAGCTGGACTCCGGCCTTCCTGACCGTCAACGGCCTTGTCGCCGAGGTAGGGGGTACTTGAGCACGGCTCGCCGGCGAGCGGCACGGTCTACGGCCGCCTGCCAGTGGCGGCGCTGGCAGTTGTTCCAGATGAGGGGGCCGCGCTGGCTCCGCTTGGTGCGTGCTGCCGCCTTCAGGGCCCTGAAGGCCGACGACTCGTGGGCGTAGCCAAGCGCCTTTGCGATCTCTCCCAGGCTCGCCCCTCCGTCGCGCAAAACAGCCGCTTGGCGCTGGCGGCCCGCGGCGGCGTCCATCCAGTCGCGAGGTGCCGGCAAAAGCGGCGTGCCGGGGTCGTCGGGCAACTCCCTCATCCAGCGCTCCAGCTTCTTGGCCAGCTTCGGGCCGATCGGGATCGACCGGCATCGGCCACCCTTGGGCTTCCGGGCACGGAGGAGCTTGCCATTGACCTCGTTCAGTGGCTGGCTGATCATCACCTCACGCCTCGGCAGGTCGATGTCCCGGCGCTGCAGGCCCGCCACTTCGGCCCGTCGGCCGCCGGTCCGAGACGAGTAGCTCCCAGACCAGCTCGTGGAGTCGCCCCATCGCCGCGAACTCCTCTTGGAGGAGGCCCTGACCTCCTGCTCAATCGTGTCGCCCTACGGGCGCCGCGGTCTTGACAAGAGGCGCTCCTTCATAGATGACAGCGTGCGCCACGATGCGCCGCACAACCGGGTGGAGATGGAAGGGCTCCACCGCTGGGCTGTCGCAGCAGCCTAGTAGAAGCTGGGGGCAGCCTGGCCCTGGGAGCGCAGGGCCGGGTGGGAGCAGCCCCGACAACGCCGGGACGGGCTGGCACCGCCAGACGGCTCGGGTCCGGCAAGCGAGACAGGAAGGTGTAACGCAAGTGAACCAGTGCCAAAGCCTCTTAAGCGATCGGACCGACCCCAACCTGGTGGACATGGGTCGGGTGGCAGCGCACACCCGCGTTTGGCGGGTGACTCCGGAACCGGGGGTAGTCGCCGGCTGGGAGGCCACGGGGTAGGACTGCGGCGTACCCGTGGCGATGCTGCAGGGGCAAAGCTGGGCACCTCACCTGTCGACCGGGTGTGTGGTGAACGTGGGAACCGTACGGGAGCCGCCCTCCCCGCTGGCAACCAAGGCCGGTGGCGGGCAGGCCCGCTGTCGACTGTCGGCACCCGGACGGGACGGAGCCCTCGTAGTAGTCCGAGGCCGGGAGAGCCGGCCACATGGCGAAGGAGGGCAGCAAGTTCGC
>JAJYMM010000219.1 GCA_021787035.1 Actinomycetes bacterium
GGCCCGGGTACTGCTTCACCTGAAACTTGCCGCTCCAGTACCCGCCGCCGAGGAACAAGTGCTTGAAACACAAGACGAACCGGTCATCTGGGCATGCCAGAGGGCCATCTCACGCTTGATTCAGGGCTAATTCGAACAGCCTGTCGTCCATCAACCCGGGTTGATAGCAGATGGGCTGCACGGCGAGCTCCCCCTTGAGGTCGGACCGGCCAGGCCTCTAGGCCGGCGACGTGGCCTCAACCCAAGTGACGCAGCTAGCACGCCAGCCGCCTTGACATTTCAGGCCAAGGCGCCCGGCAGTCAGGCACTGGCGCAACGACGGGGAGAGGCTCGGCCCGACCTGGCGCGCCCCCGGCGCAGAGGGCTCTCCCGGGTGCTCCAGTCTGTGCCAGCTGGCTCATGGCCGCGTGCGTGGTACCGGGGGAGCGGCCCCTGTGGTCTCACGGGCCCGAGGGCCGTGGAGTCTGGGATCGCAAAGTCCGTGGGATCCGGGTTCCATTCGGCTACCAGCGGGGCGACGATGAGAGCATGGTCGACGTTTTGCGCATCATGCTGGCCGTGCTAGTGGCCGCGTCGCTCACCATGATCGTGGCCTACGTAGTCGTCTTCCTAGGCATGGCGGCCTGGACTGTGTTCACCAGCCCACGGCGCGACCAGTTGGCAGAGGACCTAGACCGTGCCCTGGCCGAGATCGTCGGGCCTCGGGTGCCGACTGCGCCCCCGGCAAAGCCCAGCAGCTATGCCGGGAGCGGAGGGCTCCGACGGCCAGGACGCGAGGGCACCGGCCTTTTTAGGGTGAGGAAGCCTGCGTGAGCGAGAGCCACGTCGCTCGCAGCCACGCCCCCAAGTTGGGGGCTGCGGTGGTGACCGTGACCGCCTTGGTGGGCGTGCTCGTCAGCCTTGGCGTCTCGGTGGCTGTCGTCGCCGGGATAGCCCAGGTAGCCCGCTCTGCAGCTGAGCAATTGACTGCTACAGAGGTCGGGCCTGTTGACCACGCCACTGTAAATGAGTCGATGGAGATCCTGACCGGCAAGATGGACGGCCACCCTGGCTGGCCGCGGTACACGCATACAAGTTGGACGGTGCGAGAAGGCCAGACAGTGGTGCTGCGTATCACCAGCTACGACGATGGCACTGCACCACTTACCGGCGCCCAGACCATGTACGACCGGGTGCAAGGGACGCTGGGCGGCACCGAAACCGTGGACGGCAAGCCGGTCTCGTCGCTCCCGAACGCAGACGTGGCGCATACCTTCACTGTCGTCGGCCTCGGGCTCAACCTCGGTATCCCGGCCGCCCCTACTGGCGGATCGGTCACTGTCGTTGCCCGTTTTGTCGCTAGGCGCCCCGGGACCTTTGTGTGGCAGTGCTACGCGCCCTGCGGCTCAGGGCCCAACTCGATGGGCGGCGCAATGTCGACCATGGGTTGGATGGAAGGCACAGTACGGGTGCTGCCATGACCGAGCCTGACGTGGCTCGCATGAAAGCAGCCTGGCCGGGAGCTGCGCGCGGCGAGGGGAACGGCCGCGACATGGAGGCGCAAAAAGAAGACCCGGCTCGGCCACCAGCTGAGGCCGAAGGGCAGCCAGTCACCTTCAACCGCCGGGGCTTCCTCCGAGGAGCAACGCTCGGCGGGCTTGGCCTCGCAGCCGCCGGCGCGCTGGGGCGCGTCTTTGAGGCATCCCAGGCGGCGTCAGCCACGTCCACCAGCGCGCCGGCTAAGGCGGCCCACCAATGGGCGATGGTGATCGACCTCCGCTACTGCAACGGTTGCAAGCTCTGCACGGCGGCCTGTCAGGCCGCCCACTACCTGCACGAGGACCAGACCTGGATCGACGTGTTCAGTATGCGTAATGCGGCGGGCGAGAGCTACTTCATGCCTAGGCCGTGCATGATGTGCGAAGACCCCCCGTGCGTACCAGTCTGCCCGGTGTCAGCCAACTTCCGCACCGCAGAGGGTCTCACCTTGGTGGACCAGAGCCGTTGCATAGGGACGCGCATCTGCATGAACGCTTGCCCCTACCAGGCCCGCTACTTCAACTGGGGCGCGCCTAGGCCTGCCCCGCGCCAGCCTTTCCCCCAGGAGCCGGCCTGGCCAGTGCCCCAGGTCGAGGGCACCGTCGGCAAGTGCGTGTTCTGCGCGGCGATGCTGCCCTCGGGCCAGCTGCCCGAGTGCGTCTCGCACTGCCCGATGGGGGTGATCTACCTTGGCGACCTGGAGAGCGACGTAGCGGTCAACGGCCTCGGCAACACCGTCAAGCTGTCGGAGTTCTTGGCAGCCAACGACGCCGTCAAGTTCAAGGAGTCCTACGGCACCCACCCCCGGGTCTTCTACATCCCCGGGCACGGCCAAGACCTCGACCTCGATGCCGAGAACGCCTGAGGTGGCACCACCCGACCGCCCAGCTGGGCCTCCCGCGAGGCGGCCCTTCCGGGGGGCCGCGGCAAGTGGTGCCCAACGCTTGGTGCAGGTCCTGCTCGGGCTCATCTGGCTCGCAGACGGAGCGCTCCAGCTCCAGCCCTCCATGTTCCACCGCGGCTTTGTCACTGGCGTGCTCCTCCCGAGCGCCCAGGGCAACCCAACCCCGGTGGCCGGCTCGATCACTGCCATGGCTTACTTCCTCGAGCCGCATATCGCTGCTTGGGACGCGCTGTTTGCCGCCACACAGCTCGCGATCGGCGCCGGCCTGCTCGTGCGACGCACCGTACGTCCCGCCCTCGTCGCCTCCTTCGCCTGGTCGCTGCTCGTGTGGTGGTTCGGGGAAGGGCTCGGCGGGCTGCTCACCGGCACCGCTTCGCCGCTGACGGGGGCACCCGGGGCGGTGCTCCTCTACGTCTTCGTCGGCTTCCTCGCCTGGCCGAGACCGGCGCAGTCCGAGGGCCCCGGCGGGGCGACGACGACGGACCTGCTCGGCGGGCGTTGGGCGCGCGTGGGCTGGGCGGCACTTTGGGTCGGCGGCGCCGCGCTGCTCATGCAGCCGGCCAACCTTGCAGGCGACGCGCTGAGCAGTGCCCTTCGGGCCGCGGCCAGCGGACAGCCCGGTTGGTACGCGAGCTTGCTCTCCCACGCAGCCAAGGCGCTCGCCCCCTACGGCGTCCCTCTCACCATCGCCGTCGCCGTGGAAATGGCGCTCGTCGGCATCGGCGTCGCTCTTGGCTGGCGGATGACCACCCTCCTCGGCGTCGCCTCCGTCCTGGCTCTTTTGATCTGGGTGTTCCCCGAGGGCCTCGGTGGGGTCCTCACCGGCTCAGGGACCGACCCCAACACCGGACCGCTCCTGGCACTGGCGGCTCTTGGCTGGTACCGCTCCCGCCCCGCAACACAGGTTTGCCCCGCTCAGGCTCCCACGGCCGTCGGCGTGGCAGCGTGAGGGCATGGCACCAGAGAAAGAAGACATGGCACCAGAGAAACAGGAGGGCTATGCACGGCGAACGAGCTAGTACAGGCGCGGAGCGCTCTGGCATGGACGGGGGCACCGAGGGGCCCGCAGTATTGGAGGACGTGCGAGCCGCGGCGATGCGCCCAGTGCTCGAGACGCCGCGATGGTGGTGGCCGACCGTCGGCGCGCTCGGCGCGCTCGTGCTCCTCGGCATCGCAGCCTGGGTGGTCCAGGTGGCCGACGGCCTAGGGGTCGCGGGCTACAACAACCAAGCGTTCTGGGCAGTCTACGAAGCGGACCTCGTCGCGTTCATCGGGGTGAGCTACGGCGGCGCAGTCGTCTCAGCTGTCCTAAGGATCACCAAGGCAACTTGGAGGGCACCTCTCACCCGCATCGCCGAGGCGACCGCGCTTGTGACTCTCCCGGTCGGGATGCTCTTCATCGTCCCCCACCTCGGCAGCCCGTGGCGCATCTGGGAGCTGGTCTGGCCACCGTACTGGAACCTTTCCTCGCCGATCCTCTGGGACTTCTTCGCGGTGAGCACCTACCTTCTTGCGACCGCAGTTTTCTTCTACCTGCCGCTTATCCCCGACAGCGCGGTCGCTAAGGGCTGGCTAGGCCCGGAGCGACGGGGCCTGCGGGCGCGCTTCTGCCGGCGTCTCTACCAGGCCCTGGGCGGGAGGTGGCGCGGCAGCACGAGCGATCGGCGCCTTCTCCACGGGGCGATCGGCCTGGTGGCGGTCATGATCATCCCCATGGCGGTCTCTGTGCACTCGGTACTGTCCTTCGCTTTCGCCTCCTCGTCGAGGGCCGGCTACTTAGAGACGATCTTCCCCGTCTACTTCGTGGTCGCCGCCCTCTACACAGGCATAGCACTGGTGGTACTTTCCATCGCTGCGTGCCGGCGCCTTTACCATCTCGAGGCCTTCGTCCACCCCCGTCACTTCGTGCGCCTTGGTTTCCTCCTCGCCGCCTTCGGCGCAGCCTACCTCTACCTCACTTTCACTGAGTACCTGATCGACGGCTACTCGGGCACCATTGACAACGCAGCCTGGGTACGCCAAGTGCTGGTCGGCCGCTATTGGATCCCCTTCTGGTTCTACTTTGTAGCAGCGGGGCTCCTGCCGCTGCTCATCATCGCACTGCGGCGCCTGCGCACCGCAAAGGGGGTCGTCGTCGCCTCGGGCCTTGTCGTGTTCGCCATGTGGGTCAAGCGCCTTGTCATCGTTATACCTCCAGCCACTGAGCCGCTCGTACGCTCTCCCCTCGCCGCGACTGGCGTGCTGGCCCAGGACTGGGGTACTTACCATTTCACTTGGGTCCCTATCTCGGTCACGGTCGCAGCGACCGCCGCAATACCCTTGGCACTGCTCGTCCTGTTCCGGTTCGTGCCAGTGCTGCCGGTCACAGAGATGGAGGAACTGGCCGAGCGTGAAGGCTTTGAGGAAATAATGCAGGAACTGGCTGGCCCGGAGCCGCCGGCTAGCACCTCAGCGGCCCTGGCAACGCCCAGAGGGAGCGGCCCCAGGAGGCCCACGTCGTCCGCAGATGCCACGAGTGAGGAGGGCGCACAATGAGCCGGCCGCTGCCACGAGGGACGAGGTTCGTAGGCAGGTTGCTCGCGGTGGCGCTCACGCTCGGCGCCGTGCTTGGCCCGGCGTCAACGGCTTGGGCGAAGGCCGGCGGCCCTTCGCTCCGTCTCGTCGCGGAGCAAGCCCCACAGGACCCTCACGCTGTCGAGCTCATCGCGACGCTCCGAGCACCCACCTCGCCCGCGTCGTCGAAGCCGGCCCCTGTGGCTCGGGCCCAGGTGAGCTTCTCTGTGCACCTGAGCCAGTTCGCTGGCGCACCCCTGCTCACGCTCGGCACAGCCACGACCGACGCTAGAGGGGTAGCTACCTTCACCTACCGCCCGACCTGGGCCGGGCGCCAAGAGCTCGTTGCGACCGTCACCACCGCTGCAGGCACTGAGGTCGGCTCTACTACGGCCTTCACGGCCACCAGTGCCGTGCACCCCTTCGCCGGGACGGTCCAAGCGGCCCGGCCCGATGGCACCATCGGCCGGTGGGTCGCCGGGGTGCTGCTCGGGATCGTGGCCTCGCTCTGGGTCGCCCTGATCGCCGTCGTCGTGCGGGTGAACACCGGCCTTGGCGCGGGTGAAGAAGCCGATTAGGCGGCGGTCGGGCTCATAACTCTAGGACAGCTCGTTGGGCAGGGCCCCCGGTGCGGGGAGGGCGGCGGGCGTCAGCACGGCAAGCACGCCATCCAAGAACGGCCCGGGGGGCGAGCCCGTTTGGTACCAGCGCACTGCAGGTTACGTACGGCGCGGAGGACTGCCCCGGGCGGCACCTAGCGTAGGTCAACCACGGCTGAACCTGGGGAGGCAACAAAGCTTGAACTTTTTGCCGCTGCCGCACGGGCAGGGGTGGTTGCGGCCGGTCGATGCCCACCGCCGGCGCTCATCGCGTTCTTCGGACTCCAGCTGGGCCATTATGGCGCTCACAGGGTGGCCAGCGGCGGACAAGCCGGCCATGCGCCGGAGGTAGGGGAGAGCGTGGCTATAAAAGGCTCGGTAACCTTCGCATAGGTAGTTCAAGCCGCCCTCGCCAGTTGGCGACAGCGCGAGACGGTCTTTCTGGCAGCCTCCGTTGCAGAGGAACAGTACCGGGCACTGGCGGCAGTACTGGGGCAGCAGTTGCTTTTTGGCTGCCCCGAACGCCAGCTGCTTCGGGGAGCTCACGAAGCTTCCCAATTTAGACGCTGCAGGCACTGCGGGCTCAGGCGGGCCGCCGGGCGGGGCTGGCGGGCTGCCAAGCACGTTGCCGAGGTAGTGAGCCTGGTCAACGAAATGGTCACAGGAGTAAACAGAGCCGTCGTGCTCCATGGCGAGGGCCAAGCCGCATGTCTCGGCCATCACGCACAAGGTTGGCGGCTGGCCGCTCACAACGAGCAAAGGCTCCAAGAAGTTCTGGACGCCGATGCGCGCGACATCGTGGCGCACCCACTCGTCGAAGATCTGCACGAGGAACTCGCCAAAGGCCCGAGGGGCCACCGAGTGCCTGCCGACCTGGCCGTCTGGCTCCCGCTCGACAACGGGCAGGAACTGCACCCACCGAACGTCGTGGTCTAGGAAGTAGCGGTAGACCTCAAGCGGCTTCGCGGCGTTGTAGGCGTTCACAGTGCACAGGACGTCTGGGTCGACTCCGTGCTCTTTCAGCAGGCGGAGGCCCCGCATCGCCCTCGCCTGGGTCGGCCGGCCCCGGCGGTCGGGCCGGACAAGGTCATGGACAGATGCTGGGCCGTCGATGCTGAGGCCCACCGAGAAGCCCTCTCGTGCGATGAAGGTGCACCATCGTTCGTCCAGAAGGGTGCCATTTGTCTGTAGGTTGTTGAGGCACCGCCACCCGTCGGGGAGGTAGCGCTGCTGGAACTTGACGACGCGCCGGTAAAAGTCGAGCCCAGCCAGGGTCGGTTCGCCTCCGTGCCAGACGAAATGGACAACCGGGCCTGGGCTGGCGGCGATGAATGCCCGCACGTACGCCTCCAGCACCTCGTCGCTCATCCGGTACCTCTCGCCCGCGGGGAACAGGTCCTTCTTGCCCAGGTAATAGCAGTACTGGCAGCCGAGGTTGCAAATGGGGCCTACGGGCTTGGCCATGACGACAAAGGGCCCCGGGGTTGCTGCCATGGTCATGTGGACTTTACCGTAATCCGGCCCCTCGGCAGCTGGAGGGCGGCTTCCTCGCCTGCCAGTCCCCCAATACCAGCTCGGGTCCTCGTGCGTGCCACCCTGGGACGACCTTCCCTGAGCCCGGGGGGAACTGAGCGAGCCGCAGGGCTAAGACGTACCCTATGGTCATGGACGACGACTTCAGCGAGCTTGCGGGCCGCGTCGCGCCGACCGACGCGACCGCGGCGCTCGCCTCGCTAGAGCTGCAGGACCGTCTCACCAAGCCCCAGGGGTCGCTCGGCTTGCTCGAGACGCTTGGCGCGCAGCTCAGCGCGATCGCCGGCGCCTGTCCCCCGCCCGTCCCCGAACCGGTGACGGTCGCCGTCTTCGCAGGCGACCACGGTGTCGTCCGGGCCGGTGTCAGCGCGTGGCCCTCGGAGGTGACCGCTCAGATGGTGGCGAACTTCTGCGCTGGCGGGGCCGCGATCAACGTGCTCGCGCGTCACGCCCACGCGTCGGTCGTTGTCGTCGACGTTGGCGTAGCTAAGCCGGTACCGGCCAACGCCCATGGCTTGGTCCGACGCAACGTACGAAGGGGCACGGCCAACCTAGCCGAAGGGCCAGCGATGAGCCTTGAGGAAGCGACCGCCGCGCTCAACGTCGGCGCCGGTGTCGCCCGGGAAACGATAGGAACCGGCGCACGCATGCTCGTGACCGGCGACATGGGCATCGGCAACACCACGCCTTCGGCGGCCCTCATTGCGCACTTCACGTCGTCAAGCCCTCGAGACGTGACGGGCCGCGGGGCCGGCATCGACGACGACATGCTCAACCTGAAGACCAGCGTGATAGAGGCGGCGCTCTCGCGACTGCCGCCTGGTGCTACGCCGCTTCAGGTCCTTGCCGAGGTGGGCGGTCTTGAGATCGCTGCGCTCGCGGGCTTCATCATCGCTGGTGCCGCGGCAAGGGTACCAGTGGTCATTGACGGCGTGATCGCCGTCGCGGCCGCTGTCCTAGCGCGTGCTTTTGCGCCCAATGTCACCGGCTACCTGATCGCCGGCCACCGCTCGAGCGAACCCGGGGCCAGTGCCGGGCTCGCGCACCTCGGTCTTACGCCCTTGCTCGACCTCGGCCTACGGCTCGGCGAAGGCACCGGTGCCACGCTCGCCGTACAGCTCGTCCAAGCCGCCGCGAAGATCCTCTCCGAGATGGCGACCTTCGGTTCGGCTGGGGTCAGCGAGAAAAACCGCCCGTGAAGGCCATTGAGGGCCGCCACGTTAGCCACGTGCCGAGCTCGGGAAGCCCCGGAAGGGCCAGTGCCAGGGGTACTTCCTGGTCCCTTGGCAACCTCGAGCGCCCGCCACTACAGACCGCGACCGCAAAGAACTACTGGTCCGCTTCGGCCCGCTCCGCGAGTCCGTGCTCGACAGCTCGACCACCGGACCACACCCTCCTCACCAACACCCTCCGCGCCTACCTGGCCTGGCGCAACGCCAACCCCCCTGACCTAGTGGTCCTCGCCGCCGAACGCGAGAGGCGTGCCGAGGCGAGGGCGGAGACGGGCAGGCGCTGGGGCCGGCCCCCTGCTCGCGCCGCCGAAACCCCCCTTAATTGAATTGGCCACGTTTTGGCATGCGAACCGTCGTTCGCGCCTGCGGGCTTGGCTGCCGAGGACGTCCTTTCCTGTCCCTGCGCCGGCTGTCTCTCTCGTGCGCGGCTGGCTATCGGCAGAATGTTCAGCGTGTAATTACATCTGTGCGGGCTGACGTGCGAACCTTCCCGGTCAAGGCACTAGGTTAGCCCTAAAACAAGCGTTCCCGGCTTGGGGTCGGCCACCGAGACGCTGAGATTGGCCCCGTCGCTGTGCGCCAGGGCGTCTTAGGCGCGCGATCTGGCTGTTGGAGGCCATCGGTGGTCCTCTCCGTCGCCAAAGAGCGTCAGCAAGGCGTTCTCCGGGTCGCCAAGGTAGAGCCGGTG
>JAJYMM010000165.1 GCA_021787035.1 Actinomycetes bacterium
CAGGCAGCGGGTCACTGCGGCGGAGGTGGCGGCCGAGCTTGAGATCTCGGTGCGCACGGCGAGGCGCGACCTCGAGGCGCTCGGCATTGCCGGGTTGCCGGTGTACTCCGAAAGGGGACGGGGGGGCGGGTGGCGGCTCCTCGGCGGCGGGAGGACCGACCTGTCTGGGCTGTCCCTCGCCGAGGCACGCGCCCTGTTCCTCGTGGCCGGCCCGCAAGCGCACGCCGCACCCGAGCTCAAGGCAGCCTTGCGCAAGCTCGTCCAGGCGCTGCCCGAGCCTCTCCGTGCGAGCGCGGAGGGCGCAGCCTCGTCCGTCGTGGTCGACCCCACCGCCTGGGGGGAGGCCAACCGCGCCCACCGCCCGGCCCACTTAGAAGAGCTCGAAGCTGCGGCCATAGAGGGTGCGCAAGTGCGGCTCAGCTACTCGGACCGCAGCGGGAAGCAGACAACCCGGACCGTCCACCCTCTCGGCCTGGCCCTGAAAGGGACGGTGTGGTACCTCATGGCGGGTACGGAGGAAGGCCTCCGGACCTTCAGGGTCAACCGGGTGAGATCGGTCGAACGCACGGGCGAGCCGGTTGCCCGCCCAGAGGACTTCGACCTTGCCGGCGCCTGGGAACAGGTAGTTGAGCGCGTCGACGGGCTCCGCTTCCCCGTCGAGGTCGCTGCAGTCGTAGAAGTGGGGACCCTCGACGCCCTGCGGTGGGTCTTCGGTCGGCGGGCCGTCATGGGCTCACCGCAACCAGATGGCCGGATCCCGGTGACCCTTCGCGGCCGAGCCCTTCGCGTCACCGCATGGGAACTCGCTGGCTTCGGCAGCAGCGTCGAGGTCCTCTCGCCGCCAGAGCTGCGAGAAGAGCTCGCGAGGCTCGGCTCCGAGCTAGTCGGGGCGTACGGCCAGCCCTAGCCCGCCAAAGCGCCAGCTGGGCCCGAAATGGAGCCGGTCTGGTCCTATAGCTGCACCCGGCTGCCTCTGGTCTCAGCCCAGCGGTGATCACGCAACGGCCGGCTTGCCAGGCCGAGCTCTCTCAGGTGCCAGGCGGCCCTGGCGTGGTCGACGTCGAGGGCGACGACCTCGCGCAGGCCTCGAGCTGCGGCCCGAGGTCGTCCCAGCCCAGCTAGAGCGAGGCTCTCGAGGTAACGGCATTCGACCCGGTTGCGCAGATCCAGGTCGTCCTCGAAGACGAGGAAGGCGGGCAGTGACGTCGCGAAGTAGTCCGCCAGTTGTGGCTGGCGAGAACGTCTCCGGGCAGAAAGGAGCAGCTGCTGGAGGAGGGCTCGTGCGCCGTCTTCGTCGCCAAGGGCGATGTTCGCTCGGGCCCTCCAGTAGGTGGGCTCACCGGCCGGGGCCTTGCTGTCCCCCTGCCCTGCCGCCGCTCGCTCAAACCAAGTGCGCGCCTCCTCCTCATGGCCATCGAGGCGGTGAGCGACGCCCAGGTAGTAGTGCAACTCGTTCTCCGGCGTGAGGAGGTGCTTCCCTTCGCCGAGGTTCGGCGGCCTGCCAAGAGCAGCCTGGAGGTGAGCTATGGCCTCGCTTGGCGCCGGCGGGAGCTTCTGCAAAGCACGGTTGGCGAGGCGCAGGTTCGCCAGTACCCACTGCGCCGGCACGAGCCCTTCGCCGCCTTCCCAGGGGTGCCACCGGCGGCGGGCGAGGACCGCGAGCGCCTCCTCGTGGCTGCCCGTCTCGTTCAGCAAGGTCACCAGCTCGACCGTGAGGTCGTCGCGAGCTTCCACCACCTTTTGGTACTGGTAAAGCAGTCTCAGGCGGTCGGCCGGGGGTTCGCCACGGCGCTTTCGAAGCTGGTCCAGCTCGTAGAGGACACGCGCATCGGAGGGGTCAGCGGCGAAGGCCTTCTTATACTCCGCCAGGGCCGGTCCCGGGCGCCTTAGCACGTTGTACTCAGCTATGCCGAGGTTGCGATGAGCCGTCGGGAAGGTGGGGTCGAGGCGAGTTGCGCGGCGCCAGGCGCTTAGCGCCTCTCGGTACCGGCGACGGTCATAGAGAAGGTTCCCCAAGTAATAGGGAGCCCGGGCATCGAGGGGGTTGGCCTCCATTGCCCACCCCAAGATCTCGATCTCCTCTATGCGGCTCGGGAAGCAATAATCCGGTGGCGTCGCGGCCGCGCGCTCCAGCTCTCCCGCCCAGGCGTTGTCGCCGGCTTGGCGCAGTACCCAGGCGAGCGTGTAATGGAGCATCGGGTAGGCCTCGCCGGCGGGCCCCGGCTGGGAAAGCTGGCGCCGCAGCACCCTGGCCGCGTCGTCGAACACGCCAGCGGCCGCATAGTCATGGGCGACGTCAAGGGCCGCTTGCGCCCCTCGGGGCACAGCGACGGCGTTGAAGTCACCGAGCTGGCCCCGCTGCTCCATAGCTGCCACGTCGAGCGGGTCCCTGGCGAGCACTTGTTCGACCTCCGCCACGGCGCGCTCTTGCTCACCGAGCCGGCGCCAGAGCGCTGCGCGTAGGTTGCGAGCCGTCAGCTGGTCCGGGTCAGCGTCGACGACCTCGTCCAACAGTGCGAGCGCCGACGGGAAGGCGCCGCAGCGGCACGCCAGCCGCGCACGCGCGAACAGGGACGGCTCCCGCCATGCTCGGGACCAAGCGGCCTTGGCAAAGGCCTCGTCAGCCTCATCCAACTGACCCGCGTAACGCAGGGCCAGCCCGAGGCCATAGAAGGGGCCACCATCGTAGGGGTTTGGGTTGAACCTGGTCAGTGTTGAGATCGCGGTCCTGAACCGGGAAGCGGCCTCGGCCAGTTCACCCCGCTCGAGGTGCCACCACCCCATAGCAGCGTTACAGCGTGAGTCCTTGGGCGCGCGGCACAGAGCCTCTTGCCAATAAGCCTCTGGCCTCCTGGTCGCATGGCGGTATTGCTGTAGGTGCAAACCGATCAGGTACAGCTCCTCTACGGACTGGACCGCCTGGGGCGCCGCCGGCTCCCTCGCCGGTGGCGGCGGGTCTCCCCGCTCGACCTGCCGGGGACGGTACCTGACGAGTTCCCGCTCGTCAGCATGAGCAGAAAGCACGAGGTCGGCTTCTTTGACGCCGGGTGGGAGAGGGACGCCGGAGATGACCAGCGGGTCACTTGGGGAGAGGTCCGCAACGTGCTCGAAAAGCGGCTTTGTGCTCCCGCCTACCCAGAGCCTCACCCTGGTGTGCGGCGTCGCCCTGGTGACGGCCACGCCGATACGAGCGGCACCGTCGCGCACTGCAAGGCTGAGCGCAGCGTCGAGCGTAGCTGCGTGCACCGGCCCAATTGCGCGGATGGGGTACCAGTACTGGCGAAAGGACTTGGTCTCGTAAGGCGCCAGGAAGCTGAAGTCGGGCTGGTTGTCGGTGTACACGCCGGCCATGAGCTCGACATAGGGCCCGTCTTCGTCAGTGAGCTCGCGGTCCCAGGCCTGGCCGAACGTGCCGCTCCCCCACGTCCACTGCTTCTTGCCAGGAGATATCCGGTGGTCCGCCCAGTGCACGAAGCCCGCCTCCGCTGCGTGGTCGTAGCCCCCGAAGAAATCGCCCCGCGTGCCCATCGCCATGTAAGACATCGGGACAGGGATGTTCTTGTACCACGACAGGTCGGCCTCTTCAGCCGGGAGGGCGCCGTAGTCAATCCCGTAGTACGTGGCCCGTGCTACTGGGAAGGTCGACGTAGCACGCTTCGCGTGGTCTGCTACGTAAGTGACGTCGGGGGGGAAGAAGGACTGGTAGCGACCGTGGACACGGGCAGCCGCGTTGGCCCACCACAAGAACGTACGCGGCTCGGGGGTGCGGTTGAACAGCCGCACCCGCAGCTCGACAACGGAGGACCCAGGCCGAAGCGTCACACCGTGCATCCCCTTCATCCGCCCCATCGGCTCGTGCTCGGAGCACCAGACTGTACGGCCACCGTCCGCCAGATCTTCGATCGCCCAATCGAGCGCCATGAAGCTCGACGGGCGATGGTGCTGGGGCCAGTTGAGCTCGACCCCACCGGAGATCCACGGGCCGAGGAGCCCGACCAGCGCTGGCTTGATCACGTTCTGGCGGTAGAAAAAGTCGTAGCCGTTTGTCCGGTCCATACCCACATGGATCCGCCCACCGATCTCAGGGAGGACCATAAGCCGCACGTAGTCGTTCTCCAGGTGGACCGCCGACCAGGACCGCTCGACCACCTGGCCCGACACCCGGTCGGTCACCGCGTTGGGGTAGACGCGGCCCGAAGAACCTTGGTAAACGCGCCTGTCCAAGAACATCGGGTTGCGGTTGGGCTCCAAGACAGGGTAGGTGGGGATGACGACCGGTTGCTCCCAGGCGGCCACCGGCAGGTTATGAAGTAACTTTGGGCGATCTGGTAAGCGGATCATGTCGAGCGTCATTGGGTAGGTGGCGCAGCTTGGTCAGGCAGACCCGACCATGAAGTCGGTAAGTTCGCGAAGCGTTGTCTGCTGGGGCTCGAGCGTCGCGACCACCATGCCGGCCCGCATGACCAGCAAGTGGTCGGCAAGCTCGAGCATCTGCGGCAGGTTGTGGCCGACCATCACGACTGTTTCCTCCCGGTCGGCCATGTCCCTGATGATGCTCATGAAAGCGGCTGTCTCACGCGGGCCGAGCGCGGCCGTTGGCTCGTCGAGCAGCACCACGCGCGCCCCGAAGTGCATCGCCCGCGCGATGGCCACCGCCTGGCGCTGACCGCCGCTCAACTGTCTTACCCCGAGACGAGAAGAGGGCATGTCTATCCTGACCCGGCTTAGGGCGAGGTCGGCTTCCCTGCGCATCGCCCTGCGGTCGATGACCCGCAGCCCCAGCACCTGTCGGGCCGGCTCCCGACCGAGGAAGATGTTGTCCGCGATCGACATGGTCTCCACGAGCGCGAGGTCCTGGTACAAGGACTCGATACCGGCGGCGCGCGCTTCACGGGCCGAGCCAAACGCTCTGGGCGCTCCGTCCACAAAGACGGTCCCTTCGTCGGGGACTTCGACGCCGCTGAATATCTTGAGCATCGTCGACTTGCCTGCACCATTGTCGCCCACGATGCCAGTGAGCCCGGGCAGGAACTCGACCGACACCTGGTTCAGCGCAGCAACGTGCCCGTACCACTTGGAGAGCCCCGCAGCGGCCAGGCGTGGCACCGCTGCCCCAGGAGCTGCGGAGTCAACCATGGCGCGCCGCCCCGACCGCCTGGCGCCGGCCCGCATGATCCTGCCGGCCCGGGGGCTTCCCCGCCGCCCTTCGTCGTGCTCCTCGGAGCGCCCGCAGTCGCGCCCGGTGCCCTGAGATGTCCTGCAGCAGGATAGCCACGAGGAGGAGCCCCCCGATTGCTACCTCTTGCCAGAACGACGGCACTCCAACCAGCAGCAGCCCGTTGTCCAGCGTCGACAGCGCGAGCACCCCGAGGACTGCGCCGAGCACCGTGCCAGTGCCGCCCGAAAGCCCGACGCCTCCGAGCAGCACCGCCGTTATCGCCGTCAGCTCAAGCCCGACCGTGCCCTCGTCCGGCTGAGCCGTCCCCGTCTGGCCGACCAGCATCACCCCGGCGAAAGCGGCCAACAGCCCGCTCACCACGTAGACGCCAAAAATGTGGCGCTGCACCCGGATACCCGCTAGGAACGAGGCGCTCTGGCTGCCTCCCACGGCATAGACCGAGTGCGCCACGAGCGCCAACCGCATTATGGCAACGGACACCCCCGCGACCACGACGGCCACGATGACGAGGTACGGCACCGGGCCAACCTCGCCAGTCCCGAGACTGCCCAAGATCGTGCTGACGACCCCGACCTCCTGCCCGCCGGTCACAAGCAGCGCGAGGCCCAAGTAAGCCGAATAAGTCGCCAGGGTGGCGATAACCGAATTGACTCGCAGATAAGCGACGGTGAACCCGTTGAACGCCCCGGTGACGAGCCCAGCCGCCACCCCTGCGACCAGCCCGAGCAAAAGGCTCGAGCCCGTGTGAGCCATGACCTCGGCGATGACCGCCGTCACAAGGCCGGCGTTGGAGCCTACCGAGATGTCCAAGTTGCCAGAGATCATGACTATGGCTTCGCCCACCGTCACGACCCCCAAGACCGACCCTGAGTCGACAATATTGATGAGGTTGGAGCCGAAGAACTCTTTGCCGCCGCTCGCGATACCAAAAATGACGAGCAGGAGCCCCAGCGCTCCGACGAGAGCCACGTCGATATAGAGGTCACGCGACGCGAGCGCGAGCCATGCCGGCTTGCCCGTGCCCACACGCTCAGTCGTCCTGGCCTCGAGTTTTCCTGGCCCCCCTGTCCGCTCGCCGGTGCGGGTCCCCGAGTTCAATTGCTCAGACATCTCCTTTGGCCTCATCTGCGTTCGCGAAGACTGGCCTGCTATGGCAGCCTGCCACAACAGGCCAGTCGCGCTCCGTCTCTTGGCAGCCTTGTTCTAGCAACCCTTGTCGATGCTCATGAAGTTGGAACGAGTCATCGGGATGGGCGTCACGTATGTGTTTGCCGGGAAGGGCTGGTGTTTCACCACGTTGTCATAAAGCTCATGCACGGCGTCCGCACCAATTGCGTTGGGGTAGATGTAGTTAGTCGCTAAGAAGCCGACGTTTGCGGCGCCCTTGGCCCAGATAGAGCAAGCAAGGTCACCGCCCAACCCAACCGCTATAACATCTTTCACCGGTACTGCGGAGCTCACAAGCTTCTTCGCGGCACCAAACGCCACGTCGTCATTGCCCCCCGTCACTAGCCAGTACCTCGCCTGCGGGTGCGCCGTCTTTATGGGGCCAGTGTTAGTGAACGCCTGCTCTACCGTGTTGTCATTGGTCGGCACCTGGATGATGTGGCTCTTCGGGAACCCAGCCGCGAGCGCCTTCGCTTCCTCGGCGGTCGTACGCTCGACGATAGTAGGCAACGATGGGTTGACGATCAGCAGCATATAAGTACTGGAAACGGGCCAGTGGGCCTTCTTCCAGGCGTTCATCAACAGGCTCCCGCTGTTGTCGCCAAACTCTGTCGCGTTGATCCCGACGAAAGGCACCTGTTTGCCATTACTGCCCGCAAAACCGTTGTCCGACGCCATGATCTGGATGTGCGCTCTGTTGGCCAACAACACCATGCGAGGCCCGAGCGAAGCAGCAGGAGCGACCACGATGAAGCCGTTGACCTTGTCCGCGATGCCGGTCTGTATATCGCTTATGGTCGTGGCCGAACTGCTCGACTCGTTCTCTACTTTGACAGTGGCTCCCAACTTGGTCGCTTCTGCCTTCGCCCCATCGGCCTCCAGGACAAAATACGATTGGGAACCATCTGTTTGTAGGTACACAAATGTTGGATGAGATGGCACCCTAGCCGCAGCGGCCGTGGCTGTGCCCAAGCCTAAGCTCAAGGCGCTTACGGCGGCTATGCACGATGCTCCCGTTGCGAACAAAGCGTAGTGGCGACCTGGTCCTCGCCAAAGCGCACTTCTTTCAGAAACCCTTGATCGTTCCTTCATTTCAACCTCCTGGCGAATCGATGTCCAAAATGCCCTACCGGGGACAGGCGATGAGCAGCCTCTTACAACACTGTTGCCTCCGCCCAGTGCTGGGGTCGGAGCCCAGGTGTCAGGCAGGGTGCCCTTCACCACATGGCGGGGTTGTCGAGAGCACGCCTACGGCCAGGGGCATAAGACACCGGGCGCACACGAGCCACGTCAGGCGCCTCTCACATCACCTCCCCTCACGGTCGTCCCCTCACGGTCGTCCTTGACGCCAACCCCTATTCTTATTAATATAATAAAGAACAGCCGCTTGTCAACACAGGAGGTTCACCGGCACTGCTCGCACCTGACAGGGAGATGTCTCCTGACGTCTTTGTCCCCGCGGGCGGTGGAGACGAGGGGCGGCCACGCTGACCGCCCTTCCGAGCGAGGAGCTCTAATGGGCCGCTATCAGGGACGCGGCCTCCACGGTGAGGTTGTCGCGACCATAGGGAGGCGCATCGCTTCTGGTCGGTACCGTCCAGGCGACCAGCTACTCTGTGAGCCGTTGGAGGTCGAGCTACAGGTGAGCCAGACGGTCGTCCGTGAAGCGCTTAAGGTGCTGGCGGCCAAAGGACTGGTAGAGGCGAGGCCTAAACGCGGCACCGTCGTCCGCCCACGGGCGGCCTGGAGCCTGCTCGACCCGGACCTCCTCTACTGGCAGAGCACCGAAGAGCCCGACGCTGCGTTCCTTCAAGACCTCGCCGAGGTCCGCTCAATAATCGAGCCAGAAGCCGTTCGCCTTGCGGCAGAGCGACGCACGGCGGCGGACATCGAGGCCATCCAGGCCGCTTTGCTGTCAATGGCAGCCGCCGACGAGGCTCCCGCCGGCGTGCGCCCCGACGAGGTGGTGGAGGCGGACCTCGCCTTCCACCGGGCGCTACTTACTGCGGCCCACAACGAGCTGCTCTCCCGCATGGAGCCCGTGATCGAGGCAGGTCTGCGGATGAGGGACCAGCTGGTGCACGGCCGCGGCCGCGGCGCCGATGCGCTCTTGGAACACGAGGCCGTAGTCGACGCAGTGCGTGCCGGCGACGCCGAGGCCGCCGTCTCTGCTGCCCGCCGGCTGCTCAGGCGCGCGATCGACGATACTGCGGCCATCGTGGAACGACGCTCCACCGTACCCGAGGGGCGCCACTCCGATGCCGAGGCGCCAAGGCGGGTGCGAACGGGAGGAGGACTTCATGAAAATCACCGGAGTTGAAACGTTCCTAGTGCCGCCGAGGTGGCTCTTTGTCAAAGTGTCGACCGACGAGGGGGTCTCGGGGTGGGGGGAGGCTTCCCTGGAGGGGCGCACCGGCACAGCTCGTTCGGCCGTTGTCGAGCTCGAGGACTACCTGATCGGCGAGGACCCGCTCCACCTCGAGAAGCATTGGCAGATGATGACCAAGTCGACCTTTTACCGTGGTGGTCCCGTCTTGTCCACGGCGGTGGCGGGCATCGACCAGGCGCTGTGGGACATCGCAGGCAAGTGGCGTGGCGCTCCCGTCCACGAGCTACTAGGCGGTCCCGTGAGGGACCGAGCCCGTGTGTACTCGTGGGTGGGGGGCGACACGCCGGGAAAAGTCATGGAAGAGATCGCAAATAGGAAAGAGCACGGCTTCGACGCTGTGAAGATGAACGCTCCAGGCCCGCTCGAGCCCCTCGACAAGCCGGCTGCCATCGCTCGGATCGTGGCACTCGCGTCCTCTGCGCGCGAAGCGCTCGGCCCTGACGCAGACTTCGCGCTCGACTTCCACGGTCGGTTCTCTGCCGCCATGGCCCGCAGGGTGCTCCGCGAGCTGGAGCCGCTGAAACCGATGTTCGTCGAGGAACCTGTCCTGCCCGAGTTCATCGAGACGCGGCTAGCAGAGGTCACGGGGTCCACGGTCATCCCTATCGCCGTCGGGGAGCGCCTCTTCAGCCGCTCCGACTTCCTCCCAGCCCTCCGGTCGGGTATCGCCGTGGCCCAGCCAGACATAAGCCACTGCGGAGGCATCTCGGAGGCGCGGCGCATCGCCGTCCTGGCAGAGTGCTTCGACGTGAACCTGGCGCCGCACTGCCCGCTCGGCCCGATCGCCCTCGCTGCGTCCCTCCAGGTAGCGTTCGCTACGCCGAACTTCCTGATCCAGGAACAGAGCGCCGGTATCCATTACAACAAGGGCGACGATCTCCTCGACTACCTCGTCGACCCTTCGGTGTTCATGTACAAGGCGGGCTACTGCGAGCGCCCGGTGAAGCCAGGGCTCGGGATCGAAGTCGACGAGGCGGCCGTACGGCGGGCCGTCGAAGTGGGCGAGCACTGGCGCACGCCGCACTGGCAGCACTTAGATGGCTCTTTCGCCGAGTGGTGACAAATGCGACAGCTTTTGGCCTTCGGCGCGACCTCTTTCGTCAAAAATAGCGACTGGGCAGTCGACGGTGGGCTTGGGGCACGTTTCGCGCAGGGCCGAGGACAGTAGCCAATAGGCGGCCTAAGCCGAGCGAACCTCGTTGCGCCGCCGTAGAGTTTTATGATGCCCGAAGAGGTGACCGTCGAGGCCGCAGGGCGCGAGGTGCCGATCAGCAACCCTGGGAAGGTGCTGTTCCCCGAGCGTGGCGAAACCAAGCTCGATCTCGTTGAGTACTACCGGGCGGTGGAAGGCCCGCTCATGAGGGCCATGGGCCGGCGACCGGTGTTGCTCCAGCGCTTCCCCAACGGCGCCACCGGACCGTCCTTTTTCCAAAAGCGCGTGCCAGAGCAACGCCCGGGATGGCTCGAGACGACCGAGGTCTCTACACCCAATGGGACCACGTCTCAGGCCCTTGTTGCCGCCGACCTCGCCCATGTGCTGTGGGCCGTAAACCTCGCTTGCCTCGGCTTCCATGTCTGGCCCTACCGAGCGGACGACCCAGGCCACGCCGACCAGTTGCGCATCGACCTCGACCCGAGCCCAGGGGTGAGCTTCGAGATGGTGCGGGAGGCGGCGAGCGAAGTGCGTAGCTTGCTCAGCGGGATCGGCATCGAAGCCTTCCCCAAGACCACTGGCAACCGAGGTATCCACGTCTTCGCAGCCCTCGAGGCCCGCTGGAGCTCGATGGAAGTGCGTTCGGCCGCTGTCGCGGCCGCACGGGAGCTCGAGCGCCGGCGTCCTGACCTCATAACGGCCGCCTGGTGGAAAGAGGAGCGGGGAAGCCGCGTGTTTGTCGATTTCAACCAAAATGCCCCCCACAAGACGATATTCGGCGCCTGGTCGGTTAGGGCACGACCGGGTGGCCAGGTGTCTGCACCGCTCTCGTGGGACGAGCTCGGGGCGGTCGTACCCGATGACCTGACGCTCGCGAGCGTGCCGGGGCGCGTCGCGAACAAGGGTGACCCCTGGGCTCAGATGGCAACCAACCCTCAGCGGCTCGAGCCTCTCCTCGCCCTGCACGAGCGGGACAAGGCGGCGGGTTTGCCTGACGCCCCGTGGCCGCCGGTATACCCGAAAATGCCGGGTGAGCCGCCCCGGGTCGCCCCGAGCCGGGCCAAGAAGCCAAAGAGCTGACAACTGACGGGCTCTTGGGGCCAGTTCTTGGGACCAGCTCTTGGTGCCAGCCCGTCACGCAGTAGGCGGCTGTCGTCGGGCCAGGCCTCGATCGCCCGGTCCCCACCCTGCAGCCTGAAAGCGACCACCTGCCGTCCTATTTTTAGATTTAGAACGCTCGGAAGTCGCTCAACCCTTTCGAGCGCGGGCGTTTGCGACCGCGCCAGCGGCCAAGGCGACCACCACCGGGACGGCCCGGGCAAAGCCGTCCTCGTCAGGATCGAGGGCGTCAAATGTCTCGAAGCTGGTCAGCATGTGGAGGACTCGGGCGAGGTCACGGGCGGCCGGCAGATCCGCTGGCATGAGGCGCAAGGCTAGGACCTGCAAGCCTTGCATCCGTCTCTCGTCGCGTTCCGCAATTACGGCTGCCACCTCGGGATCTAAACGGGCGAGGGCACGGAGCTTCCGCAGGGCCGGTCGGTCCGCAGCCCAGAACCGAGCGAAGGCCCGAACGAAGGCCTCGAGAGCGGCAACCGGCCGGCCGTCTTGGAAGACGGCGCTCAGGTGGTCCATGCCGCCGGCTTCGGCCAGGTCGTCGCAGACGGCTTCTAGGAGCCCTGTCTTGGAGCCGAACTGGTAGTAGACCGTCGCCCGCGCCACGTCCGCCCGCTTTGCGACGGCCTCGACCGTGAAAGCCGTGTAACTGTCGGACCGCGCCAGCAGCTCCCTGGCCGCGCCCAGCACGCGCCGGCGAGCTTCGTCGACCTGAGCCTGGCGCTTGCCGAGCTGGTAGGGGCGAGGCGACATGTTGACGTTCCCTCCTGGGTGGCGTAACCTAATAATCAGAGAAGCAGTATGAATGAAACTTTAGCCGGTACCACCGGCTGGCCAGGAGGCTAAACGATGAGCGAACGAGAAACAGGGGCATCCGTCGGGACCAAAGGCCCGAGCCAGCAGGCGGAGAGCAAGGCAAGTCCTGGGGGAGGTGGGCCCGCCGCGTCGCGCCGGCCTCCCGCCCGGTTGATGCGTGTGCTAAATGTCCCGATGCGAGCCATGCTGGGCCTCCCTTTCCCAACGCCAATGGGCAAGCGGTTGATGCTGGTCCACCACATCGGGCGCAAGACCGGCCGCCGGTACCGCCAGCCCGTCTCGTATGCTCGGATGCCAGACGGCACCCTTTTGACGCCGGGCGGAGGCCGCTGGGTGCGGAACCTCACTGATGGCCGGCCCGTAGAGATCGAGCTCCGGGGCAAGAAGCTGCTCGCGGTCCCCGAGCTTGTCTCCGACCCCGACGAGCTCGAAAGAACGCTTAGGTCATTTAGCGCAGCAAACCCGTTCGCTGCCCGCTTCATCCCGCTGCTGAACGGCGGCGAGAGCGCGAAGCCTGACCCCGAAGCACTGAGGGCCGCGGTTGGCTATGGCTTCCGCATGGTCCGCTGGCGCCTCGAAGGCCGGGGCTGACGCCTGGGTCCTTCGCTGCGCCAGAGCTGACGACCGGGCGCTTAGCTGTTCGCCTCGAGCCAGCCCACCAGGTCCCTCGCTGCGGGCCCAGGGTCGGCCGCCACCTGCTCTCGCGGCCAGAACCCGAGCGCGAAGCGGAACGGGCCGCTCTTCAGCAGGTACTCCTCGAGGGGGCCAGGGCCGCACGACGCGGAGCCAAGGCCGTGCTGGCGGTGGTCGAGCTGCAACCACAGCCGAGGCTCGGCGACCAGCTCGTCACGGTGCCTCGCCGCAGCCAGGGCCGCCGTTGACCACCGGTGCACGCTGAAACCGAAGCGCGGGGCTCCGACTACAAGGAGGCCGCGCTGGCCATCAGAGAGCTGGCACCACCGCGTCTCGCTGCGATGGCCGTTTTCCTGAGGCACGACATAGGGCGTCTCCATCTCGTCCACCGAGGCACGGTAGCGCCCGACCCGCCCGGCGCACATCGAGTCCGGGTAGGTTTCGTGGGGGCCGAGCCCGTACCAGGCCACCTCGTTGAAGGCGGGCACCAAGGCCATTGCGAGCCCGATCCTGGCGAAAGTCGCCGGCGCTTCCCCCTCAGGCCGTCCCTCCACTACCAGGGCACACCTGCCGCCGGCGTCGAAGTGGTAGCTGTAAGTACACCTGACACCCCAGGCCAGGCTGGGAGGGGCGACCCTGGTCTCGATCGTGACGCGCGCCGCGCCCTCGTCCACCTCCAGGCGGTCGACGCGCTGTTCCAAACGGTGGAGCCCGGCCTTCTCCCATTCGGCGGCAACGGGGTTGACAAAGGTGCGACCGAGGTCGTTGTCGGTCGGGGCGCGCCACAGCTCGAGCCGCGCCGGGCGGTCAATGAGCTCGTTACCACCTACTACCCAGGAGACGAGGCCACCGCCGGCGAAGCGCGCCTTCCAAGAGGCGCCGCTTACGGTCGCGCCGTCGGGGCACCTGGTGACGGCGGGTGCACCCGCCGGAGAAGCCGGCTGGCCCGAGCGCGGCCCGCGGGTGGTGCCGCCACCCCCCACCACGAACTGCTCCCAAGCCACCTCGTGGCCGCCGGGGGCCCAAGGCGAAGTCGAGGAGGTGCGCACCGAGACATCGAGCACCGCCTCCCCCTTCACGGGAGGGAATGGGCCGGCTTCTATGACCTCTACCTCGCCTGGGCCCGCCGAGAGCGGGCCGAGCGGCCCTCGGGCCACCACGACGCCGTCGTCTTGGAGCGACCAGCTCGCCTCGAACTCCGAGAGCGAGAGGAAATCGTGCCTGTTCCGAAGCTCGAGCTTGCCCCCGAGATCCTGCACGGTGCGAGCGTCTCGTTCCGCTTCTTGCGACGAAACCGACACCGGCTGGGTCACCTTCGCCAGCTCGGCGAGAGCCGGCGAAGGGCTGCGGTCCGGGAAGCAAAGGCCGTCTATGACGAAATTGCCGTCGTTGGGCTCGTCGCCGAAGTCACCGCCGTACGCAAATGCGCCGGGCCGACCGGGGAGCCTGAGCCCGTGGTCGAGCCACTCCCACACGAAACCGCCCATCAGCCGCGGGTAGCGCTCGATCAGTTCCCAGTACTCCTTCAGACCACCTGGCCCGTTGCCCATTGCGTGGCCGTACTCCGTGAGGACATGGGGCTTGTCGAGGTCCGTCTTCTTGCCGAGCGCCTCCAGCTCTTCGTGGGTCGTGTACATGGTGCCGTACACGTCGGCCATCTCCGCCTTGCGGCAGCCCTCGTAGTGGATAAGGCGGCTCGGGTCCATCTCGCGAGCCCTGTCGGCCATGGCCGTGTGGTTGGAGCCGCACCCCGACTCGTTGCCAAGCGACCAGAAGATCACGCTCGGATGGTTCCTGTCGCGCGCGACCATGCGCTCCAACCGGTCGATATAAGCCGGCCGCCATGACACGTCGTTGGAAAGTTGAGAAAGGTCTCCAGCCACGCCCATACCATGGCACTCGAGGTCGGCCTCGTCGATAACATAAAGCCCGTAGCGGTCACAGAGGTCCAAAAACCGAGGGTCAGGGGGGTAGTGCGACGTCCTCACGGCGTTGACGTTGTGGCGCTTCATGGTCAAGATGTCGTCGACCATCGCCGAAAGTGGCACAGCGCGGCCGTAGTCGGGGTGGAACTCGTGGCGGTTGACCCCTCGCAGTGTTATAGGGACATCGTTTACGAAAATGAGGCCGTCGCGCCGTTGTATGTCGCGGAAACCGATAGCGACGGCGGTCGCCTCGACTACGGCTCCACCATCCTCACGTATGATGACGACTAGCTCGTAAAGCCGAGGCGACTCAGCCGACCAGGCACCTACGCGCCCACAGTCGAGCCGACCGGTCGCGCTAGCGCCCCCAAGCTCGAGCGTGGCGCCCGTGACAAGGCGGGTTCCATCGTACACCTCCGCCTCGACGGCAACTCCACGGGCTGCGCCGCCCAAGGCCACCCGGACCGCCACCGACCCCGTGGCGCCTTTCACGTCGTAAAGAGCGTCTACGGCCACGTCCGCCAGGTAGACCGGCGGTCGCCAGATAAGGCTTGCCTCCCTGAAGATGCCAGACAGCCACCACATGTCCTGGTCCTCCAGGTAGCTCCCGTCGGACCACTGGTACACGAGGACCGTGACGACGTTGCGGCCCGGGCGGGCAAACTCGCTCACGTCGAACTCCGCAGGTAGGCGCGCGCCCTGGCTGTAGCCGACCGGCACCCCGTTCCAAAACAGGTGGAACGCGCTGTCAACGCCTTCAAAGCGGCAGACAAGGGTGCCCTTTTCAAGCCATTCAGGCTCCAGCGTCACCTCCCGCCGGTAGCACCCAGTCGGGTTTTCAGACGGTACAAGGGGTGCTTCGACGGGGAACGGGTAGATGACGTTGGTGTACTGGGGCCTCCCGTGGCCCTCCAGCTGCCAGTGCGAGGGGACGGGGATCTCCGCCCAAGCCCCGTCGTCGAAGTCGGCCCGTTCGACACCCGCTGGCACCGCTTCGGGCCGTGGCGCCAGGTGGAAACGCCAGGCGCCAGACAGCGAGCGCACCCTCGGCGAGAGTGCCGGGTCATGAGAGCGCGCTGCGGCCGCGTCGGCAAAAGGGATGTAGGAGGCGCGAGGGGCGAGGCGTCCCCGCTGTAGGACGTTGTGGTCCTGCCAGTCGGGCCGCGTGCTATTCACCTGCCACCGCCCCGAAGGTAAGCCCTCGCGCTATGTACTTCTGGAGGAAGGGGAACAATATCAGCATCGGCAACACGGATACGAGGGAGCCCAAGATGACCTCCGGGTAAAGGGGTTGGCCGGCACCGGCGATGTTGAGGGCGCTCGACCAAGCGGACAGACCGACAGTTACTGGGAAGAGCTTCTGGCTCCCGAGGAGGACGAGGGGTAAGAAGAAGTTGTTCCAGGTACCGATGAACTCCAAGAGGAACAGCGTCACCATCCCGGGCATCAAAATAGGCCGAGCGATCTGCCAGAGCGTTCGCAGCTCGCCGGCCCCGTCCATGCGCGACGAGTCCATGAGCACGTCGGGTACGGCGTCTGCGCAGTAGATCGACATGAAATAGACACCGAAGGGGTAGACGATGAGGGGCAGTATCACGCCTTCGTAAGTGTTGGTGAGGCCGATGAAGTGTTCAAGCAGGAAGATGGGCAGCACCAGGGCCGTGGACGGCACGACAAATGACCCGAGCACGATGGCCAAGATCGCCCCCCGGCCCTTGAAACTGTACTTGGCAAGTCCGAAGCCGCATAGGGTCGACACGGCGGTGGCCAGCGTCGCGGTCACCGTCGAATAGATGAAACTGTTCAGCAGCCACCAGCCGAAGTACGAACCCCCGTAGCTGAAGAGCGACTTGAAGTTCGCGATCCACGACAGGTGCGAAGGAGGGAGGAAGGTGCTCGTGTTGAAGAGCTGCGAGGTGCTTTTGGAGGACGCGATCACCAGCCAGTAGATGGGCGCCACCACGATCGCGGCCGCCAGGATCAAAAGACCGGTGGTGGCCGAGACCTTGAAGTGACGCGAGAGGCGCGAACCCGAGCCACGCGAGGCCGGCGCGCGAAGCGTCGTGGTGGCCGAGCTCATTTCGCCACCGCTTTGGTCGTCCCGAGGGGGTTGCCCCGCCGGCGCGCGATCCCGAAGAAAACCACCGTGGCGACGATGGTTATAAGGGCCAAGATGACCGACTGGGCGGCGGCCAGCTCCTGGTTGCCGAAGGAGAAGGCCGTGTTGTAGATGATCTGGTTGGGCGCGAGGCTACTGCCGGTGGAGGCGATGTTGTTCAAGATGAGCGGCTCGTTGAAGAGCTGGAGGGTACCGATGATCGAGAGCACGACCACAAAGACGACCGTGCGGCGGACCATCGGGAGCTTGATCCTCGTAGCGATCGACAGCTCGGACGCTCCGTCCACCTTGGCGGCCTCAAGTACCTGGCGGGGCACGTTGGTCAGGCTCGTGAGGAGGATCGTCATGTTGTAACCGGTCCACTCCCAAGTCACGATCAACATGATGGCGTACAGCGCCGCCCGGAAGCTGAGCGGCTGGAGGGGCCCGGAGGCGAGACCAAGGAGCTGCGGCACTTTTAGGGCACTGTCGAGGTCGGGCTCGAGCAAGAAACTCCACATGAGCGCCGCTATCACGCCCGGGACGGCATAGGGCAAGAAGTAAATGAGGGCGAAGATCCTCCGCCCCCTGCAGTAAGGGCTGTCCAGCAGGAGCGCCAAGCCGATCGCCAAGCAAATCATGACCGTCACCTGGATCGCGCCAAAGTAAGCCATGCGCACAATGGCGCTCCAGTACGCGCCGTTGGAAAAGACGCTCCTGTAGTTGAGCAGGCCCGAGTAAGCACCCGTGAGCGGGCTCTTGAACGACAGGATCACCGAGTAAACAAACGGCGCGACAAAAAACATCGCAAAGAGCGCGAGGAACGGGGTCGTCATTACCATCCCCGAACGCCCTTCCTTGGCGCGCAAGCGCCGGCCAGGGCTGACCGGCCTCTGTGCACCGCGCCGCGCCAGCGCCGGCACCGACAGAGCCGTGGCACCTCCTACCGTGTCCTGCGACATGGGCCTTCCTTAGTCCAGCTGCGACCAGGGCGGGGGGCCGATTGGGATCCCCCGCCCTGGTATAGCACTTTGTTGCCTAGCCCTGCACCGAGTAGCCGGCGGACTTGGCGTAGCTGACCAGCTGAGACTGGGTCACCTGCAAGGCCTTGTCCCAGCTCTCGGACCCTGCTGCTGCCTTGGCCAGTTGCGTCGTCACGAAGTTGCCGAACTCGGTGTCCCACGGGCTCCACTCGAAGTTGGTAACGACGTGCGCGGCGTAGTTGTTGAACAGGGCATTGACGTTGCCAGCAAAGTACGGGACGTGAGCATTAAACTGCGGGATGGTCGCCCGGGCCAGCGCGGCCGGGAAGAGCCCTCGCCCACCGCCAGTCGCCGTGGCGGGTTTCTCGTCAATGGTGAGACCGCTCCTGGAGGTGTTGATGAAAGCCGCGAAAAGGGCCGCGTACTTCACGTCCTTGGCGGGGCAGTCCTTGGTGACTGCGTTGGTCGAGCCGCCCCAGTTGGCGGTGGCGTGGGCTCCGGGGGTCCACTGCGGCATCTGGGTCACGGCCCACTTTTGCGTGGAGTTTTTGGCCTGGTAGGTGGCGACCATGTAGGTGGGGGACCAGCCGGCACCTACCATCGCAGCGTAGTCGCCTTGGCCGATCTGGTGACCCCAGTCCGCGGTGAAGTCATTGGAGACCTTGACCGCTCCTTCCTTCACGAGGTTGCCCCAGAAGTTGAGGACCTTCTCCTCTACCGGCCCGTCCACTTGCACTTTCCAGGTGCCGTTGGACTCGAGTACGTAGGGCCGCGCGCCGGCCTGCCACCAGAGCGACTCGAGCACGTCAGCGTCGTTTGGCGCAAAGTAGTCGAACCACATCTTGGGGTTGGCCTTGTGGAGGGCTACCGCGTCAGAGGCAAACTGGGCCCAAGTGGCCGGCACGGGAAGGTTGTACTTCTTCAGCACTCCCGGCTGGTACATGAGCCCCATGGGGCCGATGTCCTCGGGCACGGCGTAGACCCCGCCGTTTTGCGAGACCTGGCCCCAGACCCAGCCAGGGAAGTCCTTCTTGTACTTGTTGACGTACTGGGAAATGTTCACCAGGTCGTGCGCCCCGAGGAACTGGGGCAGGTGGTCGTACTCGACCTGGGTCACGCACGGCCCGGTGCCACCAGACATCGCGGTGGTGAGCTTCGAGTAGAAGGTGCCGCCCGAGCCGTACTCAGGTGGCTTCGGTATAGAGATGTTCGGGTAAGCCTTCTCGAAGTTGGCTATGACGTTTTGCGGGTTGGTTGTCCAGGTCCACCAGGTAAAGGAGACCTTGGGCGACGCCGAGGCGGTGGCCGCGCTTGCGGTCCCGCCTGCGACCATTCCAAGCAGCGTCGCAGCGGTCGCCCCCAGACTTGCCAGTTTCTTGAGCTTCATGCCTGTACCCCTCCTGCCGGCCCAGCTACGCCGGCGTAATTCCTATGGGTCATGATGATCCGGGGACGGGCTGCAGATTGTGAGCGCTCCCAACCCCAGCGCGGCAGGATAGCAAATGCGCGCACCCCTGGGAAGTCACTCGCGGCGCGGTGCCCGCGCCCGCAGGCCAGCCCCCACCGGGACGAGCGCCATCGGGCCCGGTCGGCCGGCAAAGCGATAGCTTGTTCGGGTGCGCTGGACTGTCCACGGCGAGCGGGCCATCTACGAGAGCGAATGGGTGAGGCTCTGCCTCGCGGACGTCGAGGTGCCCGGCCTGGGGCGGATCGAGCACCACGTAGTGCGCACACCCCGGAAGGCTGCCGGCACGATCCTGCGAGACCCGGAGCGCGGAGTGCTACTGCTCTGGAGGCACCGTTTCATCACCGACACGTGGGGTTGGGAGATCCCGGCCGGGCGGGTGGAAACAGGCGAGAACCCGGAGGAGGCGGCCCAACGCGAAGCCATCGAGGAGACTGGCTGGCGGCCAGTTGGGTTGCGGCCCCTACTTTCCTACCAGCCGGCCAATGGCCTGTCAGACCAGCAGTTCCATCTCTTCCTCTGCGAGCGGGCGGAGCACCTGGGAGAGCCGACGGACACGGCCGAGTTCGAGCGCCTCGAGTGGGTGAGCACCGAGCGGCTTTCGAACATCGCCAAAGCCGGCGAGATGCTGGACGGGCTGTCCCTGACGGCAGTGCTCTACGCGCTGGCGTTCGGGCTCTTGGGGCAGTAGGCGCCCTTTACGAGAAAGCCGCGGAGTGCCTTCAGGTACGCAGCCCCGTGCGGCCACCCGGCCACGCCTGGGCTGAGCGCTCCTTCCTCCTGCAGGCGGTTCATGGTGGCCCAAGCCGTAGCGCTGTTGCCGAGGAGGCACTCGTCCGCCACCCAGGGGGCGAGCAACCCGAGGCCGTCGCCGATCTGCGCGCGGTTAGCTACGACGTACTTCTTGTAGGTGCCCCACCAAAAGCGCTCGTCCGCCGCGACGAGCTTCAGGTGCTCCCTCGTGGTGTTCACGAACTTCCCACCCCGCAGTTCCAGCACCCGAACGGGCATGCCGGAGGCCGCATAGTACGAGAACTCGTAAGCGAAGGCATCGTCGGCAGTGACCAGGAGCGTGGAGCCGGCGTAGTCGCGAAGGCGGACGCCGGGGTTGCCGATGTCCTGCCACACCGGCCTGGGGAGCAGGGCCCCCTTGGGGGCAACCACGTCGGCGTACACCCACGTGCAGCAGTGGGCGCCACCGCTGTAGGTGCCGACCAGGACGGCCGTTACCTCCCGAGCCCCGCCCTGCCCGGCCCCGCCCTGACCGGCCCCGCCGGCGAAGCGCGCCACGCATATCTCCCCGCCTTGTGATGGGCCGGTCAGCGAGGCAAGCATCGTGGCGCCGGGCGCTGCCGAAAAGCCGAACGGGGGCGAGATCGCCATCTTGCGCACTGGCTGCCCTGGCGCCTTCAGGGTCAAGCCGGCGTGGCGAAAGGCGTCGACGCGCCCGCCTCCTCCCCGTGTCGTGCTGAGGGCAGTGAACGTCGCACTGACCCCACCGTCAGAGACCGTGACCCGGACCGAAGCATCCTTCTTATCCTGCGGGTGCACGTAGCTAGGCGTACCACAAGCAAACGCAGCCCCCGTCGGCTTCGCGGGTGCCGGGGCCGGCGTTGACCCCTCAGCGATCGAGCCGGTGCCGAAGAGGCCAGTGAGCGGGCCAGTGAGCGGTCCAGTGAGCGGGCCAGTGAGCGGGCCAGTGAGCGGGCCAGTGAGCGAGGCGAGGGTCAGGGCGGCAGCCGCGATTGTCGCGGCAAGTGGTCGGCGCACGCCATCGACTACCCGGCAAGGAAACCCTCGGTTCCATGTCCAGCCGGCGTTGGGCGTGGATTGATGCCGCCTGGCGTAATCAATCCGTACCCAACGCCTGGAGAGACTACTGGGCGCCGGCTACTGGGCGCCGGCTACTGGGCGCCGGCTACTGGGCGCCGGCTACTGGGCGCCGGCTACTGGGCGCCGGCTACTGGGCGCCGCGGAGGCGCTCGATCCTCGCTTCGACTGCCGCTAAGCGCTGCTCGGCCGCAGCGTGAAGGATCTCAGCTTGCTCGTAGAGGTCGGTCGCTGCTTCTATGCCGAGCTCGCCGCTCGCCAGCCTGCCCGTGACCAACTCCAAAGCGTCAAGGAGCTGCTCGAAGCTGAGCTCGTCAAGCCGACCGGGTGCCCCGGCGAGCTCGGGGTCGAACTTCGCCGCGTCGAAGCTCACTTGGCCTCACCCTTGCCCGCCCGCACCTCGATGGTGCCCCGTGCGACCTGCAGGTCGAGCCGTTCGCCCGCCTGCACCTGGGCGGGGTCCCGCACCACCGTGCCGTCCAGCTTCCGGGCGATCGCGAAGCCCCTCTCCACGACGTGTTGGGGAGAGAGGGACCAAGCGTGACGGCGGGCAGCTTCGAGCCGCCGGTGCCCCTCGCCGAGCTGGCCGATCAACGGGGCCCGCCAGTCGCAGGCCGTAAGCCGCCGCCGGCACAGCTCCGCCCCCCGACGAGGATCCGCCCACGACAGGCGGTCCTGGGCGTGACCGAGACGGGTACGTGCGTGCTCCATGCCGGCCGTCAGCGCCCCACTGATCTCTGCACCCCGCAGGCGCTCGCGCCCGAGCAGGCGCCGCGCCTCTAGGCTCCGGGACGCGGAGTCAAGCAGCTCTGCCAGCTGGTCCTCGAGCGCGCGACGGTCGGGGACAACGGTGTGTGCAGCTATGGAAGGGGTCCCGCAGCGCAGGTCGGCGACGTCGTCGCAGAGAGGGCGGTCGCCTTCGTGGCCGATGGCGGAGACCACCGGCACAGGGGTGGCAGCAACCTGGCGGCAAAGGTCCTCGTCGCTCCAGGGAAGGAGCGCGGTAGCGTCGCCTCCTCCACGCGCCAGCACCACGACATCGACGCCGGGGCGGCGCGCCAGCCTCTTCAGGGCGTCGACGATCGACAGGGCAGCGCCCGGCCCGCTCACGCTCGTCTCCTCGAACACGACCGGGTAGCCGGGAAAGCGCGCCGCCACCACGGACTCGATGTCCTTACGGACGGCGGCGTCGGTACCACAGACAACGCCGATCAGGCGGGGCAGACGCGGCAGGGGCCGTCGCGGGCGTCCGAGGATCCCCTCCGCAGCCAGGCGCGAACGGATCTCGGCGATCATCGCAGCGACCGCCCCCTCCCCGACCGGCGACACCTCCTCCGCTTCGAGGGTCACCTGGCCACGGTCATTGGCCCACATCAAAGAACCGGCCACGAGCACCCTTTCGCCCTCCACGGCACGGCAACGACGGGCGTTTCGAGCGGGGCAGACGACCGACACTTGGCAACTCCTGTCCTTCAGCACGAAAAACACCCAGCCTCCCTGGCTCTTGTGGGGCCGGTAGACCTCTCCCTCGACGGCCACCCGCCCGACCGTCGCAAGCGAACGAGCGATCTCGCGCGACAGCTGCACGAGGCTGACCAGCCGCGGTCCCTGCTCGCGCCGGGTAGGGGGGGTGGGCAAAGCGCTGCCCGGCCCATTAGCCGGCCCATGGGCCGGCCCGTCGTCGCCTCGCGGAGGCCTGTCACCCCAAAGAGGCAAGGTCATCGCATCGCACCGTAGCGCACCGCGCCGCTGCAACCATCAGGGCCACTCAACCCGCCGGCCACCACCGCCGCCAGAAGGCCGCCCGGTCCACCAAGTCGCGGTCCACCTCCACTCCGCTCCCGGCGCCGGCGGGCACTGAGATCGTCCCGTCCGGCCGGAGCGCTAAGGGCCCGGCGAGGTCTTCCTCGAAGAACCTGCCCGTAGCAGAAAGGTCCCCCGGCACCGTGAAGCCTGGAAGCGAACCGAGGGCAACGTTCGCAGCTCGGGCGACACCGGTCTCGACCATACCGCCGAGGCGAAGGGCGACCTCCCTCCGGGTACACAGGTCGTGGACCCTCACCGCCGCCAGGAAGCCGCCGAGCCGTCCCGGCTTCAAGTTCACGACGGAACAGGCGCCAAGCTCCAGTGCCGCCTCCACGAGGCCGTAGCTACCTAGCCCCTCGTCCAGGCAGACCGGCGTCGTCAGGAGGCGCCCCAACCGGGCGTGACCCACCAGGTCGTCCTCACCCAACGGTTGCTCGATGTAGGCCAGGCCGAGCGGTTCCAGCCCTGACAGCTCAGATGCGGCCTCCTCCGGGGTGAGGCCCTCGTAAGCGCCATTCGCATCGGCTGCGAGGACGAGGTCGGGCCAGCGGCTGCGCACGGCCGACAGGGCGAGCTCCGGTGCCGGACCGAAGGAGGGGGAGATCTTGAGCTTCACCGAGCGGTACCCCTCGTCCAGGTACCGGCCCACCGCATCGAGGAGCTCCGCAAGGCTGCCGGCCAGGCCGATCACGACGCCGGCGGGAACAGACGGTGCGGGAACGCAACCCTCGATCTCGCTTGCCCCGGCGAAGTACGTCGCCATGGAAACGCCCGCGGCTCGGAGCTCCGCATCGGCAATTGCCGCCTCGAAGGCCGTCTTCGCCATCGGGTGCCCTTTCACCGTGGAAAGAGCTGGGGCAACGTCGGCGGCACCAGCCATGTTCGCCCCGAGCAGGGCCGGTACCAAGAACCGCAGAGAGACCTCGGCAGCGGCCTCCGTGTACTCGCTGCTGTAGCCCGGTGCCGGCAGGGCGGGGCACTCGCCCCAGCCCTCGACCTCGCCTCCCGGCAAAGAGAGCACCGCCCTCACGAGAAGGCTGTCACGATGGGAAAAAGTGCCCGCCGAGCTCGACCACTCTTCGGCGAGAGGAAGGCGGACGCGCACGAGCTCAATGCCCTCCACTCGCAGCGCCCCGTCCGCTACAGCGCGGCCAACGGGCCCAGCTTGCCCGGTCAGGTCGTGCTACCTCCGCACTCCTCGGCTTCTATGGCGAGCATCTCGTCAATGCGAGCCTGGTGGCGGCCGCCTTCGAACGACGTCGTCAAGAAGACGTCCACGACGTCGAAGGCCAGTTCTGGCGCGAGGATGCGAGCGCCGAGGGCCAGCACGTTGGCATTGTTGTGCAAGCGGGCGAAGCGGGCTGTGTACTCGTCGTGGCAGAGGGCAGCGCGGGCGCCGTGGACCTTGTTGGCCGCCATCTGCTCGCCCTGGCCCGAACCACCGATCACTATCCCGAAATCGGCCCCACCCCGCACCACTTGGCGTGCGCAGGCTGCGCAGTACGTCGGGTAATCGACCGGGTCGGTCGTATGGGACCCGAGATCGGCGACCTCGTGGCCGATCGTCTTCAGATGGGCGGCTACGAGCACCTTGAGCGGGTAACCGGCATGGTCGTTGGCTAGGGCGACTTTCACGCCGGACCTTTCTAATCGCTCCAGGCGGCCGGTGCCGGCACGGCGGCCCGGGCTGCCCTTAGTGAGATGCTCGCCAGCGCCAGATCTGGGCTGGGCGAGAGCTCCAACTCCTCGGCCAGACGAGCGGCACGAGACACGGCGTCTCGCCGCTCTCCCAGCCACTCCCTCACGCCGTCCACTGCCGTCATACCCGGGTGGGCTTTCAGGGCAGCCTCGGTCGCGCTGGCTCGCAAGCTAGCCAGGTCATCGACCAAGACGTGTAGGTGCCAACGGCCCCAGCGTTCGGCGGGTTGCCAACCGGCGAACACCCGAGCCACCCTTGCAAGCCCGAGGCCGTCCGCGGCCAGGTCATGGGCGGCGGCGACTTCTTCCAGGCTCCTCCCGGTGGCCCGTGCAACCTCACCCAGCTCACCCAAGGCGCCAGCACGGGTACCAGCGACAGTGCGACCCGCAATGCCGACCGGCACCCCAAGCCCTACCAGGTAGGCCACCATGTCTTCACCTGCCCTCATCTCGCCTCCACGGGCACTTGGGTTGGGGTCGCCGGGTGCGGTGCCAAGCGAGGCGGCACGGAGTGCCAGCGGGCGGTCTCGCCCGAGCACCAGGGAAAGCGTCGAAGAGATCCCTTTCGAGAGGTACCAGCGGGCCAGCCGGCCCACACCGCGTGAAAGCGCCGCGCGCAACTCGAGCTCGGCCTCAAGCGACAAGGTCCCCGACACCTCGTCGACTTCGGGGTACAGGTCGCCAAATCCGAGCACCTCGCGAGCAGCCCAGTACGCACTGGCAACCTGCCAGGGCTCGCAACCGTCCTCACGAGCTACCTCGTGCGCCCAGAGGCCCCCCATGCGAGCGATGACCTCGTTCGCCAGCTGGGACGCCACGATCTCGGGGAACAGTGGGTGCTCGGTCAACAGGTCGCCGAAGCGAGCACGGAGGGGTTCGGGAACATACAAACGAGCGAGAGGCAACAGGCACGCCTCGGCCACAAGGGGTGACGCCACGATGCTGCGGGCCAGTTCGCTTCGCGCGTGTGCGAGCACGACGGCCAGCTCGGGACGGGAGAGGCCGGCGCCTGCGCTGCGACGACGGGCAAGCTCCTCTGCACCGGGAAGCGACTCCACCTCGGGGTCGAGCAGGCTCTCATAACGCAGGTCTGCCATTAGCGACTCGTAGGCCGGCAGGTCGGTGCCGGCAGTCGCCGCGCCAAGGTCGAGCGCCACGATGTTGTGCTCCACGGCCGCGAGGACGGCAGCGGCCGCTCCCGCCTCCGCTTCTGCCAGCGCCAAGTCCCGTCCCCCTTCGCCGAGCAGCCCCCGGCCCTCGGCCAAGCCGAGGAGGATCTTCAGGTTTACCTCGCGGTCCGACATCGCGACGCCCGCAGCGTTGTCGACGAAGTCGGTGTTCACACGACCACCGCGGCGGGCATAGAGGGCGCGCGCTCGCTGCGTGAGTGCGAGGTTGGCGCCCTCTGTTACCACCCTCGCCCGCACGCCATCTGACAGGACGCGGACTTCCTCGTTGGCGGAGTCGTCCACCTCGGCGTCGCTCTCCCCGGGAGCCTTGACAAAGGTGCCTATCCCGCCGAAGTAGACAAGGTCTACGGGGGCCTCGAGCACCGCCCTCACGAGATCCGGCGGCGTCAGCGTCCCCGAGCGGGCTCCGAGGGCGGACCGGGCCTCTTTGGATAAGTCGACCTCTTTGTCCTGCCTGGAGAAGACGGCGGCACCCTTGGAAGCCGTCGAAAGATCGTAGTCCGCCCAAGAAGAACGATCGAGTTGGCTGAGGCGTGAGCGTTCGGCGAAGGAGGTGCCCGCATCGGGGTCGGGGTCAACGAATATATGGCGGTGGTCGAAGGCGGCGACCAACCTGATGGCCGTGCTCTGCAACATCCCGTTACCGAAGACATCGCCAGACATGTCACCGACGCCGACCACGCGTAGGGGATCCCGCTGCACGTCCATCCCGAGGGCGCGAAAGTGCCGCCTGACGGCTACCCATGCACCCTTGGCAGTGATACCAAGCGCCTTGTGGTCATAGCCGTGGCTTCCGCCCGACGCGAAAGCGTCCCCGAGCCAGTAACCGTGCTCGGCGCTGACGGAGTTGGCAATGTCGGAAAAGCTCGCCGTTCCCTTGTCGGCTGCTACAACGAGGTAGGGGTCGTCTCGGTCGAGGCACACCACCCCTTCGGGCCGGCGCACCTTGCCATCTACGACGTTGTCCGTGACGTCGAGCAGAGCGCTCACGAACCGCCGGTAGGCCTCGCGGCCCCAATCCTCGCGGCCCCAATCCCCGCGGCCCCAATCCCCGCGGCCCCAATCCCCGCGGCCCCAATCCCCGCGGCCCCAATCCCCGCGGCCCAAGTCCCCGGAGTGCCTGTTGTCAAAGCCCAAGCCGCCCGCGTGCGAGCCGTTGGGCTCCCCACCCTCCAAGGCCGGGCCGCTCGGGGATCGAAGTGTGAACCCGCCCTTGGCACCGGTCGGCACGATGAGCGAGTTTTTCTTTACCTGTGCCCTGGCGAGGTCGAGGATCTCGGCGCGCAGGTCGCTCTGGCGGTCGCTCCAGCGGATCCCACCCCTCGCCACCGGGCCGAAGCGGAGGTGGATCCCCGTGAAACGCGTCGACCACACGAACCCCTCCGCGAAAGGGCGGGGCAGCGGGAGGAAGTCCATGCTGGCGCTCGCAAACTTGAGCGCGATCTCGTCGCGCCCGAGCGCCCAGTTGCTGCGGGTGGTAGCGAGCAGGATCGACAAGAGCTCCTCGAGCGCCTCGTAGTGAGCGAGATCGGGCACCTCTTCAAGTGCGGAGCGCACCTCTCCACGCGCCTCTGCCTGCTCCGCGTCTTGGTACTCCGAGCCATTGGCGTACTCAGAGCCATTGGCCGGGCACAGTCGCGAAGAGAAGAGGCGCACCATGGACGAAGCGACCCGGGGGTACTGCACGAGGCCGTCCTTCATGGCCTCGACCCGTTCCGCTCCCCGCGGGCCGCCCACGACGTCGCGGTAGGCGAGGTAAGCGGAGAGCAGGCTCACCTGCCTCCAATCAAGGCCCGCCGTTACGACGAGCCCGTTTAGCGAGCTCTGGTCCGCTGCGCCGGCCAGGACCGCCTGCAAGGCACTGACAAGCCGCTCCTCGCCGCGCCGCACCTCGAAACCGCTTCTCAGGTCTGCCCTTGTCCCCAGACGGAGGCCGATGTCGTCGACGTAAAGAGGCGATCCCCCCGGCCCGAGGCCGCTGAAACGCCACGGCACGGAATTGACCACCGCCAGCCCGAAGGTCTCCAGCGCTGGGACGAGAGAGGAAAGCTCCAACAGGCTCGAGCCGACTCGTCGGAGCCGGAAGTCGCCAGCGGGACCACCGCTGACGCCTGCGCGCTGGACGGCCACCACGAACCGCCCACCCGGGCCATCAGCCCCATCCCTCCGGTCGGTGCTGCGTCCTCCCTCGGCGAGGCGGAACATCTCAAGCCAATCGCGCGCTGCTTCTTCTGGATGAGTGGCCTCCGGGTAACCGGGCGGCACCGACGAGAGGAACTTCCCCACGCCTCCGAGCGCTGCGCCGGCGTCGGGCATGTCGACGCCGGCGGCCCATTCCCTCAGATGCGCATCGAGGTCGGAGGCCCACTCGTCTCCGACTTGAATGGCCATGTTCGCAACCTAGACCGGCGGAAGGCCCCATCGGGCGCCCGCCCTCGCTGGGCGGCCTAGAGCCAAGGGCGCCCGCCGCTCACGGGGCCAACTCCCCGCCCACCGCCGGCTCGTCTGGCCCCAGCCCGTCTGGCCCCAGCCCGTCTGGCCCCAGCCCGTCTGGCCCCAGCCCATCTGGCCCCAGCCAGGAGGCGTCTGGCCGCTCCAGGTCGATCACGAGGAGGGAAGGCATCCCGGTCCCCCTCTGCCACCGGGCGTTCAGCTCACGCAGGCACTGCGCTTCAGGGCTGCGGTCGATCTCACCCGCCCCCCTCACTTGCGCGGACAGGACGTAGGGGAACTCCGACAAAGGCAAGTCGTCGTCATCGACAAAGTCGTGCTCGGCCAAATAAGCCGTGACGTCCTTGTACTTCAATACGAAACGAGAGCGGTCAGGGGACGCGCTCAACGGCGCGCCGGCCAGCTCCGAAAGCTCGGAGGCGACGAGCTCGAGCGGCTGGTCGCTGTCGAGGAAAAGGTCGACGGTCCTGGACATAGGTGCTCCTCTCGTGGTCGAACCAAACGACGAGGCAAGCCGTCAGACCCGCGTCCCGGCCGCGATCCCCGGCCACCTAGCCAGGCACTACCACGATACCACCCGTGACGTTCCATGTCAATCCATGCAAACCTTAAGGAACCCGAAATTAGGGGGAAAGGGGGTAGCGCGAAGCCGGCGAAGCGGTATACGCTGGTATTGAGCCTCGCAAGAGAGCTCCAAGGTACGTGGAAAGGAGAGCCGATGGCAACGTTGAGCTCGTCCGAGGAGGGTGGTCCGCCGGGCTGGTAGCAGGCCAGGCGGCGGCAGGACGAGGCGAAGTTCGCCCCGCAGGTCGTCTGGTCGGTCTAGGCGGCACACCCCTGAGTGAATGTCCTTACCAAGATCGTGAGCGTAGTTATCGCTCCCGAGATGGTCCCAAAATCTAAACTTGGGGTCGTGCCTTCACCGGCGGTGGGTATATCTGCCCACCGCTGGTGCGCGTCTAGGAAGTTTCTGGCTCCAAGGGGTGGCTAAACAGGACCTCGTCCAAAAACGCGAGTACGTCGGCCCGCTCGGCGATCGACTTGGAAGTCGGCTTTCCGTGCCCGTGCCCTGCAGAGCTCTCGACCCTCAACAGGACCGGCCCGCAGCCATCGGCCAAGGCTGCTTGCATCGCGGCAGCGAACTTGAACGAATGCGCCGGCACGACTCGGTCGTCATGGTCGGCTGTCATGAGGAGCGTCGGCGGGTAACACATCCCCGGCTTCAGGTTGTGAAGCGGAGAGTAGCCCCGGAGCCAGCCGTACTGCTCCGGGTCATCGGGGTCCCCGAAGTCGCTTTTCCAAGCCCAGCCAATGGTGAACTTATGGAACCTCAACATGTCGAGGACGCCAACTTCGGCCACGGCCGCCCCAAAGAGCTCGGGGTGCTGGGTGAGGCAGGCCCCGACGAGGAGCCCACCGTTCGAACCGCCGTTTATCGCGGTCTTGCCGGGCCGCGTCCAACCGGAATGGGCGAGCCACCGAGCGCAGTCGCAGAAGTCATCGAAGACGCGCTGCTTGTTACCGAGCCTACCGGCGTCGTGCCAGGCCGAACCGTACTCTCCACCGCCGCGCAGCACCGCCACGGCGAAGATGCCTCCTCGCTCGGCAAAAACGACGCCATCTTTGTAAAAGTCGGGCGTGATCGGTACCGAGAACCCCCCGTAGCCGTACAGCAGGACAGGAGCCTCACCGTTTTGGGCGAGGTCACGGCGTCGCGTCAAGAAAAGGGGTAAGCGGGCACCGTCGCTCGCGGTTACGAAGACCCGTCCGGAAACGAGGCCGCTCGGGTCAAACGCCGCCTCGCTCCGGCGCACCAAGAGCGTCTCGCCGCTTCCGACGTCATGTGACCAGAGCGAGCCGGGGTCCAAGAAACTGCGTAGTTCGTAGTGGAAAATGGCGCTGCCAGCACGCCCTTTCACCGCGGCACCCTCCCTATCGGGGGCGACCGAGGCGAGAGAGGGTAGTGCTATTTCCCTTACGAACCTGCCGTCGAGCTCGAAGACGAGCAGGCGCGAGCAGGCGTCTTCCAGATAGTGACAGACGAGGCGGCCCCCGCAGTTGCCCGCCCAGACAAGGACGGCTTCGCGCTCAGCAACCAGCTCCTCCGGGGCACCCGGCGCCTCGAGGGCGACCATGACCAGGCGCTGCCTGGGCGCGCCCTCGTCGGTCAGGAGGACGAACTTCGTCCCCACGTTGGCCACCACTTCCGCGCGGCACGTAAAGCCCGCTACGAGGACGACCCGGCAAGGACCGGGCCGGGAGAGGTCAAGCACCTCGACGCGGCTGTAGGGGTCGGTTCCGCGCGTGGTAGTTATGACGAGGAAACGCCCGTCATCGGTCACTTTGGGGTGCGGGAGCCACTCGGGCTCATCGGGGCGCTCGAAGACGACCTCGTCGGAGCTCTGGGGCGTGCCGAGCGAATGGAACGCTATCCGCACCACCCCTACAGGCGCTCGCAGCTCCTCCCCCGCCGGAGGCCGGTCGGCCGAGCAGTAGTAAAACCGGAGCCCGTCGCGTCCCATGCCGCCACGCCGTACTTGGACCAATGGACCTCGTCGGGACGGTCGCGCCCGGTGGCGACCTCCTTCACTCGCCAGGTCGTCCAGTCCGAGCCGTCCGCGTTGGTGGCGTAGGCGACGAGGGAGCCGCTATCGTCTGGCACGAACGCCGGCACTGACACGGTCCCGCCGGGCCCAAGAGTGTTCGGGTCTAGGAGCACCTCGCCCGCTTCCCCCGCCGAGCCCATCTGGTACACGACGGGCTGGTCTTGGAGCCCCGAGTTCCGGCTCTGGAACCACTGGCCGTTCTTTTCGAACGGCGGTGACCAGCGCGGGTAGTCCCAGATCTCCCTTAGGCGGCTGCGGATCTCTTCTCTCGCGCCAGCGCTGGCCAGGAAAGCCTCGGCCGCATCGGATTGGGCTTCGACCCAGCTCTTCGTCTCGGCGCTATCTGGATCTTCTAGCCAGCGGTACGGGTCGGCGACGAGCTCGCCGTGGTAGTCGTCCACCTGTTCGCACCTACGTGTGACAATCGGTCGTTCGGCCATAGCGCTCACCGAAAGTAGCAAGGCCCCAAAGCGCTACGGTTGAAATGGCCCCTGGTGCTGCCACATACCGTCCATGGCCAAGAGCGCGGGCAACCTACAAGTAACCTTCACAGGACCACCGCCCGGGCCATCAGCTGGAAGTCCCCCGCCTCGGAGGGCGGCGCGCCAGGTCTTGGTCGCCGCGGCTGTCCTACTGGTAGTGACGGTCGGCGCCGCAGGCTTCGCGGGCTCGCTCTCCTACGCCGCCAACAGGGGCACTCCTCATGCGAGGCCGGCGAGACCTGGGGGAACCTACGGGGTTGCGAGACGAGCCTCTCTCGGGTCCTTCGGGGCCGCCCTTCACGCCGGCGCCAGCGCCGGCGCCGGCCCTCCCGCACTCGCCGCCCCGGCGCGTGGCGCCCCGGCGGAGGCCGCGCTTGCCAATGGGGCACAGGCCCAAACCAGGCGCTCCCCGGCCGGCACAGGGCCGGCGAGCGCGGGCGGAGAGCGCATCGAGGAGACTGGGGCGCTCACGGTGGAGGTGCGGGCGGCACAAATCCAGGCCGACATCGGGCGTCTCATGGCCCTTGCCCAGGGCCTCGGTGGTTTCGTGGCCAGCACTGATACACAGTCGGCCTCCTCGGGCAGTGGCAGCCCTGCCCAGGGGACCGTCACCCTGCAGGTGCCGGTGGGCGGCTTCGCCACGGCGGTGAGCGACGCCCGTGGCCTCGGCAAGGTGGCGACGCTGTCCACCCAGGCAGAAGACGTTACTGGCCAGTACGTGGACCTCCAGGCCCAGATCACAGCTGCCGAGGACACGCGCCAGCAGTACCTCACCATCATGGCGAAGGCGAAAACGGTCGGCTCGGTCCTCGCCGTGCAGGCGCAGCTCGACGACGTGCAGAGCCAGCTCCAGCAGCTCCAGGGGGAGCTCAAACAGTTGAGCTCGGAAACGACCTACGCCACCCTCGCCGTCACGCTCACCCAAAGAGCGCTGCCCCCTCCCCCACCCAGGCGCGTCGGCAGCCTGCTCGCGGCCTGGCGGGCGGCAGTGGGGGGCTTCGTCGCCGGTTTCGAGGCCGTCGTCCGCGTCGCCGGGCCACTCAGCTTCGCGCTGCTCCTGGTGGCCGCGCTCTACCTGGTTGGCCGCTACATATGGCGCCTCCGCCGCCGGCGCGCCGCGGGGTAATGCCCAACGGCCCCACCCGATGGTGCCCAAGGCCGGGACGGGTAGCGCCGAGCGCCCAATAGGGCGCGACACCGTGGTGCCGGCGGGCGCTTCGTCCTGGTTGCCAGCCCGCTCTCGCTAGACTGCTCCCAGGCGATGGAGCTCGCCAACTGCCTTGGCCTTTTGACCGAGGACGATGGCTCCTACTGGTAAGTAGTTGGCAAGGCCGGGAGGTAGGAGCCGATGAGTACCGAGCTCGAAGAGCTTGCAGATGCGGCTGGCCGGCTGGCAATCGCGGCCAAGAGCAGGCCGGAACTGTCTGAGCGGGCAGGACGGCTGGGTGAGCGCCTCCGGGCGGGGCACTTTTACATAGCCGTACTTGGGGAGTTCAAGCGCGGCAAGTCAACGTTGGTAAACGCCCTGCTCGGCACGGAGCTGCTCCCGACGGGCGTCCTCCCGCTCACCGCGGTAGCCACAGAGGTGAGCTATGGGGCACCTGGGTCGACCATCGTGTTCTTGGACGGCCACCACGAGGAGCTACCGGCTGACAGGCTTGCGGACTATGTTACAGAGGCGAAAAACCCGAGCAACGAGCGTCAGGTGGCTCGCGCAGAGGTGAGGGTGGCCGCCGAGCTGTTGCGCCCGGGGGTGGTGCTGGTGGACACTCCCGGCACCAGCTCGGTCTTTGGCCACGACGAAGCCGCGCAGCGCGCCTTGCTCGAAGCCGACGGCGCCGTGGTTGTTTTCTCGGCCGACGCCCCCCTCTCCAAGCAGGAACGTCAACTCGTAAAAACGCTTTCGGCGCGCCAAGGACCGACGTTTTTCGTGCTCAACAGGGCAGACCACCTGGGACCGGGTGAGCTCGCGGAGGTCACGAACTTCATCGAAGGCGCCCTCGAACAAGAGTTGGGCCACAAAGAGAAGATCTGGCGGCTCTCAGCGCGCGCTGGGCTGGCCGCACTTGTTGCAAGGGAAAGCCCACGGGAAAGCGAGGCCGGGGAGTTCTCGGCCTTTTACGCCGCACTTACAGGGTTTGTCGAGCTGGACCTGGTCCACGCGCGCTTAGAGACGGCGCGAGCTGAGCTCAGCCGACTGGCCGGGGAGCTCGAGTCCTACGTGGCGCTCGAGTCCGCGGCTGCGGCCATGGACGAGGCCCGCTTGGCAGAAGCCATCGACCAGCTGCGAGCGGCCGCTGGCGAAGAGAGGCAGGGTTTCGAAGACGACCGCACGCTCCTCGAACGCGACGTCGACAAATTGGCGATGGCCGTCGGCGAAACCTTGGCCAGCTTCGCCGAGACCACCCCGGCCAAGTGCGACGTCCGGCTGGCCGAAGTGGCCCGCTCCGCCAAGCTCAGCCGGCTGGAGGACGACCTTCGCGACACCGTAGAAGCCTGCGTGAGGGAGAGCTTCGAGGGGTTCCGCCAAGGTGAAGCGGCGCGTGCTGAACAAGCGTGGAGAAAGCTTGCCAACCGGGCGCGCCAGCGTACCCAGGAGCGGGCCAATGCCGTCCGCGCTGCAGCCGCGGGCATCTTCGAGATAGACCTGCCAGAGGTGAGGATCCCAGAAGTCGCCGAGGAAAAGGAGCGCTATTTTTACATTTTCGTGCACGTCGGCAGCAGAACCGAGGGGGCCGAGCGCATGGCACGGCGCCTCCTCCCGGGCGCGTTCCAGCGCCGGCGCCTCCTCGGCCGCGCCCGTTCGGAGCTGGCGGCCGAGTTTGACAAGCACGCAGGGCGTGCCCGATGGGACATATCGCAGCGCCTCGACGCCGTCTGCCGCCGCTTCGAAGTGGCCATGGCAGGCGAGCTCGAACGCACAGTCCAGATGACTCTCGAGGCTGCCGCCCGGGGCGAGGAGCTGCACCGTGCGGGCGAGCCCGAACGTCTGGCGTGCGCGCAGGCAGACGATGCTGCCCGGAAGGTGGCCAACGAAGCAATTGTCCTGGCCACCCAGAGTGCCCGCGCGGAGGCCCCGAGGGTGAGCGCGGGCGCCCGGCGCGCGGCGGCCGCGTACCCCAAGGCGCGAGGATGACGCTGTCGCTCCTCTACCCAGACAAGGCCAGCGCCCCAGCCGCGCTCGAGGACCGGCGCTTCGCTATCGACCTCGAGCTCGACCAGGTATTCGCGACCGCCACTTCTGGGCGGGAGGATCTGCGCCTCATGGACCTCTTCTATGCGCCCCTTCGAAGCGTCGACCAAGTGGCGTACCGCCATGAAGTCCTCGCCGACCTCGAGCTCCCCCAAGTGGCAGCCGCCGTGCGGGGGTTCCTCGAGCAGATGGGACGAGCACGCGAGATCCTCTCGGTCGCAGGCTCACTCCATACGCACCTACAGACGCAGCGCCTTTTCCTCGACGCGGTGCTCACCTACTGCGGCGCAGTGGCTTCCCTGGCCGCATCGCTCTCCTCGCTGCAACCGCCGTCTAGGGCGCTGCGCGCCTTCGGGGAACACCTGGCCAACTACGAGGCGTCACCCGCTTTCAAGGATCTCGGCGACCGCGCGCGCGAGCTCGTCGGCTCGTTGAGCCGGGTAAGGTACAAGATCCACATCAGGGGTACGCGGGTGACAGTGAGCGCCTACCAGAACGAGCCTGACTACGCGAAGGAGCTCGAGACGACCTTCGCCAAGTTCAGGCAAGAGGCACCTACGGATTACACGGCCAAGTTGCGCAGCCCCCTCGACATGAACCAGGTCGAAGCGAGGGTGCTCGAGTCCGTGGCCCTCCTCTACCCGGAGCCGTTCTCTTCGCTGGCGGACTACTTCGCCCTGCACAAGGACTTCATGGATCCCGACATCGTTGACTTCGAGCGGGCAGCACAGTTTTACCTCGCCTACTTGGAACGCATCGCTCCGCTTCAGGAAAAAGGGCTTGCGTTTTGCTACCCGCGGGTCTCTTTGTCCCCGGCCGGCGTGCACGTCGAGGGCTGCTTCGACCTCGCACTGGCGCTGAAGGCGGCATCCCAGGATGGCACGGGGCCGGCCGGGGTCGTGACCAACGACTTCGAGCTCAGCGCCGCAGAGCGCGTCATCGTGGTGACCGGCCCCAACAGCGGCGGCAAGACGACCTTTTGCCGGGCAGCCGGCCAGGTCCACTACCTGGCGAGCCTCGGGCTCCCCGTACCGGCCCGCTCTGCCGAGGTGGTGCTCGCTGACAACGTGCTCACTTCGTTCGTGCAGGCGGAGGCACTGGAGGTAGCGCGAAGCCACCTCGAAGACGAGCTCTTCAACCTCCACAACGTAATAGGGCGGGCGACGCCTCAGACGGTGGTCATAATGAACGAGAGTTTCTCCTCCACCACGCTGGCCGACGCCGCCGTGATCGGCAAGGCGGTACTGGCAGAGCTCGTCCAACGCGGGGCGCTCGGCGTTTACGTCACTTTTGTCGAGGAACTTGCCTCTGGAGACGATGCGGTGGTGAGCATGGGCGCGATCGTCGACCCCCAAGACCCCATGCGACGCACGTACAGGTTCGTACGAAAGGAACCCGAGGGCCGCGCATACGCCGCCCTCTTGGCTGAGCGCTACGGCCTCAGCTTCCATGCCGTGACCGAGAGGGTCGCCCGATGAAGGTCCTCCTTATGCACCCAGAGGTCGCTTTCGACCCCGAGGCCCAGCTTCCCGGACAGAGCTCGGACCTCGTGGAGGACCTTGGCCTCGAGCGGCTCTTCCTTGCCATGGCCGGCAACGACAAGCTGGCCTACGCCGTGGCCAAGACGGCGGTCCTTTGCCCTCTCCCAGCCAGCGAGGAGATTACCTGGCGCCAGGAGGTCCTCGCCGACTGTGCCGCCCAGCCACAACTGCCCGCGCAGCTCTACGCGCTCGCAGGTGAGGCGTTGGAGTCCCACAAGAAGCTCACGTTCTGGGGGCTAAGCCGCTCGCCCGAGAGCCTGCGATATTACTCGGTCCAGGCCCTCGAGGTCCTTCTCGGGTACCTGGCCAAGCTCCGCCGGTTCGCACTGGACCACGCCGGCGAGGTCACCTCAGGGGGCTTTCGCCAGCTTTTTTCCATGCTTTCTGCCGAGCTCGACGAAGGCTACTTGGGCGAGCTGCGTGCCCACATGACAGAGCTCAAGCTGGCGCGAGGGCTCTTCATGAGCGCTTCGCTTGGCGGGGCCAACAAGGGTACGGCCTACATGCTCCACCGCCAGCCTCCTCGCGCCGGGTTCAGGCAACGCTTCTCCGAACGCAGCACGCCGAGCTACAGCTTCGAGATCCCCGAGCGAGACGAGGCCGGCACCCATGCCTTGGCCGAGCTCCACGAAACAGGCGTCAACATCGCGGCCAACGCGCTCGCCCAGTCGGTTGACCACGTGCTCGGGTTCCTGTCCGCCCTCCGCACGGAGCTCGCGTTCTACCTGGGCTGCCTCAACCTGAGGGCCTCCCTCGAAGCCAAGGGCGAGCCGACTTGCGTCCCGTCGCTTTTGCCCCCCGGCACGGCTGGCCTTACGGCTACCGGCCTCTACGAGCCCGGCCTCAGCCTCTCTGGCGAAGGGCGCGTTGTGGGAAACGACGTGGAGGCCAAGGGCAAGGCCATGGTGGTAGTGACCGGGGCCAATCGTGGTGGCAAATCGACCTTCCTCCGAAGCGTCGCAGTAGCCCAGCTCATGATGCAAGCGGGCATGTTCGTGGCGGCCCGGTCCTTCGCGGCAGCGCCGGCGCCGGCGGTCCTCACCCACTTCAAGCGCGAGGAGGACCGTGGGTTCCAGGGGGGCAAGTTCGACGAGGAGCTGCGCCGGATGAGCCGGGTGATCTCAGCACTATCGCCCGGGTGCGTCCTTTTGTCCAACGAGCCCTTCGCTTCGACCAACGAACGCGAGGGCTCCGACGTCGGCAGGCAGGTCTTCGTGCCCTTGGCCGGTGCCGGGGTCCGGGTGTTCCTGGTGACACACCTTTTTGACCTGGCCGGCAGCCTTTACAAAATGGGTTCCCCCGAGTACCTCTTCCTCCGCGCGCCGAGGCAGTCCAGCGCAGCGCCGTTCCGTCTCGTGGAGGGCGCCCCGGAGGCCACGGCCTACGGTGAGGACGTCTACCGGCGCATATTCGGCAAAGACCCTAGGGAAGTGGCCCTCGGAAGGCTCCGACAGCCGGCTCGCAGGCCATCGAGGAGGCCGCCGGGTAATATAGCCCGGCAGGGAGGGCAGGTAGACCCGGGTATGAAAACCGTCTTATGAGCCGCCAGGCAGGAGGAACAGGCGCCGAGGTGAGCGTCTTGTACCCTGGCGCCCGAGGAGATGGCCCGAGCATGCCTGCGACGGCGCAGCAGCCGGACCACTTTCGCGACCTGCACCTCGACCAGGTAGTGAAGACCGCCCTCGCGGGGCGCGAAGAATACGACCTGGCCCCCTTCTTCTACTCCCCCCTCCAAGACGAGACCGCGGTGCGCTACCGCCAGGAGGTCTGCCGCGACCTGGAACGGCGCGAGGTTGCCGACGTCGTGAGCGCCTTCGCCAAGGCGATGCGCCAGGCGCGTGTGTTCCTCCGGGGGATGGCACAGGTGGGGGCCAAGCCGTTCAAGGAGGGCTGGTTCCTCGACGCTGCGGAGACCTATTGCGCCGCCGTCACCCGCCTTCACGAAGGCCTCGTGAGGGCGGAACCGTCCTCAGGCGCGCTCGCCGCACTTCGCGACCACCTCTTCGCGTACCGGAACTCGAGCCAGTTCCAGTCCCTTGCCTCCGAGGCGAGGGCCCTCCGCCAACAACTCGCCAATGTCCAGTACTCCGTGCTCCTGCACGGCAACCGCGTGACAGTCGGCCGCTACGAGGCCGAGGAGGACCTCACCGCTCTGGTCGAAGGGGCATTTGCCAAGTGGCGCACAGGTCAGGCTACGGACTTCCGGACCAACCTCCCCGAGCGGCGCGACGCCAACCGCGTACAAGCCGAGATATTGCAACGGGTTGCCATGCTCTACCCAGAGCTCTTTTCGCGCCTAGAGACTTATTACGAGCGCCGGCACGGCTTCATGAACCCGACAGTCACTATCTTCGACCGTGACGTACAGTTTTACCTGGCATACCTAGGTGTCGTGTACCGCTTACGCGCCACGGGTACCGCATTTTGCTACCCCGAAGTGACCGGGACTTCAAAGGAGGTCCACGTTTCGGGTGGCAGCGACATCGCACTAGCCTTGGCGCTCGCCCGCTACGGCGGCACCTCCCAGGCCAACGACATAGAGCTCTCTGACCCTGAGCGCATAATGGTTGTCACGGGGCCCAACCAAGGCGGCAAGACCACCTTCGCTCGCATGTTTGGCCAGCTGCACTACCTGGCCGGTCTCGGCCTCCCCGTCCCAGCGGTTGAGGCCAGGCTCTTTCTCCCCGACCGGGTCTTCACGCACTTCGAACGCGAAGAGCGCCTCGACAATTTGCAGGGAAAGCTGAACGACGAGCTCGAGCGAGTGCGCTACATCCTCGGACACGCCACGGCTAGGAGCGCCATAGTCATGAACGAGAGCTTCAGCTCGACCTCGCTCGCGGACTCGCGCTTCATAGGGGCAAAGGTCCTCGAGCAAGTGAGCGAGCTCGGGGCGCTCTGCGTGTACGTGACCTTCGTGGACGAGCTCGCATCGCTCAATGAGGCCACCGTAAGCGCCGTCGCCGAAGTGTCGGCCGATGACCCCGACGTGCGTACCTATAAGGTGGCCCGGAGACCCGCGGACGGCCGCGCCTATGCCATGGCGCTTGCCCGCAAATACGGGCTAACTTACGCGGACCTGCGCGAAAGGGTAGCCACGTGAGGCCAAATCTCATGCACCGATCTGCCGACTTCGACCTCGCGGCGCCACTGCCCTCCCATGCGCCGGCGCTCCTGCAGGACCTCGGCCTTGGGATCGTCTGCAACGCCATGTCCGACGGTGAGCACCTTGTGCTCGAATCGTCCAAACGCGCGTTGCTCCTCGGGCTCACCAGCCCCGAAGAAATCTCCTACCGCCAAGCCGTCCTCAGTGACTGCCTGGCAAACGCCGCGGTAGTCCGCCACCTCTTCCGCACCTCCGTCGAAGCAATCGAAGCAGAGCGGCGCGTATGGAGCCTCTACAGTGGTGCCCCCCAGTCGGTCCTCTCGCGAGCCCTCAGTGCGGCAGACGTCCTGCTCGCCCACCTCCGAGAACTGCGCAGGACGAGCGATGAGCACGCTGCTGGCTTTTCCTCCGAAGGTTTCATGCGCTTTTTCGAGATGCTCTCCACCGAGCTCACCGACGACTACCTGGCCCAGCTCGACTCGCACCTAGAAGAGCTCCGCTTCAAAAACGGCCTCTTGTTGAGCGGGCGCCTCGGGAACGGTAATACGCCGCAGGGTTTCGGCCTCCGCCGGCCCGGGCCGAGGAGCCCGCGGCCACGCTCAGGGCCCTTCGGGCGCAGCGCGTACAGTTTCGACATCTCTGGCAAGGACGATGCCGGCTTGCGTGCCCTGGAGGACCTCCGTGCGCGAGGGCTCAACCTGGTCGCGAATGCTCTCGCTCAGGCGGCAGAGCACGTGCGGGGCTTCTTCACCCAGCTCGCCGCCGAGCTCGCGTTCTACGTCGGCTGCCTCTCGCTCGCCGACCAGCTCTCAGCCAAAGGGGCGCCCTGGTGCTCCCCATTGCCCTTACCGGCAAGTAAGGTAGCCTTCAGCGCGGAGGGCCTCTACGACGTTGGCCTCGCGCTGCGCCAGGACCAAGAAGTGGTTGGAAACGACGTCAGTGCCGACGGAAAGCTCCTCACAATGGTGACGGGTGCCAACCAGGGCGGGAAAACGACTTTCCTGCGCAGCGCTGGCCTAGCGCAGCTGATGATGCAAGCGGGGATGTTCGTCGCGGCCAAGAGCTTCGCCGCCAACGTTTGCCCGCGGGTCTTCACACACTTCAAGCGCGAGGAAGACCCGGCCATGAAACGCGGGAAGCTCGACGAGGAGCTCGCGCGCATGAGCACGGTGGCCAACGAGATAACGCCGGGCTGCTTGCTCTTGTGCAACGAGAGCTTCGCCTCCACCAACGAGCGCGAGGGCTCCGAAATAGCCGGCGAGATCATCAAAGCCATGACTGCTTCGAGTGTGCGGGTCGTGTTCGTGACCCACATGTTCGAGCTTGCGGACAAGCTCTTCGCCGAGGGGTTGCCCGAAGCCCTCTTCCTCCGGGCCGAACGGCTACCCGATGGGCGCAGGACGTTCCGCCTTGTAGAAGGCCAACCCCTGCCGACGAGCTTCGGGCAAGACTCCTACTGGCGCGTCTTCGGGCCGATGCCGGGAGAGGCTGCACAAAAGCGCGCGCCGGCATAAGCGAGGTGCGAAGTGTGCCCGCTATCTGATCGCGGCGACCAGTGCGAGAAGAGCGACCAGCGCCAAGAACATATAGGCCACGTACGCGCTGAGGCGCCCCGACTGGAGGCGACGGGCGAGGGCCGACGCTCGCAGGGCCGCCCACCCAAGCGGGCGGTAAATATAAGTCTCCACCGGTTCGACGACGTCTGCAGTAGCCAAGACATGAACGTGGCCCTCGCCATCCTCGCTTTCCACTACTGCTGGCGAGACGTCGTGGCGCGTGCCTAAGACGTTGGCGAGCACATGGCGAATGGGGCCCGCGAACCCCGTCGGCGTGTACTCCGCCGGACCTTCTACCCCCACGGTGGCCGAGTGCCACGCCGGTGCCCGGCGCACACGGAGGTAGCGCCCTCGCGAGAGGCCAAGGGCGCCCGCAAAGACGCCCAAGAACATGACGGGCATTGCGACCCACAGCCACGACGGCGAGAGGATGGAAAACCCAGGGAAGACCGGCTGGAGGACCCAGGGCGATTTGAGCGCGGCCAGTACGGAGTGCTCGGGGACGAGTGGGGAAAGACCGATGGCGATGAAGCGGAGCTCCCAGGGCGCTATGGCACCGGTGCCGAGGCACGCGAGGCCAAGGCCCACCATCGCGACCTTCCCCAAGAGAGCAGCCTCCCCGCCGGGCTGTGGCGTTCGCTCGCTGGGCCGCCCTAACAACGAGAGCCCGAGCACCCGCACGAAGGCGAAGACTCCAAGGCCGACGGTCAGGGCGACCAGGGCGCCCGTCAGTGCGAGCCCGAGGCGGAGCGCCAAGCTGTGGAGCCGGTACTGCTGCATAAGGGCCTCCAGGATGAACCACTCCGACACGAAGCCGGCGGTCGGGGGCAGGCCGGCCAAGGAGACCGCCCCGGCCCCAAAGGTGGCCCCGCTCCAAGGCAGTTTCCGCCCAATACCGCGTACGACCTCTAAGTCGTCGGTGCCTACTGCCAAGGCGATGTTGGCGGAGGAGACAAACAGCGTCGACTTTGCGACCGCATGAGTCAGCACCTGCAAGGTAGCCGCCAGCAGCCCGACCGTCTCGACGCCACGGGAACCGGACGCCGCACCGGCCAGCCCGACGCCATAGGCAGCCATGATGAGGCCGGCGTTCTCGACGCTCGAATAGGCGATGAAACGGTTGAGCCTTCCCTGCACGCAGGCAAAGGCGACGCCGAGCAGGGCCGTGGCACCGCCGGTCACCAGCACCGATATGGCAAGCCAAACCGGAGGGCGCCCGAGTACCCCGACGAAGCGCCAGAGGCCGTAAACGCCGACGTTCGCAGCCACTCCGGCCATCGCCGCTCGCGCCGGGCCGGGTGCGGCCGGGTAACCGAGGGGTAACCACGCCTGGAAGGGCACCATCCCGAGCTTGGCGCCAAAACCAACCACGAGAAGGACCCAGGCGGCATCCTCGGCTGCACCCCTCCCAACCGAGTGCCAGCTGGCGATGGCCAGGCTGCCGCTCTTGGCCGCCAAGAGCAGGAAACCGAGCAACAGCGCCGCACCGGAGAGCTTCCCCAATGAAGCGGTGAGCCATGGAGCGCGCTGGCCAGGAAGGTACCTGGCTGCACCGGAAGTGAGCACATAAAAAGAAACGGTCAACATTTCCCAGGCGAAAAGGAAGACGAAGGCGTCGGCCGCAACGAGCACAACGGCCACCGACCCGAGGAGCAGGCAGTACCCAGGAGCGGTCG